>CBKZAG010000288.1:0-3544 GCA_966692625.1 uncultured Comamonadaceae bacterium
TCCTGCAACGCGTTCGTTGTATTCTTGGCGTCATGCGTCTGCTCATCGGTTCTTTCTGGCGCGCGGTGGCCTACTGCCTGCACCCCCGCGTCATCGCCCTGTCGATCCTGCCCTTGTTGCTGATGGTGGCGGCGTCTTTCGCGCTCGGGTACTTCTTCTGGGACGCGGCCGTGGCGGGCGTTTTGCAGTGGATCGAGACGCAGGAGCTGATCACCTTCGCGCTTCGCTGGCTGGAGTCTGTGGGCATTGGCAGCCTGGGTGGGGTGTTGGCACCGCTGGTGGTGCTGATCGTGGCCACGCCCATCATCGTGTTGCTGGCGCTGCTGTTGGTGGCCTTGCTGATGACGCCTGCCATTGTGGACTTGGTGGCGCAGCGGCGCTTTGCCGCGCTGGAGCGCAGGCGCGGCGGGTCTTTTTGGGGAAGCACCTGGTGGTCCTTGTGGTCCACCGCGCTGGCCGTGCTGATGCTGCTGGTGTCGATGCCCCTGTGGCTGATACCGCCCCTGGTGCTGGTGTTGCCGCCGCTGATCTGGGGTTGGCTCACCTACCGTGTGTTTGCCTTTGACGCCCTGGCCGAGCATGCCAGCCGCGAAGAACGCGAGCAGATCCTGGCCGCCCACCGCATGCCGTTGCTGGCGATGGGGGTGCTGTCCGGCTTTCTGGGGGCGGCACCCAGTCTGCTGTGGGCGTCGGGCGCCATGTTCATTGCGCTGGCGCCATTGCTGGTGCCGCTGGCCATCTGGATTTATGCGTTGGTTTTCGCGTTTGCCTCCCTTTGGTTCACGCACTATTTGCTGGCCGCACTTGAAGCGTTGCGCGGTATGGCCGCAGCCCCGGTGGCTGACGCCCCGCCGCCGCCGGCCGAGACCGTGTTCCCATCCTCCCGTGACAAGAGCCGCCTTGCGTCAGACGTGATCGACGTGGAGGCACGAGACATCCCATGAGCACTTCAGCCATGCCCGCGATCGGGCTCATCATCGTCGGCGACGAAATCCTCTCTGGCAAGCGTGCCGACAAGCACATGCCCAAGGTCATTGAACTGTTGGACGCGCGTGGCCTGGCGCTTTCCTGGGCTCGCTATGTGGGTGACGACCGGCCGGCCATCACAGCTGCGTTGCGCGATGCCTTTGTCAGCGGTGACGTGGTGTTTTCTTGCGGCGGCATCGGCGCGACGCCGGATGACCACACACGGCAGTGTGCGGCGGCGGCGCTGGGGGTGGACCTAGTGCTGCATCCCGAAGCCAAGGCCTTGATCCAGGAGCGCATGCAGGATGTGGCGCGTGAGCAGGGCGTGCCCTACGAGCCGGACCGCGATGACAACGTGCACCGGCTGAATATGGGTGTGTTTCCGGTGGGGGCGAGCATCATCCCCAACCCGTACAACAAGATCCCGGGGTTTACTTGCCAAGGGGTGGCTGGTGGTGCTGTGCATTTCGTGCCGGGTTTTCCGGTCATGGCGTGGCCCATGATCGAGTGGGTGCTGGAGCAGCGGTACGCACACCTGTTCCGCCGCGTGGCGCGCGAAGAGCGTTCGGTGATTGTTTTTGGCGCCATGGAAGCGGCCCTGACGCCGCTGATGGAGTCCATCGAGGCTCGGCACCCAGGCGTCAAGGTGTTCAGCCTGCCCAGCGTGGACCACCCGCAGTGGGGGCGGCACATTGAGCTGGGTGTCAAGGGCGACACGGGGGTCACGGCCCACGCTTACGCCGAACTCAGGCAGGGACTGCTTGCAGCGAACGTGAAGCTGGGCCCCGAATTGGTGCGATCTTAGTTGCTCCAAAGTGGTGCTTAATTGCACCTATGTGGTGCGATTTGTGATTTTGTGAACCCGTTTGAGTGAACTTGCTGCGCTTGCAGCACGCAAACAGGGCGTGCAAACCGGGCACAATAGCGGCGTGTGCCGTGCCGGCTTGGTGCGGCCACCGGCCCGACGGAGTTGGCATGGATGCTGCTTCAACTACGCGGTCAAGTTTTTTTACCCATCCGACCAGGAGATTTCTGATGGCCAAGACCGTCGCAGACGTGATGAATATGGTGAAGGACAACGACGTCAAGTTCGTCGATTTCCGCTTCACCGACACCCGTGGCAAGTGGCAGCACATTACCATTCCCGTGTCGCAGTTCGGCGAGAGCAAGTTCGACGAAGGCCAGGCGTTCGACGGCTCCTCCATTGCCGGCTGGAAAGGCATTGAAGCCTCCGACATGCTGCTGATGCCCGATGCCAACACCGCGTTTGTGGACCCGTTCGTCGAGGAAACCACCATGGTGCTGGTCTGCGACGTGATTGAGCCGACCGACGGCAAGGCCTACGAGCGCGATCCCCGCTCCATTGCCAAGCGCGCCGAAACCTACCTGAAGGCCACTGGCCTGGGCGACGTGGCCTTTTTCGGCCCCGAACCCGAGTTCTTCCTGTTTGACGAAGTGCGCTGGAGCAACGAACCCGGCCACAGCTTCTACCAGATCGACGAGTACGAAGCTCCCTGGAACAGCGGCGCCAAGCTCGAAGGCGGCAACCGTGGTCACCGTCCCCGCACCAAGGGTGGTTACTTCCCCGTGGCACCGGTGGACAGCACCATCGACATGCGCAACGAGATGGTCCAGATCCTGGAAGCCGTGGGCGTGCCCGTGGAAGTGCACCACCACGAAGTGGCTGGCGCCGGCCAGTGCGAGATCGGCACCAGGTTCTCGACCCTGGTCGAGCGTGCCGACTGGACCCTGCTGCAAAAGTACGTGATCCAGAACGTTGCCAACGCCTATGGCAAGACCGCCACCTTCATGCCCAAGCCCTACCACGGCGACAACGGCTCCGGCATGCACGTGCACCAGTCCGTGTGGAAAGATGGCAAGAACCTGTTTGCTGGCAGCGGCTACGCTGGCCTGAGCGACTTCGCGCTGTACTACATCGGCGGCATCATCAAGCACGCCCGTGCCCTGAACGCCATCACCAACCCCGGCACCAACAGCTACAAGCGCCTGGTTCCGCACTTCGAAGCTCCGGTGAAGCTGGCTTACTCCGCCAAGAACCGTTCCGCTTCCATCCGCATCCCGAACGTGGCTTCCGATAAAGCCCGTCGCGTGGAAGCTCGCTTCCCGGATCCCCTGTGCAACCCCTACCTGGGCTTCGCCGCTCTGCTGATGGCCGGTCTGGACGGCGTGGAGAACAAGATCCACCCGGGCGAGGCTGCCACCAAGGACCTGTACCATCTGCCCCCGGAAGAGGACAAGCTGGTGCCCACCGTGTGCCACAGCCTGGACCAGGCCCTGGAGCACCTGGACAAGGACCGCGCGTTCCTGACCAAGGGTGGTGTGTTCACCGACGCCTGGATCGACGCCTACATCGACCTGAAGATGCAGGAAGTGACCCGTGCCCGCGTGGAAGTCTCCCCGGTCGAGTACGACATGTACTACAGCCTCTGATCTGAGCGCTGATAGCACTGGAAAGGGACGGTATTCACCGTCCCTTTTTCGTCTTGGGGAAGCGTGGCACTTTTCAGCGATACTGGGCGTCTGACACGTAGGGGGTGGCCAGAGCCCCGGAGCAAAA
>CBKZAG010000289.1:0-3463 GCA_966692625.1 uncultured Comamonadaceae bacterium
GTGGTGATGGTGGGCTCGGCGCTGGGCGTGTTCGCCTACGTCACCGGCAACGCGGTGTTCTCAAAATACCTGCTGCTGCCCTACATCCCCGGCACGGGCGAGGTGCTGATCTTCTGCGCTGCCATGGCCGGTGCGGGCTTGGCTTTTTTGTGGTTCAACGCCTACCCGGCGCAGGTGTTCATGGGTGACGTGGGTGCGCTGGCCCTGGGCGGCGCGCTGGGCACCATTGCCGTCATCGTGCGGCAAGAGATCGTGTTGGCCATCATGGGCGGCATCTTCGTGGTCGAGGCGCTGTCGGTCATGCTGCAGGTCACCTGGTTCAAGTACACCAAGCGCCGTTACGGCGAAGGGCGCCGCCTCTTCAAGATGGCGCCGCTGCACCACCACTTCGAGAAATCCGGCTGGCGCGAGACGCAGGTCGTCGTGCGCTTCTGGATCATCACCATGCTGTTGTGCCTGATCGGCTTGTCCACCCTGAAGCTGCGATGAACAACCTGAACCTGCAAGACCGCGAAGTGCTGGTGCTGGGCCTGGGAATCTCGGGCCTGGCGCTGGCGCGTTGGTGCGCGCAGGCGGGGGCGAAGGTGACCGTGGCCGACACGCGCCAGAACCCGCCCAACGCAGCAACGCTGGCGGCCGAACTGCCCGGCGCCACGCTGCTGTGCGCCGCTTTCGACGCGGCCTTGTTCCAGCGCGCCCCCTGGGCGATGGTGTGCCGCAGCCCTGGCATTGCACCGGCGCAGATGGCGGGCCTGGAAGAAGCCGCGCGTGCCGTGGGCATTCCCGTGGTGGGCGAACTGGGCCTGTTCGCCCATGCCTTGAAGGCGCTGGCGGAGCCGCCTGAAACTGATGTTGTGCCTGAAGGCGAGGCCGCCAACCAGCCTTACCGCCCGAAAGTGATTGCCATCACCGGCACCAACGGCAAGACCACCACCACGTCGCTGACCGGCCATCTGCTGCGCGAAGCGGGATGGGACGTGGCCGTGGCAGGCAACATCGGCCCCACGCTGTTGGACGTGCTGCGCGAGCGCATGGCGGCTGGTCAGTTGCCGCAGGCCTGGGTGTTGGAACTCTCCAGCTTTCAACTGGAAGGCGTGCAGGGTTTCGAACCCACGGCAGCCACTGTGCTCAACGTCACGCAAGACCACCTGGACTGGCACGGCAGCATGGAGGCCTATGCAGCCGCCAAGGCGCGCATCTTCGGCCAGCAGGGGGTGATGGTCCTCAACCGCGACGACGCGACCGTGATGGCGTGGCGCCCGCAGCCCGTGACCGTACGCGAGGGCAACAAGAGCAAGACGCAGCCCGCACGCGAGCACGTGACCTTCGGCACCGAAATGCCGCACCACGCGGGCGACTGGGGGCTGGAGACGGTGAACGGCATGACCTGGCTGGTGCGTGCCTTGCCGGTGGACGACACCCGCCAGGGCACGGGCCGCAAGGGCCGGGGCCAGGACGAGGAAGAGATCTACATGCAGCGCCTGATGCCTGCCGAGGCGCTGCGCATCCGGGGGCGCCACAACGCCAGCAACGCCCTGGCCGCGCTGGCGCTGGCCACGGCTGCCGGTGCACCGCTGGCACCCATGCTGCACGCGCTACGCGACTACCGGGGTGAGCCGCACCGCGTGGAGCCCGTGGCCATCGTGCGCGAAATTGAATATTTCGACGACAGCAAAGGCACCAACGTGGGTGCCACGCTGGCGGCCATCAACGGCCTGGGGGCGGAGCGCAAGCTCGTCGTCATCCTGGGTGGAGACGGCAAAGGGCAGGACTTTTCCCCGCTCGCTGCCGCCGTTGCCCGGCACGTGCGTGCCGTGGCACTGATTGGGCGCGATGCCCCTGCCATTCGCGAGGCGCTGGGGGCCACGCATGTGCGCCTGCATGATGCCGCCACCTTGCCCGATGCGGTGCGCTGGTGCGCCACGCAGGCACAGCCCGGAGACGCCGTGCTGTTGTCGCCCGCCTGCGCCAGCCTGGACATGTTCAAGGACTACGCACACCGCGCGCAGGTGTTCGTGGACACCGTGCACGAACTGCAGGAAGAAGAGGGTACGCCAACATGAGCGCCGCGCCGGACCGCTCCAAGCAAGCTCGCTCCCGCTCGGCGGGACAGGCCGCAGGCCGAAGGGTGCACCAATGAGCGATACCCGCACTCTCACCGGCTTCGCCCGCCTCAGCCGCTGGCTGGGTGGCGGCGCGCGCGCCGCTGGCGGTGCTGCGCGCGAGTGGGTGGGCGAGTTGCCCGTGCGCCTCTCCAGCCGCGATTACGCGCGCGGGCGCACCTCGGTGGTTCGCGAGATGGGGTTCGACCAACCGTTGATGTGGGTCGTCGTTGCCTTGTTGTGCTGGGGTCTGGTGATGGTGTATTCCGCCTCCATCGCCTTGCCGGACAACCCGCGCTTCCGTGCCTACGCACCCACGCACTTCCTGGTGCGGCACGCCTTGTCCATGGCCATTGGTGCGGTTGCCGCGCTCATCGCCTTCCAGGTGCCCATGAGCCGGTGGGAGAAGTGGTCGCCCTGGCTGTTCGGCGCCGCCATCGTGCTGATGGTGCTGGTGCTGCTGCCCTTCATCGGCAAGGGTGTGAACGGCGCACGTCGCTGGATTCCCCTGGGGCTCATGAACTTCCAGCCGTCAGAGCTGGCCAAGCTGGCTGTCGTCATGTACGCGGCGGGCTACATGGTGCGGCGCATGGAGGTGAAGGAGCGCTTCTTCCGCGCCGTGCTGCCCATGGGGGTGGCCGTCGGTCTTATCGGTGTGCTCTTGCTGGCGCAACCCGACATGGGCGCCTTCCTGGTGATCGCTGTCATCGCCATGGGCATTCTCTTCCTGGGCGGCGTCAACGCCCGAATGTTCTTCCTGATCGCAGGCGTCCTCGTGGCTGCGTTCGCGGCCATGATCGCCAGTTCACCCTGGCGCCGCGAGCGGGTGTTCGCCTACCTCGACCCGTTCAGTGTCGATCACGCGCTGGGCAAGGGTTACCAGCTTTCGCACTCCCTCATCGCCTTCGGGCGGGGCGAGGTGTTTGGCGTGGGCCTGGGCGGCAGCGTGGAAAAACTGCACTGGCTGCCCGAAGCGCATACCGACTTCCTGCTCGCCGTCATTGGCGAGGAATTCGGCCTGGTGGGCGTGCTCATCCTCATCGCGCTGTTCATGTGGCTCACGCGCCGCATCATGTACATCGGCCGCCAGGCCATTGCACTGGACCAGGTGTTTGCCGGGTTGGTGGCGCAGGGTGTAGGCCTGTGGATGGGTTTCCAGGCTTTCATCAACATTGGTGTGAACCTGGGCGCGCTGCCCACCAAGGGCCTGACGCTGCCTTTCATGAGTTACGGCGGCTCGGCCATTCTGATGAACCTCGTGGCCATCGCAGTGGTGCTGCGCATCGACCATGAGAATAGAAAGTTGATGCACGGAGGCCGGGTATGAACAAACAACCCTGCGCTCTGGTGATGGCTGGCGG
>CBKZAG010000290.1:0-3448 GCA_966692625.1 uncultured Comamonadaceae bacterium
CAGGGTGTTCCAGCGGCCCTTGGTGATGCCGATGGTGAACATGATGAAGAACGAGTACAGACCGGTCTTCTCGACGACCACGCCGTGCTCGGCCAGGAACTTGGTGACGATGCTGGCCGGGATACCGGTGGCAGCAAAGTCGCCGTTCATGTTCAGACCAGGCGTGACGATGGTGGCCTTGATGGGGTCGAGCATGTTGAAGCCCGGCGCCATGTCGCCAAAACCGTGCCAGGCTTCCTGGCCGCTGACGGGCAAGTGACCATCGGCATCCGTGCGCCCCAGCACCCAGTCCTTGGCCTCACCCACGCCCTCTTCCGCCAGGTGGTCCGGCCCCCAGACCTGGAACCACCAATCGTTGTCGCCGAACTCGGCGTCCACCTTGCGCATGGCACGGCGGAAGTCCAGCGCCTCGGCGATGCTCTCCTCCACCAGCGCGGTGCCGCCGGGCGGCTCCATCATCGCGGCGGCCACGTCGCAGCTGGCGATGATGCTGTACTGCGGGCTGGTGCTGGTGTGCATCAGATACGCCTCGTTGAAGAGGTGGCGGTCCAGCTTGGTGTTCTGCGAGTCCTGCACCAGCACATGGCTGGCCTGGCTGATGCCCGCCAGCAGTTTGTGGATGGACTGTGTGGAGTACACCACCGTGTGCTTGGGCCGCGCGCGCTTGCGCCCCATGGCATGGAAGGCGCCATAGAACGGGTGGAAGGCAGCGTGCGGCAGCCAGGCTTCGTCAAAGTGCAGGTTGTCGACGTAGCCGTCCAGCAGGCCTTTGATGGTCTCGGTGTTGTAGAGCACACCGTCGTAGGTGGACTGGGTGAGCGTCAGGATGCGCGGCTTGATGTCCTTCGTGTCCACGCCCTGCAACAAGGGGTGCGCAGCGATCTTGGCCTGGATGGCCTCGGGTTCGAACTCGCTTTGCGGAATGGGCCCGATGATGCCCCAGTGGTTGCGCGTGGGCTTGAGGAACACGGGGATGGCCCCGGTCATGATGATGGCGTGGAGGTTGGACTTGTGGCAGTTGCGGTCCACGATCACCACGTCGCCCGGCGCCACGGTGTGGTGCCACACCATTTTGTTGGAGGTGCTGGTGCCGTTGGTGACGAAGAAGCAGTGGTCGGCGTTGAAGATGCGCGCCGCGTTGCGCTCGCTTTCGCCTATGGCACCGTTGTGGTCCAGAAGCTGGCCGAGTTCTTCCACGGCGTTGCAGACGTCGGCACGCAGCATGTTCTCGCCAAAGAACTGGTGGAACATCTGGCCCACGGGTGACTTCAGAAAAGCCACACCGCCGGAATGCCCCGGGCAATGCCAGGAGTAGGAGCCGTCCTCGGCGTAGTCGAGCAGCGCCTTGAAAAACGGTGGCTGGATGCCTTCGAGGTAGCTCTTGGCTTCGCGGATGATGTGGCGAGCCACGAATTCCGGCGTGTCCTCGAACATGTGGATGAAACCGTGCAGTTCGCGCAGGATGTCGTTGGGCAGGTGACGGCTGGTTTTGGTCTCGCCGTAGACATAGATGGGGACCTCGGCGTTCTTGCGGCGCACCTCGGCAATGAAGTTGCGCAGGTTCTGCACTGCCGGGTCCAGGTCCGGGTTGCCGGTGACCTCCTCGTCGTCGATCGACAGAATGAAGGCGCTGGCACGGCTTTGCTGCTGAGCGAACTGAGACAGATCGCCGTAGCTGGTGACGCCGACGACTTCGAAGCCTTCGCTCTCGATGGCCTGCGCCAGGGCACGGATGCCCAGACCGGAGGTGTTTTCGGAGCGGAAGTCTTCGTCGATGATGACGATGGGGAAGCGGAATTTCATGGCGCCCAAGTGTACGTAATTAATGTGGCGGGCTGTGGGTAACTTGGTGCTTTTTGAACCAAAATGGGCCAGGTTGGGCCTTGGGAGACCTGACGACACCGCAAGAAAGGACAAGCGATGGCCGAATCGACCGTCTGGTGGCTGCTTGCCGGGGCTGCCGTGGCCCTGGAACTCGTCACTGGAACGTTTTTTCTCCTCATGCTGGCCGTGGGCCTGTGCGCCGGCGCCATTGCAGCGCACCTGCAGGCGAGCATCAGCGTCCAGTTGGTGGCTGCCGCGCTGGTGGGCGGGGGTGCAGTCGTTGCGTGGCACCGGTGGCGAAAGCAGCACCCGACTGAACCGCCTGCCGCCGCGAACCGGGATGTGAATCTGGACATTGGACAGACCGTCTGGGTCGAAAAATGGGATGGGGACGGCCGGGCCATCGTGAAGTACCGTGGTGCCGACTGGAATGCGTCGTTGTCGTCTCCCCTGCCCGATGCCCCCGCTGGCCAGTACCGCATCATTGCCATGGAAGGCAACCGGCTCATCGTCGAGCCGAACTGAAGCGTTTTCAACTCACACAGGGATCTAGCTCATGGAAATCGCCATCCTCCTGTTCGTCATTGCCGTCATCTTCATCATCAAATCCATCAAGGTGGTGCCCCAGCAGAACGCCTGGGTCAAGGAGCGGCTGGGCAAGTACGCGGGCACGCTCACGCCTGGCCTGAACTTTCTGGTGCCCTTCATTGAGAAGGTGGCCTACAAGCACAGCCTCAAGGAAATTCCGCTGGACGTGCCCAGCCAAATCTGCATCACCAAAGACAACACGCAGCTGCAGGTGGACGGCATCCTGTACTTCCAGGTGACCGACCCGATGCGGGCGAGTTACGGCTCGTCCAACTACATCATGGCGGTGACGCAACTTGCGCAAACCACCCTGCGCAGCGTGATTGGCAAGCTGGAGTTGGACAAGACCTTCGAGGAACGCGACATCATCAATGCCCAGGTGGTCAACGCCATTGACGAAGCCGCGCTGAACTGGGGTGTGAAGGTGCTGCGCTACGAGATCAAGGACCTGACGCCACCGGCCGAGATCCTGCATGCCATGCAGGCGCAGATCACGGCGGAGCGGGAGAAACGGGCATTGATCGCCGCATCCGAGGGGCGCAAGCAGGAACAGATCAACATTGCCAACGGTGAACGCGAAGCCGCGATCGCGCGCTCTGAAGGCGATCGGCAAGCCGCCATCAATCAGGCCGAGGGCGAGGCCGCTGCCATTCTGGCTGTGGCGGAGGCGTCGGCCAAGGCCATCGAACGCATTGCTGCGGCCATCCGCACCGAAGGTGGCGAGCAGGCGGTGCAGTTGAAGGTGGCGGAAAAGGCGGTGGAGGCCTATGGCCGTGTAGCGGCGGATGCCACCACCACGCTGATCGTTCCGGGCAACATGTCGGAGGTGAGCCACCTGATCGGGTCGGCCATGCAGATGGTCAAGACCATGAAGACGCTTTCTTGAACTTTTGCAGCGCCGCCCCAAAAAGGCGGGGAAAGTCGTTGTAGAATGCAGGGCTTCACGGAGAGGTGGATGAGCGGTTTAAGTCGCACGCCTGGAAAGCGTGTGTGGGTTAATAGCCCACCGCGGGTTCGAATCCCGCCCTCTCCGCCA
>CBKZAG010000291.1:0-3433 GCA_966692625.1 uncultured Comamonadaceae bacterium
CATCCAGGGGCTGTTGAAGAAGCGCGTCAGCCAGCCCGCGCTGTTGGAATCTGCCAGCGTGCCCTTGCCCGAATAGGCGATGTTGGCGTTGGCGATGCGCTGCGAGGACAGGCGGTTGTCGGCGTCGATGTCGGCCGCGCGCGCGTAGCCACTGAGACGGATGAACTCTTCACCCTGGTTGAGGTAGAGCTTTTTTTCGCCCGAGATGCGCAGCAGACCGTTGGGCAGCACCTCGTGCACCACCACGGTGATGGCGCCTTGCAAGGCGTTTTGCTGGGTGCTGCTGGCGCTGCCCGAAAAGTCGCGCTCGGCGCCCGCGCCCATGTTGGTCAGGTTCACGCTCTTGCCCGCCAGGGTCAGCGGGCTGATGGACACATCGCTGCTCTTGGCAATGTCGGTGCCCGAACTCTTGCTGGCCTGCGTCGTCTCCTGCAGGATGACGGTGAGCACGTCACCGGGGCGGAAGGCACGGCTGTCGGAGGTGAGCAGCCAAGGCGCGTCTGGCTGGAACACGCCGCCGGACTGGCCCTTGCGCGCCTGCGGCTGCATGGGGGGCAGAGGGCTGTCGGTCAACGGCGGCACCTGCGGCGGCTCGATGGCCGCACAGGCAGACAGCAGCGCCACCAGGCCCAGAAGCGGCAGGCGGTTCATCAGCGCACCGCCTGGGCCAGGTACTGCATCATGTTGTCGGCAGCGGACAGCACCTTGGTGTTCATTTCATAGGTGCGCTGGGCGGTGATCATCTCGACCATCTCCTCCACCACCTGGACGTTGGAGCCTTCGAGCGCGCCTTGCTTGAGCTTGCCCAGGGCGTCCTCGCCCGGCACGCCTTCGGCGGGCGCGCCGCTGGCGACCGTCTCCTGGTACAGGTTGTCGCCCAGCGCCAGCAGACCGGCCGGGTTGACGAAACCCGCCAGCGTGATCTGGCCGAGCTGGGTCGGCTTGGTCGAGCCTGCAACGTTCGCGGTGACGGTGCCGTCCTCGCCGATGGTGACGGCCGTGGCGTTGGCGGGAACGGTGATCTCGGGCAGCAGAGGCAGGCCCTTGGCGGTGACGAGACGGCCTTCAGCGTTGACCTGCAACTGCCCGGCACGGGTATAGGCAGTGTCGCCACTGGGCATTTCCACCTGCAGGAAACCGTTGCCGACGATGGCCACGTCCAGCGCCTGACCGGTGGTCTGCAGGCTGCCCGTGGTGAACACCTTCTGCGTGCCCACCAGGCGGGTGCCGTTGCCCAGTTGCACACCGGACGGCGCCCTGTTGTTCTCGTCAATGGCGGCACCGGGCGGTGTCTCGACCTGGTAGAACAGGTCCTCGAAAACGACACGGTCGCGCTTGAAGCCGGTGGTGTTGACGTTGGCGAGGTTGTTGGCAATGGCCTGCAGCTTGGCGTCCTGCGCCTGCACGCCGGTCTTGCTGATCCACATGGCTGGGTTCATGGTGACTCCTGTTTGATTCGTGAATGAGTGGGGCGGTCTGCGTCAACCACGCATCAGCCGGTTGCCCGCTTCGGCCATGCCGTCGGCCGCGCCGAGCAGCTTCATCTGGACCTCGAAGTCGCGCGTCACGGCCAGCGTGGCGACCATCTCCTCCACGGCCGAGACGTTGCTGCCCTCGAGGGACCCGGCGCTGACGCGCACGGTGTCGTCGGCGGCCAGTTCCTCGCCGGAGCGCGACACGAGCAGCCCTAGGGTGTTCTTGGTCATGTCGGCGGCCTGCGGGCGCACGAGCTTGAGGCGGTCCACCGCCTGCAGCTCCGTCTGCCCCGGCGGCTGGATGGACACCGTGCCGTCCTGCCCGATGGCCACGCGCGTGTGCGGGGGCAGCACGATCTCGCCACCATCGCCCAGCACCTGCCGGCCGTTGAGCAGCAGGCCGCCCTCGGCGTCCAAGGTGAAGTTGCCCGCGCGGGTATAGGCTTCGCCGTTGCCGGAGCGCACGGTGAAATAGCCTTCGCCGATCACCGCCACGTCCAGCTCACGCCCCGTCTGGCGCAGGGCACCCTGACGTGAAGACACCGAACTGGCGCTGAGTTCGCTGAGGTGCCGGGCGTCGTAGCCATAGCCTTCCACGGCGCGTGCCGTGGCCAGCTCCATGTCGGCGCGGAAGCCCGGCGTCTCCAGATTGGCCAGGTTGTTGGCGTGCACCTGCTGGGCCCGCATGGCCCGCTCGGCACCGCTCATGGCGGTGTAGATCAAGGCATCCATGGCGCCCGCCTCACATCGACTGCATCAGCGACTGCATCATCGCGTTCTGCGTGGAGAACACCTTGGTGTTGGCCTGGTAGTTGCGCTGCGCGGTCATGAGGCTGACGAGCTGGGACGTGAGATCGACGTTGGACTGTTCCAGCGCACCACCGGTGAGCGTGCCCGCCACGCCCGTGCCCGGCACGTTGTACAGCGGCTCGCCCGAATCGTTCGACACGGTCCAGCTGGTGTCGCTGACGGCCACCAGCTTGTCCTCGTTCGGGAAGGTGGCCAGCGCGACCGTGCCCACCTGCTTCTTCTCGCCGTTGCTGTACTGGGCCATCACGGAGCCGTCTTCCTCGATGCTCACGCCGGTGTACACGCCCGAGGCGTAGCCATCGGTGCTGTTGACCGTGGTGGTGGTGGTACCGGCGTATTGCGTGGTGCCGGTGTAGTCCACGGCCAGGGTCATGGGGTCGGCACCGGTGGGGGTGCCCAGTGCCACCGACACGGCCGCGGCAGGCGAACTCAAGGTGCCGTCGGTGCCGAAAGTCAGTGTAGAGGTGCTACCCAGGTCCGTGCCGTCAAACGCGTAGTGCACCGTCACCTCGTTGGTGTTGCTGTGCACGAAGTATTGCGTCACGGTGTGCTGCACGCCCAGCGAGTCGTACACCACCGACACGGAAGAACTGTTGAAGGTCTGCGCATCCGTGGCGTCAAAGGGTGCCACCGCAGGTGTGGTCCAGTCGGCCGAGAGGTTGGACACGTAATCGAGCGACGTGCTGGCCTTGGCAGCGATCTGCCCCTTGGTGACGGTCAGGTCACCGAAGGCACCCAGCGCCGTGCTGCCTTCCACCGCCGCGTAACCCTGCAGCTTGCGGCCGAAGCCGTCCACCACAAAGCCCTCGGCATCGGTCGAGAAGACGCCGACGCGGGTGAAGAGCGTCTCACCCGTCGTGTCCTTGGTGGCGAAGTAGCCCTTGCCGGAGATGGCCACGTCCAGCGCACGGCCCGTGGTCAGGACGCTGCCGCCGATGTCCAGGCTCTGCGTGACCGAGGACACCACCACGCCCGTGGGCTGGGTACCGGCGTACATGGACGCGAAGTTGGCCCGGCCCGACTTGTAACCGTAGGTGCCGGTGTTGGCGATGTTGTTGCTGATGGTTTCCAGCTGGGTGTTGATGGCGTTGATGCCGGTCAGCGCGATTTCGAAGCTCATGGTCAGTGTCCTTTCAGCTGGAAGAAGA
>CBKZAG010000292.1:0-3426 GCA_966692625.1 uncultured Comamonadaceae bacterium
GCATGATGCGTACTTTCCTGCAAGGCGTCACCACCCAGCGCGGGATCGTGCGTTGATGGTTTCAGAGCAGTCCGGCGTGCCTGCTGACGTCGCGATGGTCGCGGGCGAGGCGTCGGGCGACCTGCTGGCCGCGCAGTTGCTGCGTGGCTTGAAGGCGCGCTGGCCAGACTGGTCGTCGGCGGGCATTGGCGGGCCGCACATGCAGGCACAAGGTTTTGACGCCTGGTGGCCGAGCGAGAAACTTTCGGTGCGCGGCTACGTGGAAGTGTTGCGCCACTACCGCGAGATCGTGGACATCCGCCGTCAGTTGCAGGACCGCCTGCTGAAAGCGCCGCCTCGCGTTTTCATTGGCGTGGACGCCCCCGACTTCAACCTTGATCTGGAAGGCAACCTGCGGGCTGCGGGCGTGCCGACCGCGCATTTTGTGGCTCCGGCTGTTTGGGCCTGGCGGCCTGAGCGTGTGGAGAAGATTCGCCGTTGTGTCGATCTGGTGCTTTGCATCTTTCCCTTTGAACCGGAGTTGTTGCAGCGGCATGGTATCCGCGCCACCTATGTGGGGCATCCGTTGGCTCAGGTGGTGCCGATGGAGCCTGACCGCGAAGGTGCAAGGGCTGCGCTAGGTCTGCCGACTGATGCGGAAGTGGTGGCGTTGCTGCCGGGTAGCCGGCGGGCAGAAATCGAACATCTTTTGCCCCGTTTCCTGGCTGCGGCTGATCTGATGCGCAAGGATCGGCCCGGCGTGCGTTTGGTATTGCCTGCCGTGCCTTCGTTGCAGAGTCTTATTCAGCAGATCGTGGAGCGCGCAGGCATGACAGGAGTGGTACAGGTCACTAAAGGCCAGTCGCATGCCGTACTGGCTGCGTGCGACGTGACCTTGATCGCCAGCGGCACGGCCACGCTGGAGGCCGCACTGTTCAAGCGGCCCATGGTCATCGCCTATCACATGAGCTGGCTGTCGTGGAAACTGACCCAACGCAAGATGCTGCAGCCCTGGGTGGGGTTGCCGAACATCCTGGCTGGAGAATTCCTGGTGCCTGAGCTGTTGCAAGAGCGTGCGACGCCTGCGGCCATGGCCGATACCACCCTGGCATGGCTTGACACTTCCGAGACTGGTCGCCAGCGTGTCGCGGCGTTGGAGCAGCGCTTTGCCGACATGCACCGCAGCCTGCTGCGCGATACCCCCACATTGGCCGCCGATGCGATCGAGGAACTTCTTGCACGCTGAACAGGCCTCCCTCTGCTGGGACGTCCCTGGTCTGGTGGCCGGGGTGGATGAGGCTGGGCGCGGGCCGTTGGCGGGGCCGGTCGTGGCCGCAGCCGTCATCCTGGATGAGCAGCGGCCCATCGCGGGCCTGGCAGATTCCAAGAAGCTCACTGCCGCAAGGCGTGAAAAGCTTTACGACGAAATCCGGGCCAAGGCCCTGTGCTGCTGCGTGGCCGAGGCTTCGGTGGAAGAAATCGACCGATTGAACATTCTGCAGGCCACGATGCTTGCCATGCAGCGTGCAGTGGCGGGTCTGCGCCTCAAGCCCACTCTGGTGCTGGTTGACGGTAACCGCCTGCCCGTGCTCAACATCCGGGCCGAGGCCATCGTCAAAGGCGACGCCAAGGTCCAGGCCATTTCGGCGGCATCCATCCTGGCCAAAGTCACGCGTGACAGGGGGCTTGCCGAGTTGCATCAAGCCTATCCTCAATACGGCTTTGACAAACACAAGGGCTACGGAACAGAGTTGCACTTGCAGGCCCTGCGGGCGCACGGGCCGTGCCCGGAACACCGCCGCAGTTTCGCACCCGTGGCGGAGGCTGGCGTGGTGGTGGGCACATTGACCAAGGAAGAGCAGGGCGCATGAGCGACAACGTCATTTCCTCGCGCGAGAACCCTTTGGTCAAGCGATTGCGGCAGTTGGCGCAGGATCCGGCGGCCTATCGCAAGCAGGGGCAGGTCTGGCTGGAAGGTGACCACCTCTGCCGTGCGCTGCTGGCCAGGCGTGGCGTGCCCGCCATGGTGGTTTGTACGCCTGAGCAGATGCCTGCTGTGCGCGCCTGGGGTTTGCCCGACGGTGCCCGCGCGGTGTTGTTGACCGCCGATCTCATGCGTCACATCAGCGGCTTGGAGTCGCCCGCCAGCATGGCGTTCGTGCTGGATCTGCCTGTTGATAAGCATCTGCAGCCAGATGCGCCCACGGTGGTTCTGGACCGGCTGCAGGACCCGGGCAACGTTGGCTCCATTCTGCGAAGCGCGGCCGCATTCGGGTTTCATCAGATTGTGGCGCTCAAGGGGACAGCTGCCCTCTGGGCGCCCAAGGTGCTGCGGGCGGGTATGGGTGCGCATTTCGGCTTGCACCTGGTCGAAGGCTGCTCCGCCGATGACCTGGGCGCCCTGAATGTGCCTTTGCTGGCCACCAGTTCGCACCAAGGCGACTGGCTGCATCAGGCGCAACTGCCCTGGCCTTGTGCCTGGCTGATGGGGCATGAGGGGCAGGGGGTCAGCGAGGCCTTGATGGCCAAGGCCCGGCAGACGGTCCGCATTGCCCAGCCTGGCGGCGAGGAGTCGCTCAATGTGGCCGCTGCTGCTGCGATCTGCTTGCACGCCAGTGCGGTACAGACCGGTTGATCGGGTTATAATTCCAAGGTTTACCCTAACCGCACGCATCTGCAGCAGCGACAGCTGCTTTCCCACGAAATCCTCGCGCATTTTGAACCGGGGCAGGTGCGTCCAAAACTGGAGAGTCCCGTGTTTCCCGTCCCCGCAAAAGCCATCCTCGCTCTCGCAGACGGCACGGTCTTTACAGGTGTTTCCATCGGCGCCACGGGCCAGACCGTAGGCGAGGTGGTTTTCAACACCGCCATCACCGGCTACCAGGAAATCCTCACCGACCCCAGCTACTGCCAGCAGATCGTGACCCTCACGTATCCGCACATTGGCAACTATGGCGTCAACGAGGAAGACGTGGAAGCGAACCGCGTTCACGCTGCCGGATTGATCATCAAAGACCTGCCCCTGCTGGCCTCCAACTTCCGCCAGTCAGTCACCCTGAGCGAATACCTCCAGCGCGAAGGCACCGTGGCCATTGCTGGTATTGATACACGCAAGCTCACCCGCATCCTGCGATCCAAGGGGGCACAGAACGGTGCCATTGTCGGCCTGGCGCAAGGTGAGGCCGTGACCGACGAGGTGGTGCAGAAAGCCATTGCCGCCGCCCAGGCCGCGCCCAGCATGGCCGGGCAGGACCTGGCCAAGGTGGTCAGCACCCAGCAGCCCTACACCTGGACGCAGACCGAGTGGCAACTGGCCCGCGAAGACGGTACCCCCGGCTACGGCGAGCAGGCCGCCCCGCGTTTCCACGTGGTGGCCTACGACTTCGGTGTGAAGAAGAACATCCTGCGCATGCTGGCCGAGCGCGGCTGCAAGGTCACCGTGGTGCC
>CBKZAG010000293.1:0-3412 GCA_966692625.1 uncultured Comamonadaceae bacterium
TCACCCACATGGTCGAACCGATGGACACCAGCGCCAGAACCAGCAGGCCCAGGCCGAGCGCCATGAATTTCGTGGACAAGCGTCTTTGTCGAGCCATGCAATGGTTTCTGGTCGGCAGGGGTCGAACATCGTTCGAAAGAACTAGCGGCAGTGCGGCCAGACACCTAAACATCACAAGCACTGACCGACCATCGGAGGATAGCGCCAAAGTCCGCTTCGAGCCACAGTTGGCACATCGTGCGCGACAAAGCCTTTTACCTCCATGCCTGGCCCGACGGCGTGGACCATTCGGTCCACTGGCGTCCTGCCCGGTTGCTGTGGGCCCCACACCGACTGGGGTTCGCAGCGGCGTGCCTGCTGCTCATCTGCAGCAGTGCGTGGTGGCTATGGCTGCAGACCACCCGCATGGGCTGGCTGCCAGTGCCCTATCTGGCCGTGTCACCCACCATCACCCACGGCGTGTTGATGGTCTATGGCTTCATACCGTTGTTCTTCTCGGGCTTTTTGTTCACTGCCGGGCCCAAGTGGCTGGGGGTGCTCGCGCCGCCTGCCCGCCAGATGGCTGGCGCAACGCTGCTGCAAACCCTGGGCTGGCTCACGTTCATCGCGGGCAGCCACTGGCACCCGTTCGCAGCCGTCGGCGGCATGGCCCTGGCGTGGGCAGGCCTCAGCTGGAACCTCTGGCGCTTCTGGCACCTCATCCGCAGCAGCGACGCAGAAGACAAGGCACACCCCCACGTCATCCTCCTCGCTGGGGCCCTTGGCTCGCTGTGCCTCGCCTGTGCCGGTATCGCCCTCCTGACAGGCAGGCTGGACCTCACACGGGTGTGGCTGCTCACGGGCCTGTGGGGCTTCGTTGCCACCACCTACACCGCCGCAGCGCACCGGCTCATCCCGTTCTTCACCTCCAGCATGCTGCCCATGGTGGCGGTATGGCGGCCCATGTGGGTCCTGTACTTCCTGCTGCTGGCCGTTGCGCAGAAGGTGGTGCTGGTCTGGTTCGAATGGTCCGGCTGGAACGTGACCACCCTGCAGACGCTCAGCAGCTTCTGGATGGCCGTGAGCGGTCTGGTCGTACTTTGGCTGGCCTTCATGTGGGGGCTGGCGCAAAGCCTCAGCATCCGCCTGCTTGCCATGCTGCACATCGGCTTCGTGTGGCTGGGCATCGCCTTCCTGCTGGACGCGCTGGGCCATTTCTGGTCGGTGGTCATCCGCTCCGCGCCCTGGGCGCTGGGTGCATTGCACGCCACCACCATCGGCTTCATGGGTTCGCTCATGCTGGCCATGGTCACCCGCGTTTCCTGCGGCCATGGGGGCCGCAAGCTCGTCGCCGACAATCTCACCTGGACCCTGTTCAGCATCCTCCAGTTCGCAGCTGTTGCCCGGGTCGCCGCCGCCTTGAGCGCCGGGCAGCCCGAACTGGCCAATGCGCTTACCCTGCTGTCGGCCCTGCTGTGGAACGCCTGCGTGATACCGTGGAGCCTGCGGCTGCTCAACTGGTTTGGCCGCCCGCGTGCCGACGGCCGCCCCGATTGATCCCCAGACAACACAAGCCATGCACCAGCAACCACCTGCCCCGCAGGACAGCACCCAGGACGCCCGGCAGTGGGCAGAAACACTCCTGCACAGCCGCCGCACCACACTGCCCAAGCGTTTGACCGAGCCCGGGCCAGACCCGCTGCAGCAGCAGACCATCCTGCGGGCCGCTGCTGCAGCGCCCGACCACGACCAGTTGCTGCCCTGGCGATTCATCGAAATCCCGCCCGAACGCCGTCCCGCGCTGGGCGAAGCCTTCGTCGCCGCGCTGCTGGAACGCGACCCTCAGGCTGGCCCCGGCGAGGTGGCCCAAGCCCGCGAAAAAGCCCTCCGCTCCCCGTGGCTGCTGCTGGCCGTGGCCCGTTTGCACGACGAGCATCCTGAGATCTCCACGCACGACCGGTTGGTGTCCGCGGGCGCCGCCATCCAGAACATGCTGCTCATGGCCACGGCCCTGGGCTATGGGTCCAGCCTCACCAGCGGCAAGGCCATGGATTCCCAGGCCATACGCACGCTGTTCCGGCTGGCACCAGGCGAACACGCGCTGTGCTTCGTCAACGTCGGCACCATCGCCACCGAGCGGCGCCCCCGCCAGCGCCCGGACGTCGCCGCTTACTGGTCCCGCCTAGGCTGACGCCCCCAGGCCAGCCGCCGCCATACCCCGGATAGTTCCTTTGCACTCCCCGCAGCAGCGGCCGATAGTACCTGCGGGCGATCCCCACGCATGCCCTGAATTCTTACGATCGGTGCATGAAATTCAAAGACTTGAAGATAGGCACCCGCCTCGGCCTCGGGTTCGGCCTTCTCATCTTTCTCTCCGTCCTGGCCGTGGCAATCGCCATCCTCCGCCTCAACGGCATCGGCGTCGTCAACACCCGCATCATCGAATCCGACTGGGTCAAGGCACAGGCGGCGGGCACCATCAATGCCACCACACGGGCCAACGCGCGGCGCACGATGGAGCTGCTCATCAGCACAGACCCGGCACACATCCAACTGGTCAAGGATCGCATCGCCAGCAACAAGAAAGACATCGACGTTGCGCTGGAAACGCTGGACCGTCTGGTCTACCTGCAAGAAGGCAAAGACCTGCTGGCCGTGCTCAAACAGGCACGCGCGCAATACGTTGCCTCCTTCGGGCGCGTGGCCCAGCTCGTTGACGCCGGGGACCGCGAAGGCGCCACCCGCCTCATGGTCACCGAAACGCTTCCGGCGCTGGATGCCCTGCAGCAACCCATCGACAAGCTCAACGCCCTGCAGCAAAAGGTCGTCACGGCCAGCAGCGCCGAGGTGCAATCCAGCATCGCTGCATCGCGCCAGCTGCTGCTGGTGCTGGGGCTGGCCAGCGCACTCATCGCCGTGGGCTTTGCCATGTGGGTCACACGCTCCATCACCCGCCCCTTGCGCCAGGCCGTCACCTTGTCACAGCGCGTGGCACAAGGCCACCTGGACAACCAGATCACCGTGACCGGCCGCGACGAATGCGGGCAACTGCTGGAGGCGCTGCGCAACATGAACGACAGCCTCACCCGCATCGTCAGCCAGGTGCGCCACGGCGCCGACGGCATGGCCACGGCCACCAGCCAGATCGCGGCGGGCAACCTGGACCTGTCGTCCCGGACCGAGGAACAGGCCAGCGCACTGGAACAAACCGCCGCTTCCATGGCCGAACTCACCCAGACCGTGAAGCAGAACTACGACAGCGGCAGGCACGCCAACCAGCTGGCCGAGTCCGCCTCCGAAGTGGCAGTCAAAGGCGGCACCGTGGTCGGTCAGGTCGTTGACACCATGGAAGCCATCAACGCCTCGTCCAAACGCATTGCCGACATCATCGGCGTCATCGACGGCATCGCCTTCCAGACCAACATCCTCGCGC
>CBKZAG010000294.1:0-3403 GCA_966692625.1 uncultured Comamonadaceae bacterium
GGCACCGAGAACCGCATCACCGTGGCGCGCAACCGCTACATCCAGGCGGTGCAGGAATACAACGTGCTGGCGCGCAGCTTCCCCAGCAACCTCACCGCCATGGTGTTCGGCTACCAGCCCAAGCCCAACTTCAGTGTGGCCGATGAAGCAGCCATCAGTGCGCCGCCCAAGGTGGACTTCAACAGCAAATAAGCCGTGACAGGCTCGCTCGCCATGTGTCGCGTCGCTCCAGCCAATCCAGCCAAGGCCGCGACGGTGCTGCGCCGCTGGCTTGGCTGCGTTTGTCTGGTCCTCGCTTGGCTGGCCTGGCCAGTGTTCGCACAAGTGCCGGTGCCGCCGCTCACGGCGCGCGTCATGGACCAGACCGGCACGCTCACCGCCGCCCAGCGCCAGGTGCTCGACGACAAGCTCGCGGCGTTTGAGCGCGAGCGCGGGAGCCAGGTGGTGGTGCTGATGGTGCCCACCACCCAGCCCGAGGACATCACCGACTTCACCCAGCGCCTGGGCGACGCCTGGAAGATTGGCCGCCGCGATGTGGGCGACGGCGTGCTGCTGGTGGTGGCCAAGGACGACCGCCGCATGCGCATCGCCACTGCCAAGGCGGTGGAGGGCGCGCTGCCCGATCTGCTGGCCCGGCGCATCATCGACCAGGCCATTGCCCCGCAATTCCGCCAGGGCGACTACGCCGCAGGCCTCAACGCTGGCGCAGACATGATTCTGGCTGCCCTGCGCGGCGAAAACCTGCCGCTGCCCGAACAGCAGGGCCAGTTTTCTGACGAAGAGGGCATCTGGGTGGACTTGCTGGTCTTCCTGGGTATTGCCGTGCCGTTGATTGGGGCGGTGCTGCGCCGCATGCTGGGCAGCCGCCTGGGCAGCGTGGTGGCGGGCGGCGCGGTGGGTTTCATCGCCTGGAACATCACCGGCCTGTTGTGGGTCGGCATGGCGGCAGGTCTGTTCGCCGTGCTCCTGAGCCTGTTCATCGCCCAGTTGCCTGCCATCCCAGCAACGGGGCGCGGCTCGCGGCATGGCGGCTGGGGTGGCGGGCACGGAGGATGGGGTGGCGGTTCTGGCGGGGGTGGTGGTTTCCGCTCCGGCGGTGGTGGCAACTTCGGAGGCGGCGGCGCCTCAGGGGGGTGGTGAGCATGAACCGCTGGTGGCGTTTTTTCAAACATCGCTGGATGGATCCGGCCGACAGCCGCAAAGCCCTGCCCGAGGCGGCTGCGCGCCGCCTGACCGAGCGTGTGGCCGCAGGCGAGCGCCGCCACACTGGCGAGGTGCGGGTGTGCGTGGAGGCCGCGCTGCCCTTGAGCTACCTGTGGCCACCCCCGGGTGACGCGGAGCTGCCCGCCGTGCTGCGCCGCCGCGCGCTGGCCTGGTTCGGCAAGCTCCTGGTCTGGGACACGCGTGACAACAACGGCGTGCTGATCTACGTGCAGCTGGCAGAGCATGCCATCGAGATCGTCGCCGACCGAGGCCTCAACGATCGCATCGCCCCGCAGCAGTGGCAGGCATTGCTGGAGCGCATGCGCGAGGACTTCCGCGCCGGACGCTTCGAACAAGGGCTGGCCGCTGCCATCGACGAAGTCACGGCCGTGCTGGCAGTGCATTTCCCCGAGGACGCTGCCAACCCCAAGCCCAACGAGCTGCCCGACGCGGTCGTGCTGCGCTGACCCTGGACTGCCACGCAAAGGCCCGCGCCATTGTGGGTTGAACGTATGGACAGCCAAGGTTGTGTGGCCGAACATCACCAGATTCAGGGGACCGCCGCCAGCGGTTCTACAATAGCTGCCGCCCAGATTCCACTTCACAATCCGGCTGCGGATTTCACATTACGGAGACATCGCCATGTCGCAAAAGCAGGAAGAGAAACGAGCCGAGCTGCGCCGAGCCGCTCTGGAGTACCACGAGTTCCCGACGCCCGGCAAGGTGGCCATTGCAGCCACCAAGCAGCTGACCAACCAGCGCGACCTGGCCCTGGCCTACTCTCCCGGCGTGGCCGCGCCCTGTGAAGAGATCGTGGCCGACCCGGTCAACGCCTTCAAGTACACCAGCCGGGGCAACTTGGTGGCGGTCATCACCAACGGCACAGCGGTGTTGGGCCTGGGCGACATCGGCCCGCTCGCCTCCAAGCCGGTGATGGAGGGCAAAGGTGTGCTCTTCAAGAAATTTGCAGGCATCGACGTCTTCGACATCGAGATCAACGAAAAGGACCCGGACAAGCTGGTCGAGATCATCGCTTCGCTGGAGCCCACCTTCGGCGGCATCAACTTGGAAGACATCAAGGCGCCGGACTGCTTCTACGTCGAGCGCAAGCTGCGCGAGCGCATGAAGATCCCGGTCTTCCACGACGATCAGCACGGCACCGCCATCTGCGTGGGGGCCGCCATCCTCAACGGCCTGAAGGTCGTGGGCAAGGACATCAAGAGCGTCAAGCTCGTCACCTCTGGTGCGGGCGCGGCGGCTCTGGCTTGTCTGGGCCTGCTGGTCAAGCTTGGCATCCCGCGCGAAAACATCTGGGTGACCGACCTGGCGGGCGTGGTGTACGAAGGCCGCATCGAACTGATGGACCCCGACAAGGCCCAGTTCGCCCAGAAGACCTCGCAGCGCACCCTGTCCGAGGTCATCGAAGGCGCCGACATCTTCCTGGGCCTGTCCGCTGGCGGCGTGCTCAAGCAGGACATGGTGCGCAAGATGGCCGCCAAGCCGCTGATCCTGGCACTGGCCAACCCCACGCCCGAAATCCTGCCGGAACTGGTCAAGGAAGTGCGCGACGACGCCATCATGGCCACCGGCCGCACCGACTATCCCAACCAGGTCAACAACGTCCTGTGCTTCCCCTACATCTTCCGCGGCGCGCTGGACGCCGGGGCCTCCACCATCACCGACGAGATGGAGATCGCGGCGGTGCACGCCATCGCCGAGCTGGCCCAGGCCGAGCAGAGCGAAGTGGTGGCAGCGGCCTACGCGGGTGAGAAGCTCGCCTTCGGCCCCGAATACCTTATCCCCAAGCCCTTCGACCCCCGGCTGATGATGAAGATCGCGCCGGCCGTGGCCAAGGCTGCGGCCGACAGTGGTGTGGCCCAGCGCCCTGTTGCCGACCTGGACGCCTACCGCGAGAAGATGCAGTCCTTCGTCTTCGCCTCCGGCACCATCATGAAGCCGGTGTATGCCATCGCCAAGAAGGCCCTGCACAAGCGCGTGGCCTACGCCGAGGGCGAGGAGGAGCGCGTGCTGCGCGCCTGCCAGGTGGTGGTGGACGAAGGCTTGGCGCGCCCGACGCTCATCGGCCGCCCCAACATCATCGCCCAGCGTGTCGAGAAGTTCGGCCTGCGCCTGAAGGAAGGCATGGACTACGACGTGGTCAACGTCGAGCACGACGAGCGCTACCGCGACTTCTGGCAGA
>CBKZAG010000295.1:0-3382 GCA_966692625.1 uncultured Comamonadaceae bacterium
CGTTGTTGTGCTGGCGGCGCGGCGCATCCAGGCGCGGCGGCTGGCTGTCATCGGCGTCACCGTCATCACGCGGCTGCTGGGCACGTTGCTGCTGGCCCTGGCCTCGGCCTTGCTTGCCAGACTTCTCGTTGCCCTTCTTCTCGCGGATGCGCTCCATCATTTCCTGGCGCGCAGCCTTGGCGGCAGCGGCCATCACCTCGCGGCTTGGCGGCTTGCCTGCGCCGCCCCAGATGGTTTGACGGCCCATGGCGATAGGTTCTGCTCGCTCATCGGGCTCGGGCATGAACTCCTGGAAGATCTGAACCGGGATCTGCTGCTTGGTGAACTTCTCGATGGCCATCATGAAGCCTTCTTCGTCCAGGCTCACCAGACTCACCGCTTCGCCCTCGGCGCCAGCGCGGCCGGTGCGGCCAATGCGGTGCACGTAGTCTTCGCAGACGTTGGGGATGTCGTAGTTCACCACGTGCGGCAGGTCGTCGATGTCGATGCCGCGTGCGGCGATGTCGGTCGCCACCAGGGCGCGGATTTCGCCGGTCTTGAAGCCAGCCAGTGCCTGTGTGCGCGCACTCTGGCTCTTGTTGCCGTGCAGCGCCATGGCGCTGATGTGGTTCTTGATGAGGAAGTCGGCCACGTTGTTGGCGCCGAACTTGGTGCGTGTGAACACCAGCACCTGGCTCCAGTTGTGCAACTGGATGATGTGCGCCAGCAGCGCCTTCTTCTTGCCGCGGCCCACCGGGTGGATGGTCTGCTTGATGCGCTGCACCGTGGTGTTGGGGGGCGTCACCTGGATGCTCTTGGGGTCGTTGAGCAGGCCGTTGGCCAGTTCGCGGATCTCGTCGCTGAACGTGGCCGAGAACAGCAGGCTCTGCTTGTTCTTGGGCACCAGCTTGAGCACCTTCTTCACGTCGTGGATGAAGCCCATGTCCAGCATGCGGTCGGCTTCGTCCAGCACCAGGATCTCTACGTGGGAGAGGTCCAGGTGGCCTTGTTCGTTCAGGTCGAGCAGGCGGCCCGGGGTGGCCACCAGAATGTCCACGCCTTTTTGCAGGGCGTTGATCTGCGGGTTCATGCCCACGCCGCCAAAGATCACGGCGGATTTGAGCTTGAGGTGTTTGCCGTAGGTCTTGACCGACTCCTCCACCTGGGCGGCCAGTTCACGCGTGGGCGCCAGCACCAGGGCGCGCACCGGGCGGCGTTCGCCACGTGCCACCGGCTGGGCGCTTTCGCTCAGGCGGTGCAGCATGGGCAGCGTGAAGGCAGCGGTCTTGCCTGTGCCGGTCTGGGCGCCTGCCAGCAGGTCGTGGCCTTCCAGCACGGCAGGAATGGCCTCGGCCTGGATGGGGGTGGGGTGCTCGTAGCCTTGCTCGCGCACAGCTTCCAGAATGGCCGGGGCCAGTTTCAGTTCTTCGAATGTCATGTGATTGTCGGCGCCCATCCTGGGCGCAAGGGGTATCGGCCACTTCCTGTGCCAATTGGCAACAGGCCAGTCAAGGGGGCAGATGGGTCTTGAAAAGGTGGGCTGATCCGACGTTGCCAGTTGGCAAGCTGGGCCCCAGCAAGGCGCTGATGTGGCACTGACTGAAGGTGCGCAACGTGTGCATTGTCGCATACTGGGATAATCAACGTTTGAGCGCCCGTCCGGGCGCCCTGTCTTTTTATACGTACAAAATGGCCCAATACGTCTTTTCCATGAACCGTGTCACCAAGACCGTGCCGCCCAAGCGGCAGATCTTGAAGGACGTTTCCATCAGCTTCTTCCCTGGTGCCAAGATCGGTGTGCTCGGCCTGAACGGCTCTGGCAAATCGACGCTGCTCAAGATCATGGCCGGCATCGACAAGGAGATCGAGGGCGAAGCCATCGCCATGCCAGGCATCAAGATAGGTTACTTGCCGCAGGAGCCGCAAATCTCGCCCGAGCAGACCGTGCGCCAGGCCGTGGAAGAGGGCATTGGCGGTGCGTTGGCGGCCAAGCAGCGTCTGGAAGAGGTTTACGCCGCCTACGCCGAACCCGATGCCGACTTTGATGCCCTGGCCGCCGAGCAGGCCGAGCTGGAGGCGATCATCGCTGCTTCAGGCTCCGAGAACGCCGACCTGCAGTTGGAACTGGCCGCCGACGCGCTGAACCTGCCGCCCTGGGACGCCATCATCAAGAACCTGTCCGGCGGTGAAAAGCGCCGCGTGGCCTTGTGCCGCCTGCTGTTGAGCAAGCCCGACATGCTGCTGCTCGACGAACCCACCAACCACCTGGATGCCGAAAGCGTCAACTGGCTGGAGCAGTTCCTGCAACGCTTCCCCGGTACCGTGGTGGCCATCACCCACGATCGCTACTTCCTGGACAACGCTGCCGAGTGGATTCTGGAACTCGACCGCGGCCATGGCATTCCCTACAAAGGAAACTATTCCGACTGGCTGGACCAGAAGGAGCGCCGCCTGGAGTCTGAGCAAAAGAGCGAAGACGCCCGCACCAAGGCCATGAAGGAAGAATTGAAGTGGGTGCGTTCCAATGCCAAGGGCCGCCAGGCCAAGAGCAAGGCGCGTCTGGCCCGCTTCGAGGAACTGAGCGACGTTGACTACCAGAAGCGCAACGAGACCAACGAGATCTTCATCCCCGTGGCAGACCGCCTGGGCAACCAGGTCATCGAATTCAAGAACGTCAGCAAGTCCTTCGGCGACCGCCTGCTGATCGACAACCTGAGCTTCTCGGTGCCGCCCGGCGCCATCGTTGGCATCATCGGCCCGAACGGCGCCGGTAAATCCACGCTGTTCCGCATGATCCAGGGAGTGGAGAAACCGGACTCAGGCGAGGTTGTCATCGGCCAGACTGCCAAGCTGGCGTTTGTGGACCAGAGCCGCGAAAGCCTGGACGGCAGCAAGACCGTGTGGGAAGACGTGTCTGGCGGGTTGGACAACATCGTGGTGGGCAAGTTCGTGATGCCCAGCCGCGCCTATATCGGCCGCTTCAACTTCAAGGGCAACGACCAGCAGAAGCTGGTGGGCAACCTGTCGGGTGGTGAGCGCGGCCGTCTGCACCTGGCCAAGACGCTGGCCCAGGGCGGTAACGTGCTGATGCTGGACGAACCCTCCAACGACCTGGACGTGGAAACCCTGCGTGCGCTGGAAGAGGCGCTGCTGGAGTTTGCAGGCTCGGCCATGGTCATCTCGCACGACCGCTGGTTCCTCGACCGTATCTGTACGCACATCCTGGCCTGCGAGGGCGACTCGCAGTGGTATTTCTTCGACGGCAACTTCACCGAGTACGAAGCTGACAAGAAGAAGCGCCTGGGTGAGGAGGGCGCACGGCCCAAGCGTGCCCGCTTCAAGTCGTTGAAGTGATGAGCATGACCGACAAAGCTTTGCCGCAGCCCCCGGCGGATGAGCAGGT
>CBKZAG010000296.1:0-3368 GCA_966692625.1 uncultured Comamonadaceae bacterium
TGGCGCCGCCGGTGCGCATGGCCGACGACTTTGAAAGCGGCACCCGCGCTGCCGCGTGCGGCGGCACCACCACCGTCATTCCGTTTGCTGCGCAGGAAAAGGGGCAGTCCCTGCGCGCCGCGGTGGAGGACTACCACCAGCGGGCCAATGGCCGGGCTCATGTGGACTACGCCTTCCACCTGATTGTGAGCGACCCCACGCCGCAGGTGCTGGGCGAGGAGTTGCCCGGCCTGATCGGCGAGGGCTACACCTCCTTCAAGATCTACATGACCTACGACGACCTGAAGCTCGACGACGGTCAGATCCTGGACGTATTGCAGGTGGCCCGCGAGCGCGGCGCCATGGCAATGATCCATGCCGAAAACGCTGACTGCATCGAGTGGCTCACGCGCCGCCTGGAAGCCGCTGGCCGCACGGCGCCGCGTTTCCATGCGCATTCCCGCCCCATGCTGGTGGAGCGCGAGGCCACGCACCGCGCCATTGCCCTGTCTGAGTTGGTGGAGGTGCCCATTCTGATCGTGCACGTGTCTGGGCGCGAAGCGGTGGAGCAGATCCGCTGGGCACGCGGCCACGGCCTGAAGGTGTTTGCCGAGACCTGCCCGCAGTACCTCTTCCTCACTGCTGCCGATCTGGGTGTGGACGACAGCTACCACGGTGCCCGCTGCGTGTGCAGCCCGCCGCCGCGCGACAAGGCCAACCAGGAGGTGATCTGGGACGGCCTGGCCGACGGGCTGTTCACCGTTTTCTCGTCAGACCACGCCCCCTTCCGCTTCGACGCACCTGAGGGCAAGAAGCCCGGCGGCGAAGAGGTGGCGTTCCGTCACATCCCCAACGGCATCCCCGGCATCGAGACGCGCATGGCGCTGCTCTATTCCGAAGGTGTGCTGGGTGGGCGCATCACGCTGGAGCAGTTCGTGGCACTCACGTCCACCAACCCCGCCAAGGCCTACGGACTGCACCCACGCAAGGGCGCCATCGCCATCGGTTCCGACGCAGACCTGGTGATCTGGGACGAGCGCGAATTTGTGCTGCGCAACTCGCAGCTGCACCACAACGTGGACTACACGCCCTACGAGGGCATGACGCTGCGCGCCTGGCCGGGCATGACGATCGCGGGCGGTGAAGTGTTGTGGGACGGCAAGAACTTCCTGCCCCGCCTGGGCCAAGGCCGCTTCCTGGCCTGCGCCCAGCCTTCTCTGCTGCCTAACCGTGAAAGGAGGCAGGCATGAAGCTGCTGCTCATCAACCCCAATATCTCAGACAGCGTGTCTGACCTGATACGCGCGGAGGCGCAACGCAGCGCCGCGCCCGGCACCGAGGTGGATGTGCTGACCGCGCCGTTCGGCGTGGCTTACATCGAGACGCGCTTTGAGGCGCTGATCGGCGCCTACGCCGCTGCGCAACTGGCCGCCGAGCACCATGCACGCTACGACGCCGTGGTGGTGGCCGCCTTTGGCGACCCGGGCTGGGCGGGCCTGCGCGGGGCCTTGCCTTGCCCGGTGACCGGCCTGACCGAAGCGGCGCTGGCCAGCGCCTGCCTGCTGGGGCAGCGCTTTTCCATCGTGGCCATTTCACAGCGCATCCGTGCCTGGTACCGCGAAACCGTGCAGGCCTATGGCCTGGAAGGGCGGCTGGCCAGCATTCGCGGGCTGGACGAGCCGCTGGCTGACATCGGCAACGTCCAGGGCAACCAGGGCGAGCGCCTGGTGGCGCTGGCCGAGCGTTGCGTGGACGAGGACGGCGCCGACTTGATCGTGCTGGCGGGGGCTCCGCTGGCCGGGCTGGCACGCAGTCTGCGCGGGCGCCTGCCCGTGCCCATGGTGGACGGCGTGTCCAGCGCCGTGCGCCATGCCGAATCGCTGGTGGCGTTGCAGCCCGGCCGTGCCACGCGCGGCAGCTTCGCGCCGCCCCCCATCAAACCTAACAAGGGCCTGAGCCCTGCCATGGCCACGCTGCTGGAACGCGGCGCGCCTCGTTGAAACACCCACCCCATCACCGAAAGGAATCCCCATGAAAACCACACGCCTGACCCGTGTCATCGCTCCCCTGTCTCTGCTGGCTGCAGCGCTGCTGCCCTTGCAGGGCGCCCATGCGCAGCAAAAGCTGCAGATCGCTGGCAACTTTGCCACCGAACACCCCAGCAGCGTGGCGGTGGATCAGGTCTTCAAGAAAGAAGTGGCGCGCCTCACCAACAACCAGCTGCAGGTGGACGTGTTCCCCGCCATGCAGCTGGGCGGCGCCAAGGAAAACATCGACGCCGTGCGCTCCGGCACGCTGGCGCTGACCTGGGTGGGCGCGGCCTTTCTGTCGCGCATTGCGCCGGAGCTGGAAGCCGTGAGCCTGCCCTTCGTGTTCAGCAACCGCGAATCGGCCTTCCGCGTCATTGATGGCCCGGTGGGTGACGCCATCGACAAGAAGCTGCAGGACAAGGGTTTCATCAGCCTGGGCTGGATGGAACTGGGCATGCGCCACGTCACCAACAGCAAGGGGCCGATCCGCACGATGGCAGACCTCAAGGGCCTGAAGGTGCGCCTGCAGCCCAACGAAACGCACCTGGCGACCTTCCGTGCGCTGGGCGCCAACCCCGTGGCCATGGACGTGAAAGAGCTGTATTCAGCGCTGGAGCAGCACGTGGTGGACGGCCAGGAGAACCCGTACACGGTGATCTCGGCGTCGCGCTTTGGTGAAGTGCAGAAGCACCTGAGCAACTCGGGCCACTTCTTCGACTTCATTGCCGTGGTGGCCAGCAAGCGCGCGTTCGAACAGCTCAAGCCCGAGCACCAGAAGGCTGTGCGCGAGGCCATGACGGCGACGATTGCCTACCAGCGCAAGCTGGCGGCCGACACCGAGGCCAAGTCGATGGCCGACCTCAAGGCCAAGATGACCTACACCGAGATCACCCCCGCCGCGCTGGAGGAGATGCGCAAGGCATCGGCCGGTGTCATCGACTCGGTGAAGAAGCGTGCTGGCGCCGAACTGGTGGACCGCGTGCTGGCCGAAGCGGCCAAACGCTGAGGAGGGCGTCATGCAGGAGGCTGTCATGAAACTTCCCATACTGCCCGTCGTGTACGACACGGCACACCTGCCTGGGCGGGTGCTACTGGCCCTGGACCGGGCCGTGATGCTGGCGCTGCTCGTGTCAGTGACGGTGATGGTGGGCGTGGTGTCGGCGCAGGTGTCCCTGCGCTACGGCTTCAACCAGTCGATCGACTGGGCGGACGAGGTCTCGCGCCTGGCATTCGTCTGGAGCATGTTCCTGGCGATTCCGCTGGGCGTGCGCCAGGGTGCGCACATCGGTATCGACATCGTCGTCAACCGCATGCCGCCGCTGGTGCAAAAGGCCTTGAGGCGCGCAGCCGCGCTGCTGAG
>CBKZAG010000297.1:0-3363 GCA_966692625.1 uncultured Comamonadaceae bacterium
TCTTGCCTTCCAGCGATTCGAGCAGCGCGGTTTCTTCGCCGCAGATGTAGGCGCCGAAACCATGGTGGGCGTGGAGCTGGAAGCTGAAGCCCGAGCCCAGGATGTTGTCGCCCAGGTAGCCCGCCGCCCTCGCCTCCTCCAGCGCGGCTTCGAAGCGCTCGTAGACCTGGAAGATTTCGCCGTGGATGTAGTTGTAGCCCACGGAAATGCCCATCGCGTACGCGGCAATGATCATGCCCTCGATCACGATGTGCGGGTTGTACATGAGGATGTCGCGGTCCTTGCAGGTACCGGGTTCACCTTCGTCCGAGTTGCAGACCAGGTGCTTCTGGCCCGGGAACTGGCGCGGCATGAAGCTCCACTTCAGGCCGGTGGGGAAGCCTGCACCGCCACGGCCACGCAGGGCTGAGTCCTTGACGGTCGAGATCACCTGGTCCTGGGTGAGACCTTCGCCTCCATCCTTGCCCAGGATCTTGCGCAGCGCCTCGTAGCCGCCGCGCGCCTCGTAGTCCTTGATGGACCAGTTGCTGCCATCCAGCCCGGCATAGATCTGCGGGTTGATGTGGCGACCGTGGAAACAGGTTTCCAGGCCCTTGGCCTGGAACTGTTGCAACACCTGGTTGACGTTCATGCCTGGCCCTCCGCAGCCTTGAGGCCGTCGATCAACTGGTCGAGCTTCTCGTTGCTCATGAAGCTGCACATATGGCGGTCGTTGACGAGCATCACCGGGGAGTCGGCGCAGGCGCCCAGACACTCGGACTGCTGCAGGGTGAACAGGCCGTCGGCCGTGGTCTCGCCCATGTGGATGCCGAGTTTCTTCTCGAGGTACTGCAGCGCCTTGCCGCCGTCGCGCAGCATGCACGGCAGGTTGGTGCAGACGTTGAGCTTGAACTTGCCCATCGCCTTCTGGTTGTACATGTTGTAGAAGGTCGTGACCTCGTGCACGGCAATCGCGGGCATGCCGAGGTAGTCGCCGATGCCCTTTTCTGCCTCGGGGCTGACCCAGCCCTGCTCCTGCTGCACGATGGACAGGCAGGCCATCACGGCAGACTGTTTCTGATCGGCAGGGTACTTGGCCACTTCACGGGCAAAGCGCGCCAGCGTGGCCTCGGAAAAGGCCAGTGCCTGTACGGAATGTTTTTCAGAGGTCATCGGTCAATCTCTCCAAACACGATGTCCATGGTGCCAATGATGGCCACCGCGTCTGCCAGCATGTGGCCCCGGGCCATCTCGTCCAGGCAGGACAGGTGCGCAAAACCAGGTGCGCGGATCTTCAGGCGGTACGGCTTGTTGGCACCATCACTCATCAGGTAGATGCCGAACTCACCCTTCGGGTGCTCGACGGCAGCGTAGGCCTCGCCCTCGGGCACGTGGAAACCTTCGGTGAAGAGCTTGAAGTGGTGAATCAGCTCTTCCATGTTGGACTTCATCGACTCGCGCGAAGGCGGCGCCACCTTGTGGTTGTCGGTGATGACCGGGCCGGGGTTCGCACGCAGCCAGTCCACGCACTGCTTGATGATGCGGTTGGACTGGTTCATCTCCTCCATGCGGACGAGGTAACGGTCGTACGTATCACCGGTCTTGCCGACGGGGATGTCGAAGTCCAGGCGGTCGTAAACCTCGTAAGGCTGCTTCTTGCGCAGGTCCCAGGCGATGCCCGAACCGCGCAGCATGGGGCCGGTCATGCCCATGTTGAGCGCACGCTCAGGGCTGACCACGCCGATGCCCACCGTGCGCTGCTTCCAGATGCGGTTGTCGGTCAGCAGCGTGTGGTATTCGTTCAGGTAAGTGGGGAAGCGTCGCGTGAAATCGTCGATGAAGTCGAGCAGCGAACCCTGACGATTCTTGTTCAGCTCGTCCAGCGCCTTGGCGTTGCGGATCTTGCTGACCTTGTACTGCGGCATGGTGTCCGGCAGATCGCGGTAGACGCCGCCCGGGCGGAAGTACGCCGCGTGCATGCGGGCGCCCGACACGGCTTCGTACATATCGAAGAGGTCTTCGCGCTCGCGGAAGGCGTAGATGAGGATGGTGGAGCTGCCGCAGTCGTTGCCGTGCGAACCCAGCCACATCAGGTGGTTGAGCAGACGGGTGATCTCGCTGAACATCACGCGGATGTATTGCGCGCGGATGGGCACTTCGATACCCAGCAGTTTCTCGATGGCCAGGCAGTAGGCGTGCTCGTTGCACATCATCGAGACGTAGTCCAGCCGGTCCATGTAGGGCAGCGACTGGATGAAGGTCTTGTACTCGGCAAGTTTCTCGGTGGCGCGGTGCAGCAGGCCGATGTGCGGGTCGGCGCGTTGCACGACCTCGCCGTCGAGCTCCAGCACCAGGCGCAGCACGCCGTGCGCTGCCGGGTGCTGCGGACCGAAGTTCAGGGTGTAGTTCTTGATTTCAGCCATGATCAGTGCAGTCCGCCATAGTTGTCTTCGCGGATGATGCGCGGCGTGATCTCGCGCGGCTCGATGGTGACCGGCTCGTAGATAACCCGGCGGCGCTCGGCGTCGTAGCGCATTTCCACGTGGCCAGACAGCGGGAAATCCTTGCGGAAGGGATACCCGATGAAACCGTAGTCGGTCAGGATGCGGCGCAGGTCGGTGTGACCGTCGAAGACGATGCCGTAGAGGTCGAACGCCTCGCGTTCGTACCAGTTGGCAGAGGACCACAGCGACGAAACAGAGGGCATCACCGGAAAATCGTCGTCGGCACAGAACACGCGCACACGTACGCGCTGGTTCAGGCTGACCGACAACAGGTGCGCCACCACGGCAAAACGGGCGCCTTCCCAGGCACCGTCGCGGTAGGTGGAGTAATCGACGCCGCAGATGTCGAGCAGCTGTTCGAAACGGCAGTCAGGCGCATCACGCAGCAGTTGCATACCTTCGAAATAGCCGCCCGCGTTCAGCACCACGGTGACTTCACCGCGCTCAACGCTGACTTGTTGAGCCTTGTCACCCAGGCAGTCGGCCAGGGTCTGGCGCAAAACCTCGGGGGCAACGGCAACGGGAGCCGCCCCCGGAGCCACGTCCATGGTAGTACCGGTCATATTCTGGAACCTCCGGCGCGCTCAGACGCGCGCAATGGTGTTGGTGCGGCGGATCTTTTGCTGCAGCTGGATGATGCCGTACAGCAAAGCCTCGGCCGTGGGCGGGCAACCCGGGACGTAGACGTCCACCGGCACGATGCGGTCGCAGCCGCGAACCACTGAATAGCTGTAGTGGTAGTAGCCGCCGCCGTTGGCGCAGGACCCCATGGACAGCACCCAGCGGGGCTCGGCCATCTGTTCGTACACCTGGCGCAAGGCCGGGGCCACCTTGTTGCACAGGGTGCCTGCCACGATCATCAGGTCGGACTGACGAGGGC
>CBKZAG010000298.1:0-3337 GCA_966692625.1 uncultured Comamonadaceae bacterium
GTCGTCGCGCGAGTCGGCGAACGGCGGTGCCAGCGCGGGCATGGCCACCAGCATTGATGCCGGGGCGCTGCCGCGTCAGCGCACGGCCACGCCGGGTGCGGGCGGCGAGGCAGCGCCGCTGCCTCGCTCGAAGGTGACCACGTGGTCCACCGCCGCGCGGATGCCGATCCATTCGCCCACCGCGTGGTTGTGGTGCGAAGGCACGTGCGTCATCACCGTTTCGCCCGAGGCCAGGCGCAGGGTGTAGAGGAACTCCGACCCCCGGAAGGCCTTGCGCACGATCTGCGCCTTCACCGGGGCGTCGTCGTCGTGGACGATGTCGTCGGCGCGCAGCAGCACGTCACACAGGCCCGCCTCGTAGGCGCTGGGCAGCGGGCATTCCTCCACGTCCTGCAGCGCACCCAACGGCGTCTGTACTACCACCTCGTCACCGTGGTGCGCGATCTGCGCCGGGGCAAACACACCGTGCCCGATGAATTCGGCCACGAAGCGCGTGGCAGGTCGGTGGTAGAGCGCGTAGGCACTGTCCCACTGGTGCAAGCGGCCCTGGTGCATGACCCCGATCACGTCGCCAATGGCAAAGGCTTCGAGCTGGTCGTGCGTCACGAACAGGGCGGTCGCGCCAGCGGCCTTGAGAATGGCCCGGACCTCGTGCGCCAGCCGCTCGCGCAGGTCCACGTCCAGGTTGGAGAAAGGTTCGTCCAGCAGCATCAGGCGCGGGTTGGGCGCCAGGGCGCGGGCCAGCGCCACGCGCTGCTGTTGCCCGCCCGACAGTTCGTGCGGATAGCGCCCTTGCATGCCGTCCAGCCCCACCAGCGCCAGCACCTCGCGCACGCGCGCCTGCCGGGCCTTGGCGTCCATCTGCTTGATGCCGAAGGCGATGTTGCGCTCCACATTCAGGTGCGGGAACAGCGCATAGTCCTGGAACACCATGCCGATGCGGCGCTGCTCAGGCGGCACGTGGGTGCCGTCGCCGCTCACCGTTTCACCTTGCAGGGCTATCTTGCCGCTGGTGGCGCGCTCCAGACCTGCCACCGCGCGCAGCAGCGTGGTCTTGCCGCAGCCCGACGGGCCGATGAGCACCCCGATTTCCCCCGCCGCCAGGCCGAGCGAAACCTCGTCCACCGCCAGGTGGTCGGCGCCGGGGTAGCGGATGCTGAGGTGGGAAACGGAAAGGAACATGCATCGCATTGTAGATAATGACCATTCTCATTCGCGCTGACATGAATCAAATACTCACCCGTTTGGGGCAATGGCTGCCCCAGGCTGCCTTGTCGCTGTTTGCCCTGTTGCTCGCCTTGCCGGTGCTGGCGCTGGCAGCGTCGTGGCTGCAGTTCAATGCCGAGGCGCAGGACGTGCTGCGCCAGATGCTGGACACGGTGCTGCCGGAATACACGTGGACTTCTCTGCTGCTGTGTGTGGCGGTGGCGGTGGCCGTGGCCCTGGTGGGCATGGGCACGGCCAGTGCGGTGACGCTGTTCGACTTTCCCGGCCGGCGCGTGTTTGAGTGGGCCCTGCTGCTGCCGCTGGCCATGCCCGCCTATGTGGTGGCATACGCCTACACCGACTTCTTGCAGTTTTCCGGCCCCATGCAGGTGTTCTTGCGCGACACGTTCGGTTTGCGCGGCCGCGTGTTCCCCGAGGTGCGCAACGTCTGGGGGGCGGTGTGGGTGTTCACCTTCAGCCTCTACCCCTACGTTTACCTGCTGGCGCGCACGGCGTTGAGCGAACGCGCCGCCCAGTTGATGGAAGCTGCGCGCCTGCTGGGGGCGCCCTTGTCGCGGCGCATCCGCGAGGTGGCCTTGCCGCTGGCCCGCCCCGCCGTGGCTGCGGGCGTGGCCCTGGCCTTGATGGAGACATTGGCGGACTTTGGCGTGGCCAGCTACTTCGGCATCCAGACCTTCACGGCCGGTGTGTACAAGGCCTGGCTGGTGATGGACAACCGCCTGGCTGCCGCGCAACTGGCCACGCTGCTGCTGCTGACGGTGGCACTGTTGCTGTGGCTGGAGCACCGTGCCCAGCAGCGCATGCGTTTTGCCAGCTTGCGCGGCATGCGCGCGGGCAGCGCCGAGGCCCAGCCCGCGCGCTTGTGCGGTACCCGGGCCGCTTGTGCGTGGCTGGTGTGCGGCCTGCCCGTGCTGTTCGGTTTTGTGTTGCCAGTGCTTTTCATGCTGCGGCCGTTGGTGGGCGGCTGGGACGAATTGCCCTGGACCTCTTTCGTGCAATGGGCGCGCAACAGCCTGTGGCTGGCGGGCCTGAGCGCGTTGCTGGCCACCGTGGCAGCCTTGGTGCTGGGTTTCGCGCAGCGGCGGCAGCCCACATTGTTCACGCGCGGTGCCGTGCGCGTGGTCAGCCTGGGCTACGCGGTGCCCGGTGCGGTGGTGGTGGTGGGCCTGCTGTTGCCCGTGGGGTGGCTGCAAGAGGTGGCGCCCGAAAGCAGCGTCGGCTACTGGGTCACGGCCACAGTGCTGGGCATCGTCTGGGCCTATCTGGTGCGTTTCTCTGCGGTCGCGCTGCAGTCGGTGCAAAGCGGTTACGCGCGCATTCCGTCCAGCCTGGACGACTCCGCCCGCATGCTGGGCAGCACCGGTGCCTCGCTGTTGACAAAGGTACATTGGCCCTTGCTCAAACGCTCCACGGCAGCGGCGGCACTGCTGGTGTTCGTGGACGTGATGAAGGAGTTGCCCGCCACGCTGGTGCTGCGGCCCTTCAACAGCGACACCCTGGCCGTGGTGACCTACCAGCTGGCGCGCGACGAGCGCCTGGGCGAGGCGGCCCTGCCTGCGCTGACGTTGGTGCTGGTGGGGTTGATTCCGGTCATTCTGCTGAGCCGCACACTGCGCGGCAAGAGTTGAGCCGGGGACTGGTCCCCTCGACAGGAATCGAACCTGTATTTGCCGCTTAGGAGGCGGCCGTTCTATCCATTGAACTACGAGGAGGCCGGGCCGGATTGTACCGGGCCGGGGCCATCCGTTCAGTCGAAGCGCCGCGTGAAGATGAGGTCTATCGCGTTGTCGTCGCCCGCCTGGGCGCGCAGGGTCACGTAGCGCGACACGTCGTACAACACCGCCACGGTGCCCATCACGCCCACCACGCTGCGCGAATAGCTCAGGTAGAGCTGGTTGGAGATGCGTTTGCCCAGAGTGAGCGCGGCAGCCGTCGTGGTGCCGTCGGGGTTGGTGCCTTCGCCCTGGAATGAAAGCTCGTCCAACCCCAGCGCGCGGGTCAGCGAGCCGTCACCCGTGCGGCCTTGCCCGCTGAGCAGAGCCAGAGCCGCCTGTTGCAGCACAGCGGCTTCGGCGCCTGCGCCGGTGGCCGGGCGGCCCAACACCAACCA
>CBKZAG010000299.1:0-3288 GCA_966692625.1 uncultured Comamonadaceae bacterium
TGGGGGCGCAGTTGCGCCGTGGCGTGGGCCTGTAGCTGTGCGTTCGCCAGTTCGGCGTGCAGTTCGGTCAGCTTCCACTGGTCTGCCGTCATTTGCAGGTCTGCGCGCAGCTTGCCCAAAGGCAGTGCCTGGCGGTCCCAGGGGCCGGGTCGCAGGTTGGTCAGCTCGCCGCGCAAGTGCCACGCTGCGTCGCTGCGGTCAGCCAGCCATGCGCCACGCAGCCGTGTCACTGGCGCACCGGGCCACAGGCTGGCCAGGTCAATGTCTTGCAGTTGCAGGTGCCCGCTGTCCAGCGGCATGTCTGCCCAAGGCCGCAGGTGGATGTTGGCTTGCAGGTACGGTGCGGGCCTGTTGGTCTGCGCGGCCGGGGTTCTGATATCTGCCTGCACTTGCAGCGCAGCGTCCCGCGTGGCCAGGGTGCCGTGGACGCGGGCTTCAGCCCGCAGATCCAGCGCGGCGCCACCCCTTACCGGTACGCGCGTGGGTATGCGTCCGTCCAGCCGCACCTGCATAGCCATGGGTGCGGCGGTCTGCACTTGGGCGTCAAGGGTGTAGTCACCCTCGGCCCAGCGCAGGCGGGTCACATCCAGATGGTGGCCGGGTTGGCCGTCTGCCGCGCTGCCGCCGTAGTGGTAGGTGGCTTGCACAGGGCCCAGTGCCAATGGAGTGCGTCCCTCCAGTTTCAACTGTTGCAGCTTCACGGGCAGACTCACTTCCCGCAGCCAGGGCAGTTCCAGTGTGGCTGGGGGCGCCAAGGGCTCCGTCGACGGTGCTCGCTCGTCCACCACGCGCACGCTGCTTGCCGACAAGGTTTCGATCTGTACCCGCCGCCGAATCAAGGCGTCTGCCAGCAGCCGGGCGGGCCAGCGCACCTCCAGGTCTTCAATCTGCACGTCCAGCTTGTCCTGCTGCCAGCGCAGGTGGCCTATGCTGCCACCCTCGCGCAAGCTGCCTTGTGCGTCGCTGAACTGCAGGGGGCTGTGCCCCGTGTCATTGGCCAGCCAACGCTGCGCCCAGCCCAGCGCCTGGGGCAGGGATTGGGCCTGCCCGCTCCACAGCCAGGCGGCCAGCAGCAGGCTGCAAAGCAGGGCCACTGCCGCGCCGGTCAGCCAAACCGTGCTGGCGGCCAGCCCTTCACCCAGGCGCAAAACTCGCCTGGGCCACCCCTTGCCACGCTGGGGCGGGGTTGGGGCAGGGGGCGTTTGTGTGTCGCTCAAAACGCAAACCCCACGCTCAGGTGCAGCCGCAACTGCTTCTTGTCCAGGCCATAGGCCAAATCCAGCTGGAGCGGCCCCACCGGGCTGCGGTAGCGCACGCCCGCGCCTATGCCAACCTTCGGGTCCAGGTCTTTTGCGGTGTCGCCCACGGCACCCGCGTCAACGAAAAGGGCGGCCTCCCAGGGGCTGCGTTTGCCGTCAACCCATATCGGGCGCTGCCATTCCAGGCTGGCCACGGTCAGCAGGCGGCCAGGGTCCACACCGCCGCTGGCCAGGGGAATGCCGATTTCGCGCGGGCCGTAGCCGCGCACGCTCTGGTCGCCACCTGCCAGAAAGCGTTGCGTGGCGGGCACTGGGGCGTTGTTGCGCGCCCAAACGGCTCCCCCTTCCAGGCGCAGTGCCAGGCGGCTGGGCCGTGTGCTGTCCGAGGCCACGGGCCAGTAGCCTAGCCAGCGCGCCTTGGCGCGCAGGTAAGGCTGGCGCTCTTGCGAAAGTGTCACGCCTGCGCCCAGCTCCACGGCCAGGCCGTGCCCCCGGCGTGGGAAGGTGATGTCGTCGAAGCGCCGCCGTGTCCACGCGTAGTTGGCGCTGATGGACGATTCGGCATCCGCATCGGGCAGGCCTGGGTCGGCGATGCGCGAGCGGTCGTACTGCAGGAAGAAGCTGCGGTCCAGTTCCGCGCCGTTTTGTGCCTGGCCCACACGCCATTGCTGGCTGTGGGTCACACTGGGGTCGTCCTGCACGCGTTGCAGCTGCACGCCAGTCACCCAATGCCAGCCCTGGTCGTCCACCGGGCTTTGCAGCTGGGTGCCCAGCGTGCTGGCATCGCGCTCCAGCTTCAGGTTGGTGTCGGCGCGCCAATGCAGGCCGGGCACGTTCAAGTGTGTGTGTTCCAGGCTCAGGCGGGGTCCGTTGTCGGTGCTGGCGCCCACGCCCAGCACCAGCTTTTGCAGCCGCGCCTCGCGTACCCGCACCTGCACCGGGGCATCCTGGGGTGTGTCGGTCTCATCCACCATCACAAAGGCCGACGCGTAATACCCGCTGTCCACCAGACGCTGCTGCGCAGCCTGCAACACGGCCTCATCGTAGGGGGCGCCACGGCGCACGCCCGCCAGCCGGGTAAGCCGCCGCGCCATGTCCGGGTCGTAGCGCTGCGCGCCCTCCACGGCGATGTCGCCAAAGGCATAGGCCGGGCCAGAATCCAGGTCCACATTCAGATGGGCCTCGTGCCGTTCGGGGTCGATGTCGGCCAGGCTGTTCGTGATGCGCGCGCGTGGGTACACACGGTTGGCCAGGCTGCGCAGAGCCTGGTTCTTGGCCGTGTCCCACGCCGCTTGAGTGAAGGGCTCGCCCACCGGCAGCGCCCATTCCCCCTGTACGGCCGCGCGCTGCTCGGCGCTGGCGGGGTTGTCGCGCACTTCGCCTTGTAGGCCGATGGCAACCTTGGCCACCTGCGTGCGCGTACCCGGCTCCACGGTCACCTGGACCACCGGCGGCACATTGTCCTGGGTGGCAGGAAGCAGTTGCACCTGCACGCGCGGCGCAAAGTACCCTTGCGTGCCCAGCAGGCGGCGTATGTTGTCTGGCGCCGTGGCCAACAGACGTTCGAGTTCCTGTGGGGTCAGATCATCCAGTGCCTGGAAGCGTTGCAGTTCGGCGTGCCTGCGCACAAAGTCGTTCAGCGGTGCGGGCGCCACAACCTCCAGCGTGAAGGGCTGCTTGCTGGCTTCGGGTGGTGTTTGCGCCTGGGCCGCGTGCCACCCGCTTGCACACAGCAGCAGGGCCAGGGCGGCACGCGCAAGGGCAGGGTGCCAGCGTCTCACTTCGACAGGGTCCGCATCGCCTCTTCCAGCCCCTTGAGCGTGAGCGGGTACATGCGCTGGCCCATGAGCTGCTGAACGATTGCGATGCTCTGGCGGTACTGCCACACGCCCTGTGGCTCAGGGTTGATCCAGGCGAATTTGGGAAAAGCGTGTGTGAGCCGTTGCAGCCATTCGGCACCCGCTTCCTCGTTGTTGTATTCCACGCTGCCGCCGGGCTGCAGGATCTCGTAGGGGCTCATGGTGGCGTC
>CBKZAG010000300.1:0-3277 GCA_966692625.1 uncultured Comamonadaceae bacterium
CCTGTGGGGGCTCATCCAGGGTGGTCGGCTTTGCCGACTGCGCTGTGTCTGACGCCCTGGGGCTGGCGCGGCGGAACTCGCTGCGCGCTTCCTTGAAGCCCTCCGCTCAAACAGCCGCCGCGAGTCAGTTTACGAAGCGCGCCAAAGGCGCGCCCAGCCCCAGGGCGTCAGACACAGCCACCCCGGAAAATCGCCCCCACAGGGCCAGGCCTGCCGCAGCCGCCCAGCATGGTGGTGCGCAACCAGTGGTGTGCCAACAGTACTTCGGCCAAGACGGGCCTGGGCGCACACGCCTTGGCTCGCCAATCAACTGCATGGGTCACGGCCTGGAGACTCAGCATGGGTAACACAGCCGAACTGCTGCTCGACGCCCGCTGCGGCGTAGGCGAAAGCCCCGTTTGGAGTGCGCGCCATCAGGCCCTGTACTGGGTGGACATTCCTGCCCGGCGCCTGTGGTGCTGGCAGGCCGCCAGTGGCCAGTCCCGCTTCTGGGAAGCAAGGGAACAGATCGCCTGCATCGCCCTGCAAGCGGGCAGCGAAAGCAACCCGCATGGCTGTTGGATAGCAGGCATGGAAGGCGGCGTGGCCCTGTTGACCCCCGCTGACGACGGCAGCCTGGGCGTGGAACCGTTGGTGGGCGTGGACCACCCCCACCCCGGCATGCGCTTCAACGACGGCCGCTGCGACCGCCAGGGCCGCTTCTGGGCGGGCACCATGGTGGCCGACATGTCGCTGGCCGCCGCGCAGGGCACGGTGTACCGGCTGGACGGCGGCCCCAGCCGTGAAAGCCTGCAAGCCACCCCCGTCATCCCCGGCTTCATCACCCCCAACGGCATGGCCTTCAGCCCCGACGGGCGCACCATGTACCTCTCGGACTCGCACCCGCTGGTGCAGACCGTGTGGGCCTTCGACTACGACCCTGACACCGGCACGCCCAGCAACCGCCGTGTGTTCATCGACTTCAAACCCCTGCCCGGCCGCCCCGACGGCGCCGCCGTGGACGCCGACGGCTGCTACTGGATCTGCGGCAACGACGCGGGCCTGGTGCACCGCTTCACACCCAGCGGCAAGCTCGACCGTTCGCTACCCGTGCCCGTGAAAAAGCCTGCCATGTGCGCCTTTGGCGGCCCGGGACTCGACACCTTGTTCGTCACCTCCATACGGCCCGGCGGCGATGTGTCCGACCAGCCGCTGGCCGGGGGATTGTTTGCACTTCGTCCGGGCGTGAGGGGCCTGGACGAGCCGCAGGGCGTCGTCTGACGCCGGGCGGTCAATTTTTCACCTCGCTTACCCACCACTCAACAGGAGACACCATGAAAACACCCCGCCGACTGATGCTGGCGCTTGCGCTGGCAGGCCTGCTGCCCGTAGCCGCACAGGCACAGAACATCGTGCTCAAGTCGCACGACACGCACCCCGCTGGTTACCCCACCGTGGTGGCCGTGGACAACATGGGCAAGAAGCTGGACGCCGCCACCAATGGCCGCATCAAGGTCCAGATGTTCCCGGGCGCCGTGCTGGGCCAGGAAAAGGAAGCCGTGGAACAGGTGCAGCTGGGCGCCATCCAGATGGCGCGCATTTCCCTGGGCGTGATCGGCCCGGTGGTGCCCGAGGTGGACGTGTTCAACATGCCCTTCGTGTTTCGTGACATTGCCCACATGCGTGCGGTGATCGACGGCCCCGTGGGTGACGAACTGCTGGCCAAGGTGACCGCCAGTCCTGCACGCCTGGTGGGCCTGGGCTGGATGGACGGTGGCGCACGCAGCCTCTACACCAAGAAGCCGGTGCGCACCCCCGCCGACCTGAAGGGCCAGAAGGTGCGCATGATGGGCAACCCGCTGTTCGTGGACACCATGAACGCCATGGGCGGCAACGGCATTGCCATGGCCTACGGTGAGGTGTTCACCTCGCTGCAGACCGGCGTGATCGACGGTGCCGAGAACAACCCGCCGAGCTACTTCACCGCCAACCACTACAACACCCCGGCCAAGTACTACAGCCAGACCAACCACCTCATCATCCCCGAGATTCTGGTGATGTCCAAGGTGACCTGGGACAAGCTGACCCCCGCCGACCAGGCCCTGGTGAAGAAGCTGGCCCGCGAAGCGCAGATGGAGCAGCGCGCCCTGTGGGACAAGAGCGTGGAGGAATACACCGCCAAGCTCAAGGCCGCTGGCGTCGAGTTCATCAACATCGACAACAAGCCCTTCTACGACGCCACCGAGCCTGTGCGCCAGAAGTACGGCGCCAAGCATGCTGACCTGATGAAGCGCATCGCGGCGGTGAAGTAAGCAGCACCTCTACCTCTTCGCGGTTTTTCCCTGAGGGCAAGCACACCTGCGGTCCGGCACAGCCGGTTCCGCGGTGTGTGCCGGATGTGGGTTGCTGCGTCTTCACTTCTCCTGTGAGCTTTCTATGAGTCACCACTCGCCTAGCGGACATCCTGTCTCGCGCTTGCTCGACCTGGTTTACCTGACCTGCATCTGGGTGGCAGGTGCATGCATCTTCCTGATGTCGCTCTTCATTCCCTGGGGCATTTTTTCGCGCTACGTGCTGGGCACCGGCTCGCAGTGGCCCGAGCCCATCTCCATCCTGCTGATGGTGGTGTTCACCTTCCTGGGCGCCGCGTGCAGCTACCGCGCCGGGGCACACATTGCTGTGGAGATGCTCACGCAGCGCCTGTCTTCGCCGGTCCGGCGTCTGTTGCGTGTCGTGGTGCACGTGCTGATGCTGCTGGTCTCGCTGTTCATGCTCTGGTATGGCGTGCAGCTGTGCATGGGCACCTGGGGCCAGTCCATCCCCGAACTGCCTTGGATGCCTGTGGGATTCACCTACCTGCCTGTGCCCATTGGCGGCGCAGTGACTGCCCTGTTCGTGCTCGAACACATCTTTCTGGGTGACCAGAGTCGCCGCGCGGTCGTCACCTTCGACCACGAGCCTGCCCACCACAAAACAAACGCTGAAGGAGCTGCATGATGGAAGCCTGGGTCCTGCTTGGCAGTTTCTTCGTGCTGATCCTGATCGGCACCCCCGTGGCCTACGCCATGGGCATTTCGGCACTGATCGGCGCCTGGTGGATCGACATCCCGCTCGATGCGGTGATGATCGCCATCGCCAACGGCGTCAACAAGTTCTCGCTGCTGGCCATTCCGTTCTTCGTGCTGGCTGGCGCCATCATGGCTGAAGGCGGCATGGCACGGCGCCTGGTGGCCTTCGCCAACGTGCTGGTCGGTTTCATTCGCGGCGGCCTGTCGCTGGTGAACATCCTGGCCTCCAC
>CBKZAG010000301.1:0-3241 GCA_966692625.1 uncultured Comamonadaceae bacterium
CCCGCGTGTGTGCCTGCCCAATGAGCGATCAGGGCTTTGGCTCGTTCGGCGTCTGGGGCCACGACGGGGCCGATGACGTAGCCATGCCCGAACTTGCGCAACGCCGCAAAGCCGATCAGCTCGCCGTAACGGTCGATGGCGACGATGTCTGCAACGCTCATCAGCTGCTTGAGCACGGTGGCGCGGGGCATGCCCACCGCGCGGCGGGACATTTCCGCGAGCGCGGGCTCGTCGCGCGAACTGACCGGCCGGATGCGTTCGCCAGCGCCGAGCGGTACGAACGGCGCGCGGAACACGCTGCCCTGATGCTGGTGAACCCAGCCGGTTTGCGTGAAGCCGAAGCCCTCGCAGAACTTCACGCCGTTTGCCGTGGCATGCAGCAACAGTGTTCGTGCGCCAACCTGCTTCAGGATGCGGGAAACCAGTTCGCGCCCAATGCCTTTGCCCTGGTGTTCCGGTGAGACGACCATCATGCCGAGCGAGCCGTGGTCTGGCCCGTGACACCAGCACATCACCGTGCCAATGACACCGGAGCTGTCTTCGGCAACGATGCCTTCACCCAAGCCGAAGACGAACTTCCAGTCTTCAAGCCTGTGCGGCCACAGCACAGACAGCGAAAGCTTGTGCGCGGCTGGCAGGTCGTCTGCGGTCATCCGGCGGTATTGGATGGTGCTGTTGGATCTTTGGTGTTTCATGCATGGCTCCTCGCCTGGTTTGCACGTCAAGGCAGAAAGGCTGAACTGCTTGTCATGGCGTCGTTGGTTGCTGTTTTTGGGCTCTCTTTTGGCGCTATCTTTGCACAGGCATGGGGCGTTGTGGGCGTTGAAAGTGCATTTCAAAACGATCCGCCAAAGTCGGCCGCAGAACAGAAGTTTGTGCCGTGTGAGGGTCTGTAGACGGTGAAAAATGCTTCAAGGGGACGCTGACAATCGGATCGAAGTTGGACGGCCCCTGGTTGCGAAGCGGTGCCTGTCCGCAGTGTTTGAAAGGACAGATGGTGGAATGCTTTGATCCGGATCAGGTGGCCGTGCGCAGCGCGCACTTCATTGGCGGGCAGTATGTGGAGGGCGGTGCGGACGTGCTTGACGTGAAGCGCCCGTCCGACGGCAAGACCTATGCCGGCCTGCCAGTGGCCAGCGCCGATCTTGTGGATGAGGCGGTGCAGGACTCCTGGAGTGCTTTCAAACGCAGCGACTGGGCCCGTTGCGCACCGCGCGACCGGGCGCGCATTCTGCGCCGCTGGGCAGACCTGATTGATGCAGACGTGAAGACGCTGGCACCGCTGGAAGCCATTGGCTCCACGCGGCCGCTCAAGGACGCGGCGAGCTGGGACGTGCCCTTCACCGCAGACGGCATCCGCTTCTTCGCGGAATGGGCAGACAAGATTGGTGGCGACGTCGCCCCGACGCGCCACGACCACCTGGGCATGACGATTGCCGAGCCCTACGGTGTCATCGGCGCGATCGCACCATGGAACCTGCCGCTGGTGATGGGGTCGTGGAAGGTGGCGCCCGCGCTGGCCGCTGGCAACGCTGTGGTGCTCAAGCCGTCCGAGATGACGCCCTTCAGCATTCTGCGCATTGCGGAGCTGGCCATACAGGCGGGCATGCCCAAGGGCATATTCAACGTGGTGCAGGGTGATGGGCGCGTGACTGGCGATGCCCTGTGCCGTCACCCGAAGATATCCAAGGTGACCTTCACTGGCTCGACGCGCACGGGCGCCGCCATCATGGCTGCCTGTGCGGAGAACGGTACCAAGTCCGTCACGCTGGAGCTGGGCGGCAAAAGCCCGCAGATCGTGTTTGCCGACGTGCCCGACCTGGAGAAGACGGCGCGCACCATTGCGCGCGCCATCACGCTCAATGCGGGCCAGGTTTGTGTGGCGGGTTCGCGCCTGATCGTGCAGCGCGGGATTGCGCAACGCTTCATCGAGCGCCTGGCAGCCATCTTTTCGGAGCTCAAGGCGGGCAACACCTGGGACGCCGACACCACCCTCAGCCCGATCATCTCGATGCGCGAGATGCAGCGGATTGACGGCATCGTGCAGCGCACGGTGGGCGCTGGCGGGCAGGTTACTGCAGGCGGTGCACGCATCGCCACCGGCAATGACGGCGCGTTCTACCAGCCAACCATCCTGACTGGCGTTGACCGGGGCATGGAGGCGGTGAAGTCGGAAATCTTCGGTCCGGTGATCACGGTGCAGGTTTTTGACGGCGAGGACGAAGCGCTGGCGCTGGCCGACCACCCGGACTACGGTCTGGCGGCAGGTGTGCACACGGCAGACATTGGCCGAGCCATGCGCATGGCGCGCGGCATTGAGGCGGGCACGGTGTGGATCAACCGCTATGGCCGCAGCTGGGACTACGTGATTCCGACAGGCGGCTACAAGCGTTCGGGCATTGGCAAGGACCTGGGGCGGCAGGCATACGAGGCGAATCTGCGCTTCAAGAGTGTGCTGGTTGACTTCGCCGGGGACGCTTGAGCGCGTGTGCGCAAGATGCGCAAAAGGTGTGCGAAATCGGCCTGGCAATTTGTGCTGTGCGGTGTTCGAAATTCCGTCTTTTATGCGTTTGAGCGGGACCAAAACAAGACATCAGCGCAGCAGGGTGATGGTGAAATTTGTTTCAGGATGCAGCGTTTCGCCAAGCTCAGACCGCAAGCGTGAACATGCTTCCTGCCCCCTGAGCCGCCGACCGGATGCAGTGCCGCCGAAGGCATGAATTCATTGAACAAAGGAATCTGAACATGACTACCACCTTGAGGCCGAAGTACATCTCCTTCGATTGCTACGGAACGCTGATCAACTTCCAGATGGCGGACGTGGCGCGCGAGCTGTATGCCGACCGCATTGCCCCCGAAAACATGGCGAAGTTCACGCAGGACTTTTCTGCCTACCGCCTGGACGAAGTGATGGGCGACTGGAAGCCCTATGACCAGATCTGCCGCAACGCCATCGAGCGCACTTGCCGCCACTGGGGTATTGAGTACCGCGACAACGAGGGCCAGAAGTTCTATGACGCGGTGCCGTCCTGGAACCCGTGGCCCGAAGTCCCGGCTGCACTGGCCAAGCTGGCCACCGAGTACAAGCTGGTGATCCTGTCCAACTCCATGAATGACCTGATCCCCCACAGCGTTGCCAAGCTGGGGGCGCCTTTCCACCGCGTCTATACCGCACAGCAGGCTGGTGCCTACAAGCCGCGTCTGCAAGCCTTTGAGTACATGATCGACCAGCTGGGCTGCA
>CBKZAG010000302.1:0-3240 GCA_966692625.1 uncultured Comamonadaceae bacterium
AGGTGGACAGGCTCAGCGTGGGCTGGGCGATGTAGCCGTCCGGCTTGGCCAGCACCGCCTGGCGGAAGGCCTCGATCTCGGCCTGGGTGGCGGCAGGCCCCACCAGCATGCCGTAGCCGCCCGCGCCGTGCACTTCCTTCACCACCAGGTCCTTCAGGTTCGCCAGGATGTACTTCAGGTCGTCGGGCTTGCGGCCCATGTAGGTGGGCACGTTCTTCAGAATGGGTTTTTCGCCCAGGTAGAACTCGATCATCTGCGGCACGTAGGGGTAGATGGACTTGTCGTCCGCCACCCCGGTGCCAATGGCGTTGCACAGCGTGACGTTACCCTTGCGGTACACGTCCAGCAGCCCGGCGCAGCCCAGCGTGGAATTGGGCCGGAACGCCAAGGGGTCAAGGAAGTCATCGTCCACACGGCGGTAGATCACATCCACCCGCTTGGGGCCGCGCGTCGTGCGCATGTAGACAAAGCCGTCGCGCACGAACAGGTCCTGCCCCTCTACCAGTTCCACGCCCATCTGCTGCGCCAGGAAGGCGTGCTCAAAGTAGGCGCTGTTGTACATGCCGGGGGTGAGCACCACCACGGTGGGCTCGGCGGTGTGCGCCGGGCTCACGGCGCGCAGCGTCTCCAGCAGCAGGTCGGGGTAATGGGCAACGGGGGCCACGCGGTTCTGGCTGAACAGTTCAGGGAAGAGCCGCATCATCATCTTGCGGTCTTCCAGCATGTAGCTCACGCCGCTGGGCACGCGCAGGTTGTCTTCCAGCACGTAGTACTCGGCCTCACCCTGCCCGCCGGGCACCGGGGCACGCACGATGTCAATGCCCGAGATGTGGGAATACACGCCACCAGGCACGTCCACGCCCACCATCTCGCGGCGGAACTGCGCGTTGTTCTCGATCTGCTCGCGCGGCACGATGCCCGCCTTGAGGATCTCTTGCCCGTGGTAGATGTCGTGGATGAAGCGGTTGAGCGCGTTGACACGCTGCACCAGCCCCTTTTCCATGCTGCGCCATTCGTGGGCGGGAATCACGCGCGGAATCAGGTCAAAGGGAATCAGGCGCTCGGTGCCTGCGCCGTCCTCGTCCTTGTCGCCATACACCGCGAAGGTGATGCCGACACGGCGGAAGATCATCTCGGCTTCTTCCCGGCGCGCGGCCATCAGCTCGGCGGGTTGCTGGGCGAGCCAGCGAGCGTAGGAAAGGTAGTGTTCTCGCACCTGCTGCGGGGCAGCGTACATCTCGTCGAAGGTCGGTCGGCTCATACGGGGCTCGCTGTTTTTGGGGCTCGGCACCATCTTAGCAATTAGCGAGCCAGGGCGGCGTCAAGGCGGCCGTCATGGAAGCGTCACAAGTTCGACATACGCTTTGGCGTTCCGCATGAAATGCGCTTCCCGCAGTCCGCCGCATGCCCCATACCGCACAAATCCTGTCCATGCCCCACAGCGCCGAAGCACCCAGCGTGCGCGCGCTGCTGGGCCGCGACCTCCTGCAACCGCATTTCCAGCCTATCGTGGAAACGGCGGGCGGCAAAGTCTTCGGCCACGAAGCGCTCATCCGCACACCCGCCAACTGCCCGTGGAATGGCCCGGACGCGCTCTTCGGCGCCGCCCGGCGCGAGGGTCACACCATCGAGCTGGAGCTGGAATGCCTGCGCCTGGCGTTGCAACAGTGGGGGCGCACGGCGGGGCGCGGCCGGCTCTTCGTCAACCTGAGCGCCGAAACCCTGATCCAGGCCCTCATGAAAGACGGCCTGGAACGCGTGTTCCGCCAGGCACGCTCAGCCGGGCTGCCCCTTTCCTGCGTGGTGGTGGAGTTGACCGAACATGAACGCGTGCAGGACGTTCAGGCCATACAGGAAGCTTTGTCTCTGCTGCGCCGCAGTGGCGGCTCGCTCGCGTTGGACGACTTCGGCGATGGCCGCTCCAGCCTGCGGCTGTGGTCGGAACTGCGCCCGGAATTCGTCAAGATCGACAAATACTTCATCAAGAACGTGCACCAGAGCAGCCACAAGCTGCAGACGCTGCGCGCCATCCAGCAGCTGTCCGACAGTTTCGGCTCGCGCCTCATCGCCGAAGGCGTGGAAGATGCCGACGAATTGATGGTGCTGCGCGACCTGGGGCTGCACTATGTGCAGGGCTACTTTCTGGGGCGCCCGCAAGAGCAGGCTGCCGAAGCCATTCCCGGCCCAGCGCTTGACGTGCTGCACAGCCGCGAAATTGCCGTGCTGCCCGAGCAGCGCCACGCCTGCAACCGGGGCCTCACCGCGCAGGCCTTGCTCCAGAACGCACCCTCCCTGAGCGCGCTCGCCACGCACGACGACGCAGCCGCCCTGTTCAACCAGCGCCACGACCTGCATGCCGTGGCCTTGCTCGACGGCGACCGGCCCGTTGGCCTCATCTCGCGCAAGACGGTGCAAGACCTCTACCTGCAGCTCTACTTCCGCGACCTCTACGGCCGCCGCCCCTGCACGCTGCACGCCAACCTCAACCCGCTGCTGGTGGACGTGCACACGCCCATCGAACAGCTCACCCGCGTGCTCACCTCCACGGACCAGCGCTACCTCACCGAGGGCTACATCATCACCGAGGGCGGCCGCTACCTCGGCCTGGGCACAGGCGAACAACTGGTGCGCACCGTCACCGAAGCCCGCATCGAAGCCGCGCGCCACGCCAACCCGCTCACCTTCCTGCCGGGCAACGTGCCCATCACGCTGCACATTGAGCGCCTGCTGGAAAACGCCCAGGACTTCGTGGCCTGCTACGCCGACCTCAACCACTTCAAGGCCTACAACGACCACTACGGCTACTGGCGCGGCGACGGAATGATCCGCCTTCAGGCAGAGTGCCTGGCCGCGGCCTGCGACCCGCGCCGCGACTTCCTGGGCCACGTGGGTGGCGACGACTTCGTGCTGCTGATGCAGAGCATGGACTGGGCAGAACGCATCGAATCGGCGGTGGAACAGTTCAACCGCCGCGCGCTCACGCTGTTCGACGAAAACGCCCGTGAGGCGGGCGGCATTCTGGCCGAAGACCGCCACGGCATTGAACGCTTCCACCCCTGCACCACCTTGAGCGCGGGCGTGCTGACGGTGGCCCCAGGGCGCTTCCAGCGCGCCGAGGAAGTGGCCTCGGCCGCCGCCATGGCCAAACACCACGCCAAGCAGGCCCGCGTCGGCGTCTACCTGATGGATGCCAGCGAATGGACCGGCTACTCCCCTTCGCCGTCCTCGTCACCGTCGCTG
>CBKZAG010000303.1:0-3214 GCA_966692625.1 uncultured Comamonadaceae bacterium
TGGTGCTCAATACGCCCGAGCAGTTCGCGGCCTTCCAGGCCGCCGAGTTCAGCCGGTGGCAAAAACTCATCACCAGCCGCAACATCAAAGCCGATTGACGGATTGGCCCACCCCCGCGCCGCCTTCGGCGTCACCCCCTCGAGGGGGCGGCGCTGGCGGCCCGGCGAAGCCGGTTCCACGGCGCCCTTGGATTCAAGACACTTCTCTCTACCGTCTTTGGTTCTTATGAACATACCTTCCGCCCCTGTTGTTTCGTCGATGCGCGTGATCCCGGTTGCCGGGCGCGACGGCATGCTGCTCAACCTGTCGGGCGCGCACGCGCCGTTCTTCACGCGCAACCTGGTCATCGTTACCGACAACGCCGGGCACACCGGCGTGGGCGAGGTGCCCGGTGGTGAAAAGATCCGCCACACGCTGGAAGACGCCCGCCCGCTGGTGGAAGGCCAGTCCGTTGGCAACCTGCAGGCCATTTTGAACGCCATGCGCGTGAAGTTCGCCGACCGCGACAGCGGCGGGCGCGGCCTGCAGACCTTCGATCTGCGCACCACCATCCACGCCGTGACCGCCGTGGAGTCGGCCCTGCTGGACCTGCAAGGCCAGCACCTGGGCGTGCCTGTGGCGGCATTGCTGGGCGAAGGCCAGCAGCGCGACGCCGTGCAGATGCTGGGTTACCTGTTCTTTGTGGGCGACCGGTTGAAGACCGATTTGCCCTACGTGAGCGAACCCGACAACGCCGACGACTGGTGCCGCCTGCGCCACCAGTCGGCCATGACGCCCGAGGCCGTGGTGCGCCTGGCCGAGGCCGCGCAGAAGCGCTATGGCTTCCAGGACTTCAAGCTCAAGGGTGGTGTGCTGAGCGGCGACGCCGAAGTGGAGGCCGTGACCGCGCTGCACGAACGCTTCCCCGAGGCGCGCGTGACGCTGGACCCCAACGGCGGCTGGCTGCTGAAAGACGCCATCCGCCTGGGCCACAAGATGCGCGGTGTGGTGGCCTACGCCGAAGACCCGTGCGGTGCCGAGGAAGGTTTCAGCGGCCGCGAGGTGATGGCCGAGTTCCGCCGCGCCACCGGCCTGCCCACCGCCACCAACATGGTGGCCACCGACTGGCGCCAGATGGCCCATTCGCTGGCGCTGCAGAGCGTGGACATTCCGCTGGCCGACCCGCACTTCTGGACCATGGCGGGCAGCGTGCGCGTGGCGCAGACCTGCCGCGACTGGGGCCTGACCTGGGGTTCGCACTCCAACAACCACTTCGACGTGTCCCTGGCCATGTTCACCCACGTGGGCGCGGCAGCGCCGGGCAAGGTCACGGCCATCGACACGCACTGGATCTGGCAGGATGGCCAACGCCTGACCAAGGAACCGCTGAAGATCGAAGGCGGCTACGTGCAGGTGCCCCGGAAGCCGGGCCTGGGCGTGGAGCTGGACATGGCCGAGGTGGAAAAGGCCCACCAGCTCTACATGCAACACGGCTTGGGTGCGCGTGACGACGCCATCGCCATGCAGTACCTGATACCCGGCTGGAAGTTCGACCCCAAGCGGCCCTGCCTGGTGCGTTGAATGGTGCGTTGAAGCGAGAGGACACCATGTCAGAGCCCATTGCCCCCCGCGCCATCCGCATGCACCCGGCGGACAACGTGGCCATCGTCGTGAACGACGGCGGCCTGCCGCGCGGTGCCACGCTGCCCGGCGGCCCCACGCTGGTGGACGTCGTGCCCCAGGGCCACAAGGTGGCGCTGCAAGACCTGCCCGCTGGCAGCGAGGTGCGCCGCTACAACGTGGTCATCGGCCACACGGCGGTGGACATTGCCGCTGGCGGCTGGGTGAACGAGCAGCGGCTACGCATGCCCGCCGCCCGTTCGCTGGAAGGCCTGCCCGCGCCGCAGCCGCCCGCTGAACTGCCGCCGCTGCAGGGCCACACCTTCCAGGGCTACCGCAACGCCGACGGCAGCGTGGGCACGCGCAACCTGCTGGCCATCACCACCACCGTGCAATGCGTGGCCGGGGTGCTGGACGTGGCGGTGGAACGCATCAAGAAAGAACTGCTGCCGCACTACCCCAACGTGGATGGCGTGGTGGGCCTGGAACACACCTACGGCTGTGGCGTGGCCATTGACGCGCCCGACGCCATCATCCCCATCCGCACGCTGCGCAACCTGGCCAGCAACCCCAATTTTGGCGGCGAGGTGATGGTGGTGAGTCTGGGCTGCGAAAAGCTGCAGCCCGAACGCCTGCTGCCGCCCGGCAGCATTCCCATTGCCGACGAGCGTGACGAAGGGCTGGACGTGGTCTGCCTGCAGGACGACAAGCACGTGGGCTTCATGTCGATGATCGACAGCATCCTGGCCCAGGCGCGTGTGCATCTGGAGCGGCTCAACCGCCGCCAGCGCGAGACCTGCCCCGTGTCGGACCTGGTGGTGGGCGTGCAGTGCGGCGGGAGCGATGCATTTTCAGGCGTGACGGCCAACCCGGCGGTGGGTTTTGCCACCGACCTGCTGGTGCGTGCGGGTGCCACGGTGATGTTCAGCGAGAACACCGAGGTGCGCGACGCGGTGGACCAGCTCACCCGCCGCGCCGCCACGCCCGAGGTGGCGCAGGCGATTGTGCGCGAGCTGGGCTGGTACGACGCCTATCTGGAGCGCGGCCAGGTGGACCGCAGTGCCAACACTACGCCGGGCAACAAGAAGGGTGGCTTGTCGAACATCGTGGAAAAGGCGATGGGCTCCATCGTCAAGAGCGGCACGGGGCCTATTCACGGGGTGATTGCGCCGGGTGAGAAGGTGCGCCAGAAGGGGCTGATCTTTGCTGCCACGCCCGCGAGCGATTTCATCTGCGGCACGCTGCAGCTGGCTGCGGGCATGAACCTGCATGTGTTCACCACGGGGCGGGGCACGCCGTATGGGCTGGCCGAGTGCCCGGTGATCAAGGTGGCTACGCGTGATGATCTGGCGCGGCGCTGGCACGACCTGATGGACCTGAACGCGGGGCGCATTGCCAGCGGCGGCGCGAGCATCGAGGAGCTGGGCTGGGAGCTGTTCCATCTGATGCTGGACGTGGCGAGCGGCAAGCGCACCTGGTCGGAGCAGTGGAAGTTGCACAACGCGCTGGTGCTGTTCAATCCTGCGCCTGTGACTTGATCTTTGTCTGGTTGCTGTAGACCTTGCTTGCTGCGGCAGGCCTGGCCCTGCGGGGGCTCATGCTGTGGCGGTCGGCG
>CBKZAG010000304.1:0-3207 GCA_966692625.1 uncultured Comamonadaceae bacterium
ATGCGGGGGAAGCGATCGTTCAGGTATATGCGGCCCCTACGGTGGGCTGGCGCGGCGTGTTCGCCGTGCACCCCTGGATCATCTTCAAGCGAGCGGGTGAAACCGCCTACACCCGCCACGAGGTGGTGGGTTGGCGTGCACCAGACGTGGTGCAGCGCGACTACGCCGTGCCCGATGGCCTTTGGTATGGCGCCACCCCCCGGCTGCTGGTGGAACACCGGGGGCCTGCGGCGCAGGCGCTCATCGGCCCCATCGAGGCAGCCATTGCCAGCTACCCGTATGCCGACCGTTATCGCAGCTTTCCCGGCCCCAACAGCAACACCTTTCTGGCTCACATTGGGCGCGAGGTGCCTGGGCTGGCCCTGGACCTGCCTGCCAACGCCATTGGCAAGGACTACCGGGATTTGACCGACCCGCTGGGCATATCGCCGTCTGGCAGCGGGGTGCAGGTGACGCTGGCTGGCTTGCTGGGCGCCAGCGTGGGGTGGCAGGAAGGGGTGGAATTCAACGTGCTGGGCTTGAGTTTTGGCGTGGACTGGAACACCCCGGCCCTGCGCTTGCCGTTCGTGGGGCGGCTTGCCTGGACACGGCGCTGAAGGGCCAGGCCGAGGAACTGGTGCAGGCGGTGGCGGTGTTTCGCGTTTGAGTTCAGCAGATGCGCGGCAGCGCGTCGCCCGCCAGCCAGTCCACCATGCGCTGCCCGCCAAAGCGTGTGCGCATCTGCACGAAGCAGCGCTCGTCGGCTGCCACGTTGCCTATGCGCGCCGCGTCCCGGCCCAGCGGGTGGGCTCGCAGGGCCGCCACGGCGGTGTCTGCCACCTCTGCCGGGCAAATGGCCACCACGCGCCCTTCACAGGCCAGGTTCAGCGGGTCCAGCCCCAGCAGCTCGCACAGCGCGGCCACGGCGGGGCGCACGGGCAGGGCGGCTTCGTCCAGCACCATGCCCACGCCTGACTGGTGAGCGATTTCGTTGAGCGTGGCGGCCAGCCCGCCGCGCGTGGGGTCGCGCAGCACACGTGTGGTGGGCACGGCTGCCAGCAGGTCGGCAATCAAGCCGTGCAGCGCGGCACTGTCTGACACGATGGGGCTGTCGAGCGCCAGCCCTTCGCGCACCGAGAGGATGGCCGCGCCGTGGTCGCCCAGCGGGCCGGAGACGATCACCGCGTCGCCCGGCTGGGCGTTGGCGCCGCCCAGGTACAGCGGGCCCGACAGCACGCCCACCCCCGTGGTGGTGATGAACACGCCGTCGGCCTTGCCGCGTTCCACCACCTTGGTGTCGCCCGTGACCACGGGCACGCCCGCCGCCTTGGCCGCGTCGCCCATGGAGCGCACGATGCGTGCCAGATCGGCCAGCGGCAGGCCTTCTTCCAGCACGAAGCTGGCCGCCAGGTACAGGGGCTGCGCGCCCATCACGGCCACGTCGTTCAGGGTGCCGTGCACCGACAGGCTGCCGATGTCGCCGCCGGGGAAGAAGAGTGGCGAGACCACGTGCGCGTCGGTGGCCATGACGAGGCGACCGCTGGCTTCGGGCAGGCGCGCGCCGTCGTCGCCTTGCAGCAGCCAGGGGTTGCCCAGCGCGGGCAGGAAGAGTTGCTGCAGCAACTGGTGCATGGCCCGGCCGCCTGCGCCGTGCGACATGTCCACGCGGCCATGGGCCAGGTCAAGCGGCGGGTTGGGAATGCGGTGCATGGGGTGAATCGGGTGAGTGGGGTCCAGGGGCCGTGCGGAAGCGGCCATAGCTGTAGTGGGCCGCGCAGGCGCCTTCGGAAGAGACCATGCACGAGCCCACGGGGTGGTCGGGCGTGCAGGCGGTGCCGAAGATGCGGCATTGTTCGGGGCGTTTTTCGCCGCGCACGATGGCGGCGCATTCGCAGGCCTTGTGGTCAGGCACGGGCTGGTAGGGTGCGGCGAAGCGTTGCTCGGCGTCGAACGCGGCCCAGGCGGGGCGCAGGCGCAATGCGCTGTGGGGCAGGGTGCCCAGGCCACGCCACTCGAAGCTGTCGCGCAGTTCAAACACCTCGTCCACCAGCGCGCGCGCCTTGGCGTTGCCCTGCGGGCCCACGGCGCGGGTGAACTCGTTGTCCACCTCGGCGCGGCCGGTGTTGATCTGTTGCAGCAGCATGTGTATGGCGCGCATCACGTCCAGCGGCTCGAAACCGGCAATCACGATGGGTTTGCCGTGTTCACGTGCCACCGGTTCGTAGGCGGCACTGCCGATGACGGTGGACACGTGCGCCGGGCCGATGAAGCCGTCGATGCGGGTGCCGCCTTCCACGGTGAGGATGGCCTGCATGGCCGCCGGGGTGAGCACATGGTTGCACAGCACCGAAAAGTTGCCCACACCCTGTGTGCGAGCCTGCTGCAGCGCCACCGCCGTGGGGGGCGTGGTGGTTTCAAACCCTATGGCCAGGAACACCACCTGCCGATCGGGGTGCTGGCGGGCCAGGGCCAGCGCGCCCAGTGGCGAGGTGACCATGCGCACGTCCGCCCCCAGCGCACGCGCACGCAGCAGGCTGAGCTTGCCGGACGCGGGCACGCGCAGGGTGTCGCCGTAGCTGCACAGCATCACGCCGTGGTCCAGCGCCAGGCGGATGGCCTGGTCGATGCGGCCCACGGGCAGCACGCACACGGGGCAGCCGGGGCCGTGGATGAGTTCGATGTGGCTGGGCAGCAGGTCGGCAATACCGAAGCGCGAGATGGCGTGGGTGTGGCCGCCGCAGAATTCCATGAGCCGGTAGTGGCGGGCGGGGTCGGCGTCGCGCGCTATGGCTGTGGCCAGCCCACGGGCCAGTTCGCCGTCGCGAAAGGCGTCGATGTACCTCATGGTGCGGCGTTCCCGTTGGGCGCGTCGGCTTGCGCCAGTTCGCGCAGCAGCGCCAGCGTGGCTTCGGCCTCCTCCACGTCGAGTTTCTGCAGTGCAAAGCCCACGTGCACGATCATGTGGTCGCCCACGGCCACGCCGTCCACCAGCGCGAGCGAGATGCGCTGGCGCACGCCGTCCAGATCGACGATGGCTTCTTCAGGGGGGAGCAGTTCCACCACCAGGGCGGGTACGGCAAGGCACATGTCAATGCTCTTTCAAGAGTTGGCGGGCCACGGCGGCCTGGCCGTAGGCGATGGCGATGTCGCCCGGTGGCAGTTGCCGGGCTTCGAGCAGGCGCAGGCCCTGAGCGTGGCAGCGCTGGCGCAGGTCGGCGGTCAGCAGCC
>CBKZAG010000305.1:0-3206 GCA_966692625.1 uncultured Comamonadaceae bacterium
TGGCGCGCCTTGCGAGGTGCCGAGAAGCGCAGATGCCGTGGCTGCGCGCTTTAGCGCGCTTCGTAACTGACTTGCGGCAGATGTCCGACCGGAGCGTTTCGCAGAAACGTGCAGGGAGTTTCTGCCGCGTAGCCACGGCATCGAGCATCGCAGGGGAGCCGGTGCGCAGCACCGGCCACCTCGTTGAAGCGCCAGCGCCTGGGCGCACACGCCTTGGCCACCCACACGCCCCCACACCCAGGCGAACAACGCCCCAGCGTCAAGCCTCCCCAGCCCGCACAGCAAACCGCCGCTCTCGCTCGTACGGGAAAACGTCGTGCACGTGCCCCGCCAGAATGCGCTCCTTGTGCGCCTGCCAAAACCCCGCGTCCAGCAAATCGGCGTGGTGCTTCATGAACACCTCTCGCACCAGTGGGTTGCCCAGCAGAAACGGTTCAAACGTCTCCGGGAACACATCGTTCGGCCCCACGCTGTACCAGACCTCACCGCTCAACTCATCCTCCTCGTTGCGCGGGGCTGGCACGCGGCGGAAGTTGCAACTGGTGATGTACTCGATCTCGTCGTAGTCATAGAACACCACCTTGCCATGGCGGGTGATGCCAAAGTTCTTCCACAGCATGTCTCCGGGGAAGATGTTGGCCGCCACCAGATCCTTGATCGCGTTGCCATATTCCACCACCGCATGCTCAATCTGCCCGCGCGCCCGGGCATCACCGGGGTTCTTCTGCAAGGCGTCGAACGCCTCCTGCAGATAGATGTTGAGCGGAATCATGCGCCGCTCGATGTACACATGTTTGATCAGCACCTCGATGTTGCCGTCGCCATTGCGGTCACCGATCTCGATCTGGCTGGGCGCGTACTTCTGGATCTCGGCAATCAGCTCGTCACTGAAACGCTCACGCGGAAACCCCACGCCCGAGAACTCCAGCGTGTCCGCCATGCGGCCCACGCGGTCGTGCTGCTTCACCAGCAGGTACTTGCCGCGCACCTGCTCGCGCGTGGTGTCCTTGGGCGCAGGAAAGAAGTCCTTGATCACCTTGAACACGAAGGGGAAGCTCGGCAGGTCGAACACCAGCATCACCATGCCCTTGATGCCGGGCGCAATGCGGAACGCGTCAGTACTGTGGCGCAGGTGGTAGAGGAAGTCGCGGTAGAACAGCGTCTTGCCCTGTTTGGCCAGGCCCAGCGCGTTGTAGAACTCGGCACGCGGCTTGCGCGGCATCAGGCTGCGCAGGAACTGCACGTAAGCGCTGGGCACCTCCATGTCGACCATGAAGTAAGCCCGCGCAAAGCTGAAGATCATCAGCAGGTCGTCTTCGCCATGCAGCAGCGTGTCGATGATGAGGCGCCCCTTGCGGTTGTGCAGAATGGGCAGCGCAAACGGCAGCTCCTGGAAGCCGTTGATGAGCTTGCCCACCACGTAAGCGCCCTTGTTGCGGTAGAACAGGCTGTGCAGCACCTGTATCTGGAAGTTGGCGCGCAGCTTCTCGTGGTCAAACAAGGGCTGCAACGCCTGCCACACGCTCAAGGTGTCACGTTCAAAGTCATCAAACGGCACACGCAGCCCGAAGTCGGCCACCATGCGGCGTATCTCTTCAAGGATGTTGTGCTGCGTGGGGTAGTAACAGCGGTAGGTTGGGTGCGCAGCCGGGTTCTCGGGCTCGATGTACTCGGTGCTCACCGCCGGGCGAACGAAGATGAAGTCGTTCTGGAAATAGCTGCGGTGCAGAATCTTGGTGGTCACCGAGTTGAAGAAGGTCTCGGCCAGTTCGGGCTGGCGATGCTCCACCAGCATGCCGATGTAGAGCAGCTTCACCTGCTGCCACACCTCCATGGGCTGCTGCGCGGCCTTGAACTCGCGCTCCAGCCGCGTCACGCACTCCTTCACGCGCAGGTCGTAGAACTCTATGCGTTCACGCTGCGCACGCTGCTGGGCATGCCAGTCCTGCGTCTCAAAACGGTGCCTGGCCCGGGCCGACTCGGTGCGAAACAGGCGGTAGTGCCGGTTGAAGCCGTCGATCATCGCCCGCGCGATGTCTACGGCCACGGACGAGTCCAGTCGGCGCGGCAGCATGGCGCCCGCCTCAGCCCGCCGGGTGCGCCTCGCGCGGGTAACGCTTGAGGGCGTTGCGGAACACCGGCATCACTTCCTCCGGGCGGCTCATGCTCACGCCCAGGTCTTTCACCAAACCGTCCTTCAGGCCGTAGCACCAGCCGTGCACCGACACCCGCTGCCCCCGCGCCCAGGCGTCCTGCAGCACATTGGTCAACGCCACGTTGCCCACCTGCTCGATCACGTTCATCTCGCACAGCACGTCCTCCTGCACGGCCACGGGCAGGTGGTCCAGGCGGCGGCGGTGGCGGATCTTCACGTCGTGCACGTGGCGCAGCCAGTTGTCGGCCAGGCCCACCCGTGCGCCGCGCAGCGTGGCCAGCACACCGCCGCAACCGTAGTGGCCTACCACCAGAATGTGCTCCACCTTCAGGTACTCCACGGCAAACTGGATCACCGACAGTGCGTTCAGGTCCGAATGCACCACCACGTTGGCCACGTTGCGGTGCACGAACACTTCACCCGGCTCCAGGCCCGTGATCTGGTTCGCAGGCACCCGGCTGTCCGAGCACCCAATCCACAGGTACTTCGGGTTCTGCTGCTGCGCCAGCTGCTGGAAATAGCCCGGCCGCTCCTGCTCGACCTGGGCGGCCCAGCGGCGGTTGGCTTCAATGAGGTTCTGGAGGGGATGAGTCATGCCGCGATTGTGGCCCAAGCGGGCCACCACTGACACACCAGGGGCACCGGGCTCATGGGCCCCCACGCTTCGCTGCCCCCCGAGGGGGCTTTCGTCGCCTTGGGGCGGCCCGGCGGCGACTCAACAGGTTTCTGCAAACAGTTCGCGGCCGATCAGCATGCGTCGGATCTCGCTGGTGCCCGCGCCAATCTCGTACAGCTTGGCGTCGCGCCACAGGCGGCCCAGCGGGTACTCGTTGATGTAGCCGTTGCCACCGAAGATCTGGATGCCGTCGCCCGCCATGCGCGTGGCCTGCTCGGCGCACCACAGAATCACGCTGGCGCAGTCCTTGCGCACCTGGCGCACGTGCTGCGCACCCAACTGGTCCAGGTTCTTGCCGATCTGGTAGCAGAAGGCGCGGCCTGCCTGCAGCACGGTGTACATGTCGGCCACCTTGCCCTGGATGAGCTGGAACTC
>CBKZAG010000306.1:0-3199 GCA_966692625.1 uncultured Comamonadaceae bacterium
CTTCCATGCTGAGGGCGCGGATGGCACTGCCGCCGAATTCGATGGTGTAGCCGGTGCCGCCAGCGGTGCCGATCTTGCCGATGATGGCCAGCACGATGTCCTTGGCGCCGCATCCTTTGGGCAGGGTGCCTTCGACCTTGACCAACATGTTCTTGGCCTTCTTGGCCAGCAGCGTCTGGGTGGCCAGGACGTGCTCAACTTCAGACGTGCCAATGCCGTGGGCGAGCGCGCCAAACGCTCCATGGGTAGAGGTGTGGGAGTCGCCGCACACCACAGTCATGCCTGGGAGGGTCGCGCCGTTCTCAGGGCCGATGACGTGGACGATGCCCTGGCGTTTGGACAGGAAGGGGAAATACGCCGCCGCGCCGAATTCGGCGATGTTCGCATCCAGCGTGGTGATCTGTTCCTTGCTGATGGGGTCGGCGATGCCGTCGTAGCCGAGTTCCCAGCCGGTGGTGGGCGTGTTGTGGTCGGCGGTGGCCACCACGGAACTGATGCGCCAGACCTTGCGGTGTGCAGCGCGCAGGCCCTCGAAGGCCTGGGGGCTGGTCACTTCATGGACCAGGTGGCGGTCGATGTAGAGCACCGCAGTGCCGTCTTCCTCGGTGTGGACGACGTGTTCGTCCCAGATCTTGTCGTAGAGGGTGCGTCCCATGGGATGATTCCTTGGCAATCCGTCATTTTATGCGGATGGCCGCAGGTGTGCTCAGTCGAGGATGTCTAGGGTTCGCACAAGCTCTCGGACCCGGTGGTCGACGTAGTAGCCGCCGAACTCGGTGTAGCGCAGAAGATGCCGCTGACATTGGGTGCATTTCCAGACATCGCAGCGGTTGTAGGGGAAGTGCTGGACGGCCACTGGGGCGTCGGGGGACTCGTAGCGTGTACCCTGCGGGTGCAGTTCTTCGAACGTCGGTTCGTACGAGTCCGGGTCGCGCAGCGATGCCATGGCCTGCATTTGCCCGGCAGGCCAGCGTTCTTCCGTCAGGCTGGTCCAACCCGCACATGCGCCCACGGTGCAGGAGCAAGAGCGTGCTGGTGTGGCCTGGCTGAGGAGGTGGCGCAGTTCGGTGGCAGAGTGAATGCGTTGCATGCTGGCTTGTATGGCGCTGACGGAAGAAAAAACCCGCCGACGTTGCCGTTCGGCGGGTTGCAGTCTCAGCTGGGAATCAGCGCTGGGCCAGCGGCGGAACGTCGCGGCGGGCAGAGCCGGTGAACAGCTGGCGGGGGCGGCCGATCTTGTACTCGGGGTCGCCGATCATCTCGTTGAGCTGGGCGATCCAGCCCACAGTGCGGGCCAGCGCGAAGATGCCGGTGAACAGGTTCACCGGGATGCCGATGGCGCGCTGCACGATGCCGGAGTAGAAGTCCACGTTCGGGTAGAGCTTGCGCTGGACGAAGTAGTCGTCTTCCAGAGCGATCTTTTCCAGCTCCTTGGCCAGCTTGAACAGGGGGTCGTTTTCCAGGCCCAGCTCGATCAGCACCTCGTTGCAGGTTTCCTGCATCAGCTTGGCGCGGGGGTCGTAGTTCTTGTAGACGCGGTGACCGAAGCCCATCAGCTTGACGCCGGAGCTCTTGTCCTTGACCTTCTCCATGAACTCGCCGACCTTGGCCACGCCGCCGCTGGCCTGGATTTCTTCCAGCATGTTCAGGCAGGCTTCGTTGGCGCCACCGTGTGCCGGGCCCCACAGGCAGGCCACGCCAGCCGCGATGGCCGCGAACGGGTTGGTGCCGGAGGAGGCACACAGGCGCACCGTGGAGGTGGAGGCGTTCTGCTCGTGGTCGGCGTGCAGGATGAAGATGCGGTCGAGCGCGCGCTCCAGCACCGGGTTGACCTCGTAGTCCTCGCAGGGGGTGCCGAACATCATGCGCAGGAAGTTGCCCGCGTAGCTCAGCTTGTTCTGCGGGTACATATACGGCTGGCCGATCTTGTACTTGTAGGCCATGGCCACGAGCGTGGGCATCTTGGCGATCAGGCGGATCGCGGCGATGCGGCGGTGCTCGGGGTTGTTGATGTCGGTGCTGTCGTGGTAGAAGGCCGACATGGCGCCCACCAGACCCGTCAGGATGGCCATGGGGTGGGCGTCACGGCGGAAGCCACGCAGGAAGAACTGCATCTGCTCGTTCACCATCGTGTGGTTGATCACGAGCTTGTGGAAGTCGTTGCGCTCGGTCTCGTTGGGCAGTTCGCCGTTGAGCAGCAGGTAGCAGGTGTCCAGGTAGTCGCAGTTGGTGGCCAGCTGTTCGATGGGGTAGCCACGGTACAGCAGCTCACCCTTGTCGCCGTCGATGTAGGTGATGGCCGACTGGCACGACGCCGTGGACAGGAAGCCCGGGTCGTAGGTGAACATGCCGGTTTGTGCGTACAGCTTGCGGATGTCGATCACATCCGGGCCAATGCTGCCTGCGTAAACGGGCAGTTCAACGCTCGGCGCACCGTTGCTGAAGGACAGGGTGGCTTTGTTGTCTACGAGTTTCATTCGTTTTCCTTGAATTAGGAGTGGGCTTGAACGGAGGGCTGTCCCGTGCGCAGCAGGGTCAGCAATTCCACGACTTCCTCTGTGGCCAGCGCATCTTTCGGCTCGGTCCGGCGCAACAGCAGATCGAGAAGATCGTTGTCGGGCAGGTCCATGAGAGCGTCAAGGGCGCGTGCCTGACGGACGGTGATGCCAGATTCGTGCCTGGCGAAGAAGCGCTCGATGAACAGGTCGTTTTCGAGCAGGCCACGGCGGCACCGCCACTTGAGCTTGCTCAGGGCGCGTTCGTCGAGCAGGGCGGTGTCGTCCATGGCCTTGTCTTGCGGGTCAGATGGAGCGCAGGACCATCATTTCCTTGATCTTGCCGATGGCCTTGGTGGGGTTCAGACCCTTGGGGCAGACATCGACACAGTTCATGATGGTGTGGCAGCGGAACAGACGGTACGGGTCTTCCAGGTTGTCCAGACGCTCGCTGGTGGCCTGGTCGCGGCTGTCGGCGATGAAGCGGTAGGCCTGCAGCAGACCGGCAGGGCCCACGAACTTGTCGGGGTTCCACCAGAAGCTGGGGCAGCTCGTGGAGCAGCTGGCGCAGAGGATGCACTCGTACAGACCGTTGAGTTCCTCGCGCTCTTCCGGGCTTTGCAGGCGCTCGCGCTCGGGGGCGGGGGTCTCGTTGATCAGGTAGGGCTTGATGCTGTGGTACTGCTTGAAGAACAGCGTCATGT
>CBKZAG010000307.1:0-3129 GCA_966692625.1 uncultured Comamonadaceae bacterium
TTTTCACGTCGCGGTGCATCTTGGGCGGCTTGCCCAGCAGCACGTCCATGGGCATGTCCACGGGGCTTTCGTTGCCCTCGTCTGCCAGCACCAGCTGGCGCTGCTCGGTGGCTACACCCACCACGGCAAAAGGGCAACGCTCACGCTCGCAGAAGGCCTTGAACTGCTCCAGCGACTCGGGACCAATGGCCAGCACATAGCGTTCCTGGCTCTCGTTGGACCAGATTTCCTTCGGTGCCAGGCCAGACTCCTCCAGCGGCACGGCGCGCAGATCGAAGCGTGCACCGCGCCCGGCGTCGTTCGTGAGTTCGGGGAAGGCATTGGACAAACCACCCGCACCCACGTCGTGAATGGCGAGAATAGGGTTGGCTTCACCCAGCGTCCAGCACTGGTTGATGACTTCCTGGGCACGGCGCTCGATCTCAGGGTTGCCGCGCTGCACGGAGTCGAAGTCCAGATCGGCAGCGTTGACGCCGGTAGCCATGGAACTGGCCGCACCGCCGCCCATGCCGATGCGCATGCCAGGGCCACCCAGCTGGATGAGCAGTGTGCCCGCGGGGAACTCGATCTTCTTCGTCTGCCCGGCTTCGATCTGGCCCAGGCCACCCGCGATCATGATGGGCTTGTGGTAGCCGCGCTGCAAGGTGTCGGCGTCGGTGGCCACGGTCTGCTCGTACTCGCGGAAGTAACCCAGCAGGTTGGGCCGGCCGAACTCGTTGTTGAAGGCCGCGCCGCCCAGCGGGCCTTCGGTCATGATCTGCAAGGGGCTGGCAATGTGCTCGGGCTTGCCGCCCGGCTGGTCGGACCAGCCGCCCCACAGTTTGGAAACGGTGAAGCCCGTGAGGCCCGCCTTGGGCTTGGATCCCCGGCCAGTGGCGCCTTCGTCGCGAATCTCACCACCCGCGCCGGTGGAGGCGCCAGGGAACGGGGAAATGGCCGTGGGGTGGTTGTGCGTCTCAACCTTCATCAGCACATGGTGCTGGGCGCGCTCGGCCACGTAGGGCGTGGCGGCACCGCTCTGCGCGCGGGCCACGAAGCGCTCCAGTTCGTGCCCTTCCATGATGGAGGCGTTGTCCGAATAGGCCACCACCGTGTGCTGCGGGCTGGTCTGGTGGGTGTGGCGGATCATCCCGAACAGGCTCTTGTCCTGCGCCACGCCGTCGATCGTGAATTGCGCGTTGAAGATCTTGTGACGGCAGTGTTCGCTGTTGGCCTGCGCGAACATCATCAACTCCACGTCGGTGGGGTTGCGCTTGAGGTCGTTGAAAGCCTTGACGAGGTAGTCGATCTCGTCGTCCGCCAGCGCCAGGCCCCAGGCCACGTTGGCCTTCTCCAGTGCCGCGCGGCCACCGCCCAGCACGTCTACGTGCTCCATGGGGGCGGGCTCCAGCTCGGTGAACAGGTGGAAGGCGTCTGCGCGGCTGGCCACGGCGCTTTCGGTCATGCGGTCGTGCAGCACGGCGGCCACTTGCTGCCACTGCTGTGCGCTCAATTCGGCCTTGCCCAGCAGGCCAGCTTTCAGCGTGAGCCGGTATTCGGTGATGCGCTCCACCCGCTTGACGGCGAAACCGCAGTTGTGGGCAATGTCCGTGGCCTTGGACGCCCAGGGCGACACGGTGCCAATGCGCGGCGTAACCACCACCAGCACACCACCCTGCTCACCCTGGTAAGGTTCACCGTAAGTCAGCAGCGCTTGCCAGTCCTTGAGCTGAGCATCCGTGAGCGGCTCCAGCGTGTCCACCAAGTGCACGAAGCGGGCGGATACGCCAACGATCCGGTCATGGATGGCTTGCAGGCGGGGAAGGAGTTGCTGGGCGCGGAAGTTGCCGAGGGCGTCGCCCCCCTCGATCGGGGTGATGTGCTGGGTCACGGTGTGGCCTGGTATGGGGAAAGACCCATGATTTTACTTGGGCCGAGGCGTCTGCCTTCTGAGCCAGCCAAGCCACCCTGCAACACAGGGCCGCATAAGGGTTAACCTTAGGGCCTGCAATCAACTCAATGCAGTATATTGCATGCGAATGAAGGCAGTTTAGTTCATGCCTTTGATGGAAAACTGCAGAAGTGCGAGACCAATGAAGTTGAAAATCCTGGTGGGTACCACCACCCAAACCGCTGAATGTGTGGCTCAGGCCATTGAACTGGATTGCGCCGATCTTGTGCCCGAGATCGAAGTGACGTTGATGGACAACCTGACCCCAGAGGTGTTCGACGAGCCCGCCCTCTTCCTCATCTGCTGTGCCACCTACGGATCAGGCGACGTTCCAGACAACGCCCAGGCTTTTTACGCGGCATTGCTGGCCAAGCCACGTTATCTGGGTCATGTGCGTTACGGCGTCATGTCGTTGGGCGACCAAGGCAGCTACCCCATGACTTTCGCGCGCGGGGGGCGCAACTTTGACGAGTGCTTGCAAGACCAGGGCGCACGGCGACTTGGCGAAGTCTGGACCCACGACGCCAGCAGCGGCATCGAACCAGAGGCCTCGGGCACAGAGTGGTGCCGCCAGTGGCTGGCCACCTATTTGCCCGAACTGGAGCGCGAGGCGGCGGCGTCCTGACCCAAAACGTTGATTACTGAAACATTTAGACCTAAACTAAGGGTAATTCTGGATCGATCATCCAGATGAACCCGCCTAGCATCGTCAACGAACACATACAGGAGACAAACCATGACGACTCGCCGCATTGTCCTTACCCGCGGAGCTGCCGTGATAGGCGCCGCATCTTCCGGACTGTTGCTGCCGCAGATCGTGCGCGCTCAGTCGGAAAAGGTCCGCGTCGGCTTCATGCTTCCATACACTGGCACCTTTGCCCAGCTCGGCGTGGCCATTGAAAACGGCTTTCGCATGGCGCTGGATGAACAAGGTGGCAAGCTGGGCGGCCGGGAAGTCGAGTTCTTCAAGGTGGACGATGAATCGAACCCGGCGAAAGGCATTGAAAACGCGCAGCGGCTGGTCCAACGCGACAAGGTGGACGTGCTCGTGGGCACCGTGCACTCCGGCGTGCAGATGGGCATCCACAAGGTGGCCCGTGACACTGGCGTGCTCAACCTCATCCCCAACGCGGGCGTTCACGCGGCCACCCGCAACCTGTGCGCCCCCAACGTCTTCCGCACCAGCTTCTCCAACTCCC
>CBKZAG010000308.1:0-3114 GCA_966692625.1 uncultured Comamonadaceae bacterium
GGCAGGCCCATGCCGTCGAGCACGCCCTTGCGGCGCGTCATTTCGCGGGCCTTGCGTGCGGCCTCGCGGGCGCGGGCGGCTTCCACAATCTTGCCGCACAGAATCTTCGCGTCTTGCGGGCGCTCTTCCAGGTACTCGGTCAGCGCCTTGGCCACAATGTCTTCCACTGGCGCGCGCACCTCGCTGCTTACCAGCTTGTCCTTGGTCTGGCTGCTGAACTTGGGCTCGGGCACCTTGACGGACAGCACGCAGCACAGGCCTTCGCGCATGTCGTCGCCGCTCACTTCCACCTTGGCCTTCTTGGCCAGTTCGTTGTCGGCAATGTACTTGCCGATCACGCGCGTCATGGCGGCGCGCAGGCCGGTCAGGTGGGTGCCGCCGTCGCGCTGCGGAATGTTGTTGGTGAAGCAGAGCACGTTCTCGTTGTAGCTCTCGTTCCACTGCATGGCCACTTCCACGCCGATTTCGGTGCCGGGAATGCCGCCGTAGCTTTCGGCCGGGCGCGCGCCAATGGCGTGGAAGGCCGTGGGGTGCAGCACCTTCTTGCCTGCGTTGATGAATTCCACGAAGCCCTTGACGCCACCCGCGCCGGAGTAGTCGTCTTCCTTGCCCGTGCGCTCGTCCTTCAGGCGGATGCGCACGCCGTTGTTCAGGAAGCTCAGCTCGCGCAGGCGCTTGGAGAGGATTTCGTAGTGGAAATCGTTGTTCTGCTGGAAGATTTCGGTGTCGGGCAGGAAGTGCACCTCGGTGCCGCGCTTTTCGGTGGCGCCGGTCACCTTCATGGGCGACACCTCAAAGCCGTCGACCTGCTCGATCAGGCGGTTCTGCACCGCGCCACGGGCGAACTCCAACTGGTGCACCTTGCCTTCGCGGCGCACGGTCAGGCGCAGCCATTTGCTCAGCGCGTTCACGCAGCTCACGCCCACGCCGTGCAGGCCGCCCGACACCTTGTAGCTGTTCTGGTTGAACTTGCCGCCCGCGTGCAGTTCGGTCAGCGCAATTTCGGCGGCGCTGCGCTTGGGCTCGTTCTTGTCGTCCATCTTCACGCCCGTGGGAATGCCACGGCCGTTGTCGGTCACGCTGATGGAGTTGTCGGTGTGGATGGTGACGACGATGTCGTCGCAGTGGCCAGCCAGCGCTTCGTCGATGGAGTTGTCCACCACCTCGAACACCAGGTGGTGCAGGCCGGTGCCGTCGGACGTGTCGCCGATGTACATGCCCGGGCGCTTGCGTACCGCCTCCAGGCCTTCCAGGATCTGGATGGCGCCTTCGCCGTAGCCGTCGGCCCCGGCCGTGACGTGGGGCTGCGGGGCGTCGTTTGCGGGGGTGTTTTCTGCGCTCATGATGAAAAATCTCGGGTCGCTTGAATGGGCAAAACCCGCGTCTGGGCGCGGGTTGAAGAATCAAAGTGTGATGGATGGGTGCTTCAGATGCGCATCGGCATCACCACGTACTTGAAGTGTTCGTTGTCGGGGATGGTGACGAGGGCCGACGAATTGCCGTCGGCCAGCTCCACACGCACCATGTCCTGGCTCATGTTGGTCAGCGCGTCGATCAGGTAGGTGACGTTGAAGCCAATCTCGATCGCATCGCCGTTGTATTCGATGTCCAGTTCGTCCACCGCCTCTTCCTGGTCGGCGTTGTTGGAGGCTACGCGCAGTGCGCCCGGCTCCACGTTCAGGCGCACGCCCTTGAACTTCTCGCTCGTCATGATGGCGGCGCGTTGCAGCGCGGCCAGCAGTGCGGTGCGGCCCAGGATGATGATGTTCTGGTGGTTGCGCGGGATGACGCGGTTGTAGTCGGGGAACTTGCCTTCCACCAGCTTGGTGACGAATTCCATGCCCTCGAAGCTGAACTTGGCCTGGTTGGCGGCGAACTGCATCTCGATGGCGCCGTCCTTGTCGCTCAGCAGGCGCTGCAGTTCCAGCACGGTCTTGCGCGGCAGAATCACCTCTTGCTTGGGCACTTCCACGTCCAGGTCGGCGCTGGCAAAGGCCAGACGGTGGCCGTCGGTTGCCACCAGGCTCAGCTTCTTGCCTTCGGCCACGAAGAGGATGCCGTTGAGGTAATAGCGGATGTCGTGCACCGCCATGGCGAACGACACCTGGCCCAGCAGGCTCTTGAGGGTTTTTTGCGGCACGCTGAACACCGGGCCGAAGCTGGGCGACTCCTGCACCAGCGGAAAGTCCTCGGCGGGCAAGGTCTGCAGGGTGAACTTGGACTTGCCGCCCTTGAGCACCAGCTTGGACTGCTGCGACTCCAGGCTCACGGTCTGGTCGGCAGGCAGGGTGCGCAGGATGTCGATGAGCTTGCGCGCGCCCACGGTGGTGGCAAAGCTGCTGTCGTCACCGCCCAGGTCGGCGTGGGTGCGGATCTGGATTTCCAGGTCCGACGTCGTCAGCTGCACCTGGCCCGCTGTCTTGCGGATCAGCACGTTGGCCAGCACGGGCAGGGTATGACGGCGTTCCACGATGCCCGCCACCGATTGCAGCGCGGCCAACACTTTGTCCTGGGTCGATTGAAAAACGATCATGTCCTTGCTTTCTTACCGGGTTGACGGGTGGTGATTGCCATTCACATTGTCACAGTTTTATGGGGCACTTCCTGGCGGGGCGGGTCAGCCCTTCAGGGTCTGCTCCAGCACGTGCAACTGCTGGTTGAGCTCGCTGACGGTCTGGCGCTCGGCCGCAATCTTGCGCACGGCATGCAGCACGGTGGTGTGGTCGCGCCCGCCGAACAGCTCGCCGATCTCGGGCAGGCTCTTCTGCGTGAGTTCCTTGGCCAGGAACATGGCAATCTGGCGCGGCCGGGCAATGTTGGCGGGCCGCTTCTTGGAATACATGTCGGCGACCTTGATCTTGTAGAAGTCGGCCACCGTTTTCTGGATGTTTTCCACACTGATCTGCCGGTTCTGGATCGACAGCAGGTCTTTCAGGGCGTCGCGCGCCAGCTGGATGGAGATGTCCTTTTGGTTGAAGCGCGAGTAGGCGAGGATCTTGCGCAGCGCGCCTTCTAGCTCGCGCACGTTGGAGCGCACGTTCTTGGCGACGAAGAAGGCAACGTCTTCGGGCATGGCGGTGCCTTCGCTCTCGGCCTTGCTGATGAGGATGGCCA
>CBKZAG010000309.1:0-3101 GCA_966692625.1 uncultured Comamonadaceae bacterium
GTGTGAAAGGTCTCGCCGCCGTCTGTGGTCTCGTGCACTCCGCCGCCCGACATGCCCAGGTACAGGTGGCGCGGATCGGCCGGGTCCACGGTGATGGAATGCAGCTTGGGGCCGTCAGGCGTGCCGTCCTGCACCGTGCCCATCCATTCGCGGAAGGCTGGGTCGTCGTTGAGGGACGACCAGGGCGCCCAGGTCTGCCCGCCGTCTTCGGAGCGGAACAGGCCTTGCGGAGAAGTGCCCGCGTACCAGACGCCGGGCTGCGAAGCGTGCCCGGGCGTGAGCCAAAAGGTGTGATCGACGGTGCGCGCGGGCAGCCCGTTGGCCGCCGGGCCGAAGGCCGGCGGGCGCGTGGCTTCCTGCCAGCTGGCGCCCAGGTCGGTGGAGCGCAGCACGGTGGGGCCCAGGTGGCCGGTACGGGCTGCTACCAGCAGGGTGCGGCCATCGCGCGGGTCCAGCACTGCGTGGTGGATGATGTGCCCCAGGAAATGCGGCCCGTCTTGCCGCCAGCCGTCGCGGCCGCCTTCGTCATGGAAGAACCACAAGCCTTTGCGGGTGGCTACCAGCAGCACCAGGCGCTGCTTTGGTACGTTCGTCTGCGCCATCGCTTGCCCCCTTACTGGAAGAAATGCTAGAGCGGCAGTGTATGCCTGCGTGGCGGGCTGCGGTAGCTCCCTGGGGTACTTGTCTGGCCGTGAGGCCTGGTACGGTTTGCGTTGCTACCTCGCTTGCTGCGCGCTTTAGCGCGCCTCGTCATCTAGCTTGCGGCAGATGTTCGACCGAAGCGTTTCGCTAGAAACGTGTAGGGAGTTTCTGCCGCGCAGCCACGGCATCGAGCATCGCAGGGGCCACCTCGTTGAAGCGCCAGCCCCTGGGCGCACACGCCTTGGCCGCCAGAAAAACTCAGGCGTCGATCAAGTCAAAGCTGGTAGTGATGTCAGCCGTTTTGCCCAGCATGATGCTGGCCGAGCAATATTTCTCGTGGCTCATCGCAATGGCACGCTCCACAGCAGCGGCCGGAATGCCCTTGCCCGTCACCGTGAAGTGCATGTGAATCTTGGTGAACACCTTGGGCTCTGTCTCTGCGCGCTCGCTGGTCAGCTTCACGCTGCAGCCCCGCACATCGTGCCGGCCGCGTTTGAGGATCAGCACCACGTCATAGGCCGTGCAGCCGCCAGTGCCAGCCAGCACGGTCTCCATCGGGCGCGGTGCCATATTGGCCCCGCCGTTTTCGGGTTTGGCGGCATCGGGCGCGCCGTCCATGGCCAGCACGTGGCCGCTGCCAGTCTCTGCCACAAAGCCCATGTTCGAACGGGTACCAGCGGCGCCGGTCCAGGTCACGGTGCATTCCATCGCGGAAATCTCCAAAAAAACAACATCCGATCAAACCCAGATGTTGCAACGCACAAATTTCGGGTTTATACTTAGAACCATTGTATGAAATCCAAACCACAGACGGTTTTGATCTCATCGCCCGGGGCTCTGCCCCGCTGACAGTTGTCTCCTCTGCCCTCTATGGGTGGTTCATGCCCGGACCCCGCGTCCGGGCTTTTTTTTGCCCGCAACAGCCTCCCTTACCGCCATCAGCAGGCCCTGGGTGGGGACGGTTTTATGATGTGGCCTTGTCACTGGCGGCCATTGCCGCCATCCGGTTGCACCATGCCCTCCAAAAAAACCACACCCGCCGCCCCAGCCGTCGCCCTCACGCCCGCCGATTACCTCAAGAAGATCCTGACCGCCCGCGTGTACGACGTGGCGGTGGAATCGGCGCTGGAACCGGCCAAGAACCTGAGCCGCCGCTTGCACAACAAGGTGCTGCTCAAGCGCGAGGACCAGCAACCCGTCTTCAGCTTCAAGCTTCGGGGCGCCTACAACAAGCTGGCCCACTTGTCGCCCGAGCAGTTGCAGCGCGGCGTCATCTGCGCCTCGGCGGGCAACCACGCGCAGGGTGTGGCATTGGGCGCGCACAAGCTGGGCACGCGTGCGGTCATCGTCATGCCCACCACCACGCCGCAGGTCAAGATCGAAGCGGTCAAGGCGCTGGGCGGCGAGGTGGTGCTGCACGGCGACAGCTATTCCGATGCCTACCAGCACTCGGTCAAGCTGGAAAAGGAGCAGGGGCTGACCTTCGTGCACCCCTTTGACGACCCCTACGTCATCGCCGGGCAAGGCACCATTGCCATGGAAATGCTGCGCCAGCTGCAAAGCCTGGGCAGCCAGCGGCTCGACGCCGTGTTCGTGGCCATCGGCGGCGGTGGCCTCATCAGCGGTGTGGCCAACTACATCAAGGCCGTGCGGCCCGAGATCAAGGTCATCGGCGTACAGATGAACGACTCCGACGCGATGATGCAGTCGGTGGCGCAGGGCGAACGCGTCACCCTGCCCGACGTCGGCCTGTTCAGCGACGGCACCGCCGTGAAGCTGGTGGGCGAAGAAACCTTCCGCGTGGCGCGTGGCCTGGTGGACGAATTCATCACCGTGGATACGGACGCCGTCTGCGCTGCCATCAAGGACATCTTCGTTGACACGCGCAGCATCGTTGAGCCTGCGGGCGCGCTGGCCGTGGCAGCCATCAAGAAGTACGTCGCGGCGAACAAGACCAAGGGCGAGACCTACGCGGCCATCCTGTGCGGCGCAAACATGAACTTCGACCGCCTGCGCTTCGTGGCCGAGCGCGCCGAAGTGGGCGAGGAGCGCGAGGCGCTGTTCGCGGTCACCATCCCCGAAGAGCGCGGCAGCTTCAAGCGCTTCCTGGAGGCCATTGGCGGCCTGCCCGGTGGCCCGCGCAACGTCACCGAATTCAGCTACCGCATCAGCGACGCCAAGGTGGCCCACGTGTTCATGGGCCTGACCACCCACGGCAAGGGCGAAAGCACCAAGATTGCCACGAACTTCGAGAAACACGGCTTTGCCACACTGGACCTGACGCACGACGACCTGGCGCAAGAGCACATCCGCCACATGGTGGGTGGCCACTCGCCGCTGGCGCAGGAAGAACGCCTGCTGCGCTTCGTTTTCCCGGAGCGCCCAGGCGCACTGTTCAAGTTCCTGAGCCTGATGCGGCCCAACTGGAACATCAGCCTGTTCCACTACCGCAACCAGGG
>CBKZAG010000310.1:0-3093 GCA_966692625.1 uncultured Comamonadaceae bacterium
CGATGAACTGGTCGATCACCACCTGCGCGCCGTTGGCGAAGTCGCCGAACTGCGCTTCCCAGATCACCAGGGTGCTCGGATCGGCAGACGCGTAGCCGTACTCGAAGCCCAGCACCGCCTCTTCGGACAGGATGGAGTCGATCACGACGAACGGCGCCTGGTTCTCGGCCACGTTCTGCAGCGGGATGTAGGTGCCTTCGTTCCACTTCTCGCGGTTCTGGTCGTGGATCACCGCATGACGGTGCGTGAACGTGCCACGGCCGGAGTCCTCACCGGACAGGCGCACGGCATAACCACTGGCCACCAGCGACGCGAAGGCCATGTGCTCGCCCATGCCCCAGTCCACGTTGATCTCGCCACGCCCCATGGCGGCGCGGTCGGCATAGACCTTCTTGACCAGCTGGTGGGCGTTGATGCTGTCGGGCAGCGTCGTGATCTTCTCGGACAGGCGCTTCCACTCGGAAAGGGGGATGGCCGTCTCGGCAGCGTCGGTCCATTTCTTGCCCAGGAAGGGCGCCCAATCCACCGCGTACTTGCTCTTGAAGTTGGTCAGCACCGGGTCGATGGTGTGACGGCCCTCGTCCAGCGCGGCACGGTAGGCCTTGACCATGTCGTCACCCAGCGTTTCGCCCAGGCCCTGTGCGGCCAGCTTGTCGGCGTAGAGCTTGCGGGTGCCAGGGTGCTGCACAATCTTCTTGTACATCAGCGGCTGGGTCAGGCTCGGGGTGTCCTGCTCGTTGTGGCCCAGCTTGCGGAAGCAGATGATGTCCACAACCACGTCCTTGCGGAACGTCATGCGGTACTCCAGCGCCAGCTGAACTGCCAGCACCACGGCCTCGGGGTCGTCACCATTGACGTGCAGCACGGGGGATTCGACACCCTTGACGATGTCGGTGCAGTACAGCGTCGAGCGCAGATCACGCGGGTCGGAAGTGGTGAAGCCGATCTGGTTGTTGATGATCAGGTGCACCGTGCCGCCTGTGGTGTAACCACGGGTTGCGGCCAGCGCCAGGGTTTCCTGGTTCACGCCTTGGCCAGCAAAGGCGGCATCACCGTGCACCAGCACGGGAAGAACCTGCTTGCCTTCGGCGTCGCCACGGCGGTCCATGCGGGCACGCACGGAGCCCTCCACCACGGGGTTCACGATTTCCAGGTGGGACGGGTTGAACGCCAGGCTCAGGTGGACCGGGCCGCCAGGCGTGGTCACGTCAGAGCTGAAACCCTGGTGATACTTCACGTCACCAGCTGGCAGCTCTTCGGGGGCGGTGTGGTCGAACTCGGCGAACAGGTCCTTGGGCATCTTGCCCAGGGTGTTGACCAGAACGTTCAGGCGGCCACGGTGGGCCATGCCAATCACGATTTCCTGTACGCCCTTGGCACCAGCCTGCTGGATCAGCTCGTCCATGGCGGCGATGAAGCTCTCACCACCTTCCAGCGAGAAACGCTTCTGCCCCACGTACTTGGTGTGCAGGTAACGCTCCAGGCCTTCAGCGGCGGTCAGGCGGTCAAGAATGTGCTTTTTCTTGTCGGCGGTGAAGTTGGGCTTGCTGCGGATGCTCTCAAGCCGCTCCTGCCACCAGCGCTTCTGCGTCTGGTCGGTGATGTACATGTATTCGGAACCGATGGAACCGCAATACGTTTCACGCAGCGCGTTGAGCAACTCGCGCAGCGACATGGTCTCGCGGCCGAAGAAGGTGTTGCTGGTATTGAACACCGTCTCCAGATCGGCATCGCTGAAACCGTAGAAGGACGGTTCCAGTTCGGGAATGGAAGGGCGCTCTGTACGCTTGAGCGGGTCCAGATCGGCCCAGCGTTGGCCTACGTTGCGGTAGGCGGCAATCAGCTGCTGGGTGGATACGCGCTTGCGGCCCAGGTCGGAGTCGGCGCCTGCGGCAATGACCACCTGGGTTACGCCCTGCTTGGCGCGCTCGGCAAACGCATTGATGACGGGGAGGTGCGGAACGTCACGGGCATCGGTGCCGTCAACAGCTGGCACGTTCTGCAGTGCGTCGAAATAACCACGCCACGAATCGGGCACGCTGGTGGGATCGGCCAGGTAGTTTTCGTACATCTCTTCGACGTACGGCGCGTTGCCGCCGAAGAGATACGAGTTGCCCTGGTAAGCAACGTAGACGCTGCCCGCGTTCGAAGGGGAATCGCTCATGAGTCCGCTGACCTCCGTTTCCCTTTGGGAAACATTAGCTGGTTAATACAACCTTCCGCGACACGGCTGAACCGGTTGGCGGATGCGACAGTGACTGGAAGGACCTGTGCAAAAGCTGCGATTGTGCCATCGTTCGCAATGACCGTGGCAACTATTTGTGCAAAAGCAGCCGGCCAGGGGCCGGCTTGGCCTTATTTCGAGGCGGGCTCTTCCGGATCCTTGCGCGGCAACTGCCCAGAGGTACCGACCCCGACCTGCCCGCCACCGACCGATACGCCGACCCCCACGCCGACGCGGCCGTCACTGCCTACGGACACGCCAATCCCTGTGTGCGGCCCCACCGGCACGGACACGCCGAGGTTGATCGAGCCGCACCCGGCCACCACAAGCACCGCGGACATGAGGCCCACCAAGCGCGAAGCGGTAAGGAACATGCCTGCTCAACTGGCCGCACGGGGCGACAACCGCTCGGAAGCGGGGATGGAGGACGGCTCATCCATCTCAATGGCGATCTGCGTGCATACCGTGCGGCAAAGCATCACGGCCTTTTCACTCTGCACGCGGTAGATGACCTGCGTGCCATCCTTGCGCTTGGCCAGCACACCAGAACGGTAGAGCAGGTTCAAGTGCTGCGAGAGGTTGGGCTGCGTTGTGTCAATCTCGGCGAGGAGTTCCGACACCGATTTTTCCTTGTCGCAAAGGGCGCTGAGAATGCGCAAACGCATGGGCGTGGCGAGAATACCGAAGAGCTCCGCCGCCAGCTCGAACACACGACCCTTCTCTTCCGCGCCGGTATCTGAGTCGATGATCTGCTGCATATATAAATAAACCCTTGTATTCGTACATGTCTATCATAGCGACACGACTCGCAAATACAAGGGTGGATTCCCGCACTGGGCAAGGGCGGGATTACGCCATCAGGTCACGGA
>CBKZAG010000311.1:0-3083 GCA_966692625.1 uncultured Comamonadaceae bacterium
CCACCACGGTGCCACCGGGGCACATGCAAAAGCTGTACACCGCACGGCCATTGTTGGCGTGGTGCACCAGCTTGTAGTCGGCAGCGCCCAGCAGCGGGTGCCCGGCGTGGCGGCCCCAGCGCGCGCGGTCAATCACGCTCTGCGGGTGCTCTATGCGCACGCCAATCGAAAACGGTTTGGGCTCCAGGAACACATGCGCGTCGTGCAGCATGGCAAAGGTGTCGCGCGAGCTGTGGCCCAGGGCCAGCACCACGTGGTTGCAGTGCATCTCGTGCGTTTCGCCGCTGGCCAGGTCCTGCACGCGCAGCCCGGTCACGCGCTGGCCGGGGGGCACAGGCAGGCCTGCCGGGTGGGCTTGTGCGGCGCCGTCGTCTGGCGCCAGCAGCACGCCGGTCACGCGCTGCTCAAAGCGGATTTCACCGCCCAGCGCAACGATCTTCTCGCGAATGGCCTCCACCACCTTCACCAGCTTGAAGGTGCCGATGTGCGGGTGGGCCATGTAAAGGATCTCAGTAGGTGCGCCCGCGTCCACAAACTCCTGCATGACCTTGCGGCCGATGAAGCGCGGGTCCTTGATCTGGCTGTAAAGCTTGCCATCGGAGAACAGGCCCGCGCCGCCTTCGCCGAACTGCACGTTCGACTCGGGCGTGAGCACCTTCTTGCGCCACAGGCCCCAGGTGTCTTTTGTGCGTTGGCGTACTGGGCGCCCGCGTTCCAGCACGATGGGGCGCAGGCCCATCTGCGCCAGGGCCAGCGCGGTGAAGATGCCGCATGGGCCGAAGCCCACCACCACGGGGCGTTCGGCTTCGTTGGCTGGCCAACCGGCGGGGGCATGGGCGGGCGCGTGCCAGTCCATGTCAGGCGTGGGCTGGATGTACGGGTGCTGCGCGTGCCGCGACAGCAGTTCAGCTTCGTGGGCCGGTTCCGCCAGGGTCACATCCACGATGAACACTGCCAGCAGGTCGGCCTTGCGTGCGTCGAAGCTGCGCTTGAACACCTGCAGGTCTGCAATGTCCTCGGGGGCAATGCTCAAGGCCTGGGCAGCCAGTTGGCGCAGGGCCTCCAAGGGGTGGGGCGGCGGAACGCGGTCTTCGTCGGTTTCGGCGGGGGCATCGGCGGCGCGGCGGTGCTCCACCGGCAGCGCCGACAGGGGCAGCTTCAGTTCAGAAATTCGGATCATGGCGGGCTTGTGTCCATCAAGCATCAAGATCCGCAAATGATACGGCCAGCCTGCCCTGGCTGGCCGCCTTTAGCCCGGCTCAGGCGGGCAGGAAGCCTTCGACCGACAGGTAACGCTCACCCGTGTCGTAGTTGAAGCCCAGCACGCGGCTGCCTGCGGGCAGCTCAGGCAGCTTCTGTGCAATGGCGGCCAGCGTGGCGCCGCTGGAAATGCCCACCAGCAGGCCTTCCTCGCGCGCCGAGCGGCGGGCGTACTCGCGGGCGGCCTCGGCCTCCACCTGGATCACGCCGTCAAGCAAGGCCGTGTCCAGGTTTTTGGGGATGAAGCCTGCACCTATGCCCTGGATGGGGTGGGGCGAAGGTTGCCCGCCCGAGATGACAGGCGAAGCCGTGGGCTCCACCGCGAACACCTTGAGCTGCGGCCACTGGGCCTTGAGCACGCGCGCCACGCCGCTGATGTGGCCACCCGTGCCCACGCCGGTGATGATGGCGTCCAGCCCCTCGGGGAAGTCGGCCAGGATCTCCTGGGCCGTGGTGCGTTCGTGCACGTCCACGTTGGCCGGGTTCTCAAACTGCTGGGGAATCCAGGCGCCCGGTGTCTGCGCGGCCAGTTCCTCGGCGCGGGCAATGGCGCCCTTCATGCCTTTTTCGCGCGGGGTCAGGTCAAACGTGGCGCCGTAGGCCAACATCAGGCGGCGGCGTTCCACGCTCATGCTGTCGGGCATCACCAGCACCAGCTTGTAGCCCTTGACGGCCGCCACCATGGCCAAGCCCACGCCCGTGTTGCCAGAGGTGGGCTCGATGATGGTGCCGCCAGGCTTGAGCAGCCCGCGCTTCTCGGCGTCTTCCACCATGGACAGGGCGATGCGGTCCTTGATGGAGCCGCCCGGGTTGCTGCGCTCGGACTTGATCCAGACGTTGGCGCCGCCGAACAGGCGGTTGACGCGGATGTGCGGGGTTTGGCCTATGGTGGCCAGGACGTTGTCTGCTCTCATGGGGCCTCTCTCGTGATGGGTGTGGCGCTATTCTGAAACAATTGTGCGGCCCTTTCGGCCATATGTTTATGTTCCTTGGTGATCAGGTGGGCCGGTGGCAGCGCGTGAGGCGGAATAAGGGGATAATCACGCCTGTGAAGCCTGCCAGACCGCCGCTGGCGCAAGTCCCGAAAGGGCGCGCTGGAGGAACGTCCGGACTGCACAGGACAGCGCAGGAGCTAACGGCTCTCCACCGCGAGGTGAGGATCAGAGCAACAGAGACGAGTCCACAGGAACCACCCGCTTCGGCGGCAGGAGCCTGTGGGGTGAAACGGGCAATCTCTGCGCGCAGCAACACCAAGTAGGCCAGTCACGGGAGCAGGGCAACCTCTCTCGACCTTGTGGTTCCGCAAGGCGAGCTGGCGGGTAGGTGGCACCGAGCCGCCCGGGTGACCGGCGGCCCAGAGGAATGGCGGTCACGCTGCGGGCAACCGCAGTGCACAGAATCCGGCGTATCGGCAGACTTCACACTTTATTCTTCCTTCCCATGACAGAACCCCTTCGACTGGCCAAACACCTGGCCGCCCTGTTGCCGTGCTCGCGCCGCGAGGCGGAGCTGTACATTGAAGGTGGCTGGGTGCTGGTGGACGGGCTGCTCGTGGAAGAACCGCAGGTCCGGGTGACGCCTGGCCAGCGGGTCGAATTGGCACCAGGGGCCGTGGCGCGCCCTGTGCCGCCCGTGACGCTGCTGTTCCACAAACCGGCTGGGCTGGATCTTTCCGGTTTTGACGCTGCCAGCCTGCCTGCAAGCCATGTGCCCGACACCATTCCTGGCGGCCGCCTGCTGCGGCACCACTTTTCGCGCCAGACCCTGGCGGCGCCTCTGGAACCCCAGGCCAGCGGCTTGGTGGTGTGGTCGCAAGACGTGGC
>CBKZAG010000312.1:0-3080 GCA_966692625.1 uncultured Comamonadaceae bacterium
CGTAATCCACCGTCAGCGGCGCATGGTCGCTGAAGCGCTGCGCCTTGAAGACCTGGGCCGTTCTCGCCTGCTCCGCCAGGCCCGGCGTGGCCAGGTGGTAGTCAATGCGCCACCCCACGTTCTTCGCCCAGGCCTGGCCCCGGTTGCTCCACCAGGTATAGGCAGCCTCGGTTTCGTCGGGGTGCAGGCGGCGGTACACGTCCATCAGTCCGCCCTCGTTCAGCAGCCGGGTCATCCAGGCACGTTCCTCGGGCAGAAAGCCGCTGTTCTTGAGGTTGCCCTTCCAGTTCTTCAGGTCCTTCTCATGGTGGGCAATGTTCACGTCCCCGCAAAGGATGACCTCGCGTTCTGAGCGCAACGCCGCCAGCCAGGGGTAGATCAGGTCCAGGAAGCGGTACTTGGCCTCCTGGCGCTCCTCGCTGGACGAGCCGCTCGGGAAGTAGCAGCTGACGATGCTCAGCTTGCGCGATGGTGTGTCAAAGCGCAGTTCCACGTAACGGCCCTCGTCGTCGAACTCGGTGTTGCCGATGCCGACGACCACGTCGCTGGGCTCGTGCTTGCTGTACACGGCCACGCCCGAATAGCCTTTCTTTTGTGCGAAGTGGAAGTACCCCTTCAGCCCGGCCAGCGACTCGAAACGCCCCGCCAGGTCAGGCGCCTGGGCTTTGAGCTCCTGCACGCAAATACAATCAGGCGCAGTGGCCGCGACCCATTCTTCCAGCCCTTTGGAGGCTGCGGACCGGATGCCGTTGAGGTTGAGGCTGGTCAGTTTGAACAAGGAATTCCCCATGGTGGTTGAAGCGAACACGCCAGACGCGCAGGACGCGCTGGCACAGGCATTTGTGCAATTTTCCGTGGAATCGGGCGTGTTGCGCTTTGGCGAGTTCAAGACCAAGGCTGGGCGCCTGTCCCCTTACTTCTTCAACGCCGGCCTGTTTGACGATGGCGCCAAGCTCGGCCGCCTGGCGGAGTTCTATGCCAAGCGCATCCTGGCCAGCGGCATCGAATTCGACATGATCTTCGGCCCTGCCTACAAGGGCATCCCGCTGGCGGCTGCGGTGGCCATTGAGCTGGCGCGCCTGGGCCGCAACCTGCCCTTTGCCTACAACCGAAAGGAAGCCAAGGACCACGGCGAGGGCGGCACCCTCGTGGGGGCTCCGCTCAAAGGCCGCGTGCTCATCATCGACGACGTGATGAGCGCGGGCACGGCGGCGCGCGAGTCCATCGCGCTCATCAAGGCGGCCGGTGCCACGCCCCACGCTGTGGCGATTGCGCTGGACCGGCAGGAAATGGCCACGGAAGCCGGGCCGGACGGCCAGGTGCGCGACGTGCCCTACAGCGCCGTGCAGTACGTGCGCGAACAACTGGGCCTGCAGGTCTGCGCCATTGCCAAACTGGCAGATTTGCTGCAATACTTGGAACAGCAGACGGGAGGGGATATGGCACAGCACAGCGACCGCGTGCGGGCCTACCGCGACCGTTATGGCGTGACCTGAACCTTCCTCCCCACCATGAACGACACCGCCCGCGCTTTCAGCTTCGTACAGGCAAACAGGCAGGCGGGCAGCCACCACACGCTCCGGCTGGGCACGTTCATCGGTATCTGCTGTGGCGCGTTATGGGCCGTCCAGGCGGGCGCACAAACCGGTATCTACACCTGCGTCGATGGCAAGGGGCGGCGCATCACCTCCGACCGCCCCATCGCCGAGTGCTTGGACCGCGAACAGCACGAACTCAACCCCAGTGGCAGCATCAAGCGGGTGATCACACCAGCCCCCACGGCGACGGAACGCGCCCAACAGGAGGCCGAGAAGAAAGCCGAAGCCGAACGCCAGAGCCGCGCCACGGAGGACAAGCGCAAGGAACGCCTGCTGACGTCGCGCTACCCCAACCAGGCGGCGCACGACAAGGCCCGTGCGGAAGCGCTGGAACAGGTGGACGCACAAGTGACTTTGGCGCAGCAACACATGGTGGCACTGGAGCAGCAGCGCCGCTCCATCAATGAAGAGCTAGCGTTCTACAAACGCGACCCCAGCAAGGCGCCGCCCCTGCTCAAGCGCCGCCTGGAAGAGAACGCCCAGCAGCGCAACGCCCAGTCCATGCAGATGGCCGACCTGGAGCGCGAGAAAGCGCGCGTCAACGCCCGCTTCGACGAGGAGTTGACGCAGCTGCGTCGGCTTTGGGGCGACAAGGCCCCTTGATCAGCCCAGCTTCTTCTTGAGCAGTTCGTTGACCTGACCCGGGTTGGCCTTGCCCTTGCTGGCCTTCATCACCTGGCCCACCAGGGCGTTGAACGCCTTGTCCTTGCCCGCGCGGTACTCGGCCACATTCTTCTCGTTGGCGGCCAGCACCTCGTCGATGATGGTTTCCAGCGCACCGCTGTCGTTCATCTGCTTGAGGCCCTTGGCCTCGATCAGCGCGTCCACCTGGGCCTGTGGCTCACCAGCCGGGGCCTCACCACCCCACAGCGCATCCATCACCTGCTTGCCCGCGTTGTTGCTGATGGTGCCATCGGCAATGCGTGCGATCAGCGCGGCCAGCTGCAGCGCACTCACGGGCGCCTCGGCAATGTCGCGCTCCTCGGCGTTGAGGCGGCGCGACACCTCGCCCATGATCCAGTTGCTCGCCAGCTTGGGCTGCCCGCAAGCCTTGGCGGCAGCCTCGAAGTAGGCAGCCATGGCGGGGCTCTGCGTCAGCGTGGTGGCGTCGTACTCGGGCAGGCCGTAGGTGGCCACGAAGCGATCGGCCATGGCGCGCGGCAGCTCGGTCATGCTGGCACGCACGCGTTCCACCCATTCGCGCTCGATCACCAGCGGCGGCAGGTCCGGGTCGGGGAAGTAGCGGTAATCGGCCGCGTCTTCCTTGGTGCGCATGGCGCGCGTCTCACCCGTGTCGGGGTCGAACAGCACCGTGGCCTGTTCGATCTCGTAGCCATCCTCAATGCGCTCGATCTGCCAGCGCACCTCGAAGTCGATGGCTTGCTGCATGAACTTGAAGCTGTTGAGGTTCTTGATCTCGCGCCGTGTGCCCAGCGGCTGGCCGGGCTTGCGCACCGACACGTTGGCGTCGCAGCGGAAGGA
>CBKZAG010000313.1:0-3077 GCA_966692625.1 uncultured Comamonadaceae bacterium
CATGTCGCGCACGCGGGCAGCGCCCACGCCGACAAACATTTCCACGAAGTCAGAGCCCGAGATGCTGAAGAACGGCACCTTGGCCTCGCCCGCGATGGACTTGGCCAGCAGCGTCTTGCCGGTACCCGGTGGGCCCACCAGCAAAAGACCGCGCGGAATGCGGCCGCCCAGTTTCTGGAACTTGGCCGGGTCCTTCAGGAAGTCCACAACCTCCTTCACCTCTTCCTTGGCCTCATCGCAGCCAGCCACATCGGCAAAAGTGACGGTGTTGGCGTTCTCGTCAAGCATGCGCGCCTTGCTCTTGCCGAAGCTGAAGGCGCCGCCCTTGCCGCCACCCTGCATCTGCCGCATGAAATAGACCCACACGCCAATCAAAAGCAGCATCGGGCCCCAGCTGACCAGCAGGGTCATGAGCAGCGACCCCTCTTCGCGCGGCTTGACGTCGAACTTCACGTCGTTGGCGATGAGGTCGCCCACCAGACCACGGTCAAGATAGGTGGCGTTGGTGCGCACCCTGCGGTCGTCGGTGGTGACGGCCACGATCTCGGTGCCATTGGCCCCTTCTTGGATCGTCGCGCTCTTGATGCGCTGGGCCTTTACCTCGTTGAGGAATTCGGAATAACCCATGTAACCGGCGCCCGCTGTGGTGCGTCCGTCAAATTGCTTGAAGACGGTGAACAGCACCATGGCGATGACCATCCACACGGCAACTTTGGAAAACCACTGGTTGTTCAAGAAGGGCTCCTGCTGAATCTGTACCTGTCCATTTCGGGACCATTTTAGGTCTTTCAAGGGCGCAAAACCCTTTTCCCTGCGGTAACCCTGTGTATCGCGCGGATAGAAAAAGCCAAAAATGGCTTATTTGAGACCCATGCCGATCAAAAAGGTTTCCGAGGATTTGTCTCGCGACGCCTTGGGCTTGAGCGGCTTGACCACTTTGAACGTGTCGCGGAAGAGTTTGACCAGCTCGTTGTAGCCGCTGCCATGGAACAGCTTGACCACCAGGGCGCCGTCGCGCTTGAGGTGCTGTTTGGCGAAATCCACCGCCAACTCCACCAGGAGGGCAATGCGCGCAGCGTCCACAGACTCCACCCCAGACAGGTTGGGCGCCATGTCCGACACCACCACGTCCACCTCGCGGTAGCCCTCACCCGCCTTGAGCTTTTCCTGCAACTGCGCGAGCACGGACTCCTCGCGGAAGTCGCCCTGCAGGTATTGCACCCCCTCGATGGGTTCCATGGGCAACAGATCCAAACCAATGATGATGCCGTTGAGTTCGCCGGTGGCTGCCCCGCCGGGCGACAGGCGGCGGCGCAGGTACTGGCTCCAGGCCCCCGGCGCGCACCCCAAATCCACCACGCACTGGCCGGGGCGGATCAGGTGAAAGGTCTCGTCAATCTCCTTGAGCTTGTATGCGGCACGCGCACGGTAGCCTTCCTTCTGGGCCAGTTTGACCCACGGATCGTTGACGTGCTGGTTCAGCCAAGCCTTGTTGACCTTCTTGCTCTGTGTTTTGACCTTCATGCGGCCCCGACTATAAGCGCGAATACCCCGGCAAAGGCGATCAGGCCCGCCGGGCCTCCTCGCGCAACAACGTGCGCATGGCTAACAAGCCCAACGCAGGCCCTACCGCCAGCCACGGCAGCAAAAGACCGAGCGCCACCGTGCGCGACAGTTCGACGAACAACATGATGCTGATGATGGAAATGCCAAATCCAATACTGTTGCTCATTGTCAACACACTGCCCACCACGGAAGGCGGCGCGTTGCGCGCAGTCAGCGTGGAGAACTGCGGCGAATCCCCTGAGACGGTCACCCCCCAGGCCAGCAGCCAGCCATAGAACAGCGCATCCGGCGCGTGCAAGGCCCACGGCGCCAGCAGGCAGCACAGACCACTCACGGCCAGCTGAAAACTCGCCACCCTGGCGCTACCGACGCGCAGCGCCGCCCAGCCGCCCAGAACGCACCCCAGCATGCCAGCGCCCAGCGCCAAGAAAGCCACCCACGACAGCGCCACCCCCTGCAATCGCGTAGCCAACACCAGCGGCACCATCACCCACATGGTGTAGAGCTCCCACATGTGACCAAAATACCCCAACACCGAGCTGCGCACACGCCGGTCGGTCCACAGGGTGGCCAGAGCGCGCCATTCCAAGCGCTGCAACCGTGGCGTGACATTCGGCGGCTCGCCCAGCCCGCCGTAGAGGACCAAACCGCCCAAGGCGGCCAGCGCGGCGACGCCAAGCATCAGCCAGTCCCAAGGCAACGCATCGCCCATGGCTCGCAGGGCGTGGGCGCTGGCCGACCCGAGCACCAGCGCGCCGATCAGCAAGCCCAGCGCCGCCCCCAGGCCGCGCGAGTACCACTGCGAGGCGATCTTCATGCCCACGGGGTAGATCCCCGCCAGGCAAAAGCCCGTGAGGAAACGCCATGCGATCAACGCCTGCTGATCCCGCACCATGGCCCAGGCGCCCAGCGTGCAGGCCGCGCCCGCCAAAGCGCACACCAGGAACACCTTGCGCGGCGCGAACCGGTCCGCCACCGCCAGCAAGGCAAAGACCAGCGTGCCAGCGATAAAACCGAATTGCAAGGCCGACGTGAGCGTACCCACCAGCGTGGCGGGCCAGCCCAGTTCGCGCTGAAGGTCCGGCATCACGGCGTTGACGGCAAACCACAACGACGTGCCTGCAAACTGGGCAAACACCAGCACGGGCAGCACATGGCGGGGAACAGCGGCATCCATGTCGGCAATGTAGCGCAACCCCACGCAAACAGGGGGTATGCCGGATAATCGGGCCATGCCTCAAATTGAACTCACCCCCGCCCAGCGCAAGGTCCACCGTGCCGACGCGCACCACCTCGATCCCGTCGTGCTCATCGGCGGCGATGGACTGACACCTGCCGTCAAGAAGGAAGTGGATGCCGCCCTGAAGGCTCACGGCCTGATCAAGGTGCGCGTTTTCTCCGACGACCGCGCCGAGCGCGAGGGCTACCTGCAGACCCTGGCCGACGAACTCGGCGCGGCGCCGATCCAGCACATTGGCAAGCTGCTGGTGCTCTGGCGCCCCATTCCCGAG
>CBKZAG010000314.1:0-3059 GCA_966692625.1 uncultured Comamonadaceae bacterium
CTGCAGATGGACATCAAGATCCAGGGCATCACCAAGGAGATCATGCAGGTCGCCCTGGCCCAGGCCAAGGAAGCGCGCATGCACATCCTGGGCAAGATGCAGGAAGCCATGGGCGAAGCGAAGACGGAGATCTCCAACTTCGCGCCGCGCCTGTACACCATGAAGATCAACCCCGAGAAGATCCGTGACGTGATCGGCAAGGGCGGCGCCACCATCCGCGCGCTGACCGAAGAAACCGGCACCCAGATCGACATCGGCGAAGACGGCACCATCACCATTGCCTCCACCGACGGCGAGAAGGCCGAACTGGCCAAGAAGCGCATTGAAGAGATCACCGCCGAAGTCGAAATCGGCAAGATCTACGAAGGCCCGGTCACCAAGATTCTGGACTTCGGTGCCCTGGTCAACCTGCTGCCCGGCAAAGACGGCCTGCTGCACATCAGCCAGATCGCGCACCAGCGCGTCGAGAAGGTCACCGACTTCCTCAAGGAAGGCCAGATCGTCAAGGTCAAGGTGCTCGAGACCGACGAGAAGGGCCGCGTCAAGCTGTCCATGAAGGCGCTGATCGACCGCGAGGACGCGGCTGCCCAGCAGCAACAGCAACAGCAGTGATCGTTGTTTCTGCTCATGGCTGAGTCGATGCAAGTCGTTGAGATCACCAGCTACGGCGCGCCTGAGGTGCTGCAGCTCGCCACGCGCGAGCGGCCCGCCCCCGGTGCTGGCGAGGTGCTGATCCGCGTGGCTGCGTCCGGCGTGAACCGCCCGGACGTGCTGCAGCGCACCGGCAACTATCCAGTGCCGCCTGGGGCTTCCGACATCCCTGGTCTGGAGATCGCGGGCGTCATTGAGGCAGGTGATGCTGCTGCGCTGGCCGAAGCTGGCATCGCCGTGGGCGACCACGTGTGTGCGCTGGTGGCTGGCGGCGGTTATGCCGAGTACTGTGTCGCCCCGGTGGGCCAGTGCCTGCCGGTGCCGCGCGGCTGGTCCGATCTGGACGCCGCAGGCCTGCCCGAAACCTTCTTCACGGTCTGGAGCAACGTCTTCGATCGTGGGCGCCTGCAAGCGGGTGAAACCCTGCTGGTGCAGGGCGGCTCCAGCGGCATCGGCGTCACGGCCATTCAAATGGCCAAGGCCATGGGCGCCACGGTCATCGTCACCGTGGGCAGTGACGACAAGGCGCAAGCCTGTCTGGCACTGGGCGCCGATCATGCCATCAACTACAAGACGCAGGACTTCGTTCGCGAGGTGGCCAACATCACGGGCGGCCGTGGCGTTGATGTGATCCTGGACATGGTCGCCGGTCCCTACGTGGCCCGCGAACTGGACTGCCTTGCCGAGGACGGCCGACTGGTCATCATCGCGGTGCAGGGTGGCGTGAAGGCCGAGATCAACGCTGGTGCCGTGCTGCGGCGCCGCCTGACGGTCACCGGCTCCACGCTGCGTCCCCGTCCGGTCGCCTTCAAGGCTGCCATCGCGCGCAATCTGCGTCAGCACGTCTGGCCCTGGCTCGAATCGGGCCGCATCCGCCCCGTGGTGTTCCGTGTGTTCCCGGCAGCGCAGGCCGCCCAGGCACACGCCCTCATGGAGTCCAACCAGCACATCGGCAAACTGCTGCTGAGCTGGGTGGACTGAGCCTGTTTCCCTTCCCCATCGATTGACGAAGATGAAGAAACTCATTGCCGGCAACTGGAAGATGAATGGCAGCTTGGCTGCCAACAAGGCCCTGTTGGATATGCTCAAAGGTGCCGTGCCTGCAGTTGCGGGTGCCGATGTTGCACTGTGCGTTCCCGCGGTGTACCTGCCTCAGGCACAGGCGGAGCTGCAAGGCAGCCCCATCGCCTGGGGGGCGCAAGACGTGTCCGCTCACGAGCAGGGTGCCTACACCGGTGAGGTGTCGGCCGCCATGCTCAAGGACTTTGCCTGCCGGTACGCCATCGTCGGCCACTCCGAGCGCAGGCAGTACCATGCCGAGAGCGACGAGACTGTCGCGGCCAAGGCACAACGTGCTCTGGCAGCGGGCATCACACCCATCGTCTGTATCGGCGAAACGCTGGCCGAGCGCGAGTCTGGTCAGACCGAGGCCGTGGTAAAGCGCCAATTGGCGGCGGTGATCCACACCGTCGGCCATTGCACGAGCGAAATCGTCGTGGCTTACGAGCCTGTCTGGGCCATCGGCACGGGCAAGACCGCCACCCCTGAGCAGGCTCAGGCCGTTCACGCAGTGCTGCGCGCGCAATTGCAGGCTGCCACGGCGCATGCCGATCGCATCCGCATCCTTTATGGCGGCAGCATGAACGCAGGCAATGCTGCGCAACTGCTGTCACAGCCAGACATTGATGGCGGGCTGATTGGTGGCGCCTCCCTCAAGGCCGAAGACTTTCTGAAAATCATTGCCTCCTGCCCGCAACTGGGTTGAGGCCACGTACACGGAGAAAACATGAATATCGTGATGACCATCCTCCTGGCGGTGCAGCTGCTTTCCGCCATCGCCATGATTGGCCTGATCCTGGTTCAGCATGGCAAAGGTGCTGATGCTGGCGCAGCCTTCGGCGGCGGCGGCGCGGGGTCCGCCAGCTTGTTTGGTGCCACTGGCGGTGCCAACTTTCTGTCCCGCAGCACGGCCGTGCTCGCATCCGTTTTCCTGGTCTGCACGCTTGCGCTGGCTTATTTCGGTAATCTGCGTCCGGCCAGTTCCGGCAGCGTGCTCGAAAAGCTGCCCGCAGAAACTGCCCCCGCCGCTACCCAGCAGATTCCTGCGCCTGCACAGCCTGCTACCGGTGCAGGCCAGATTCCTGGCCAGTGATTGGTATTGAAGGCCCGCGTGTGGGCGGGGCGGTCTCGAAATTTTGAGGCCGAGAAGGGGTAAATCCCTATACCCACAAAAATTCTGTCCCTATTCAGGGTAGAATGCTGAAGTTCGCTGAGCGGCGGGTGAGGTACAGCAAGATCTCGCCGTTCACCGATATCTTCCTAAGCCGACGTGGTGAAATTGGTAGACACGCTATCTTGAGGGGGTAGTGGCGAAAGCTGTGCGAGTTCGAGTCTCGCCGTCGGCACCA
>CBKZAG010000315.1:0-2944 GCA_966692625.1 uncultured Comamonadaceae bacterium
GGATGCCTCATGCCCCGGGACGAAGGGCTCGCGGATCGCAAAGGCGCCAGCGCGGCCGTGCTGGAAATAATGCAGATCCGAGCCGCAAATGCCCCCGGCTCCCAACCGGAGGCGGACGTCGTTGGGGCCAAGCGGCGCGACGGCCTGTTCTTCAAGCCGCATGTCGAGCGGGCCGCGCAAGGTGCAGGCGAGTGCCATGTCCGTTCTCACGAGGCTTCGGCTTGGCGCGCCGTCTCTGCATCGCTGCTGTGCGACCAGGACACGGCGAAACGGTCGTGGGAGCGTTGCAGATGAAAACGCATCGCGATCCGCGCGGCATCTGGGCTGTGTGCAGCGATGGCGTCGATCACCGCCTGGTGCTCGGCCACGGCTGCCTGCCACGTGGGCACGCTTTCAAAGTGCGATCCCAGTTGCATGAACAGCGGGTTGTTGCGTTCGTCGAAGAGGTCGCTCACGACGTGCACCAGTGGCTCGTTGTCGCTCGCCTCGGCAATGCGCACGTGGAACAGCCGGTCTCCCTTGATCGGCATCACGCCTTGCGCGATGTCCTGGTCCATCTGCCGCACGGCATCGTTCAGCCCGTCGATCTGTCGTGCTGTCATCGACTGTGCAGCCACGGCCGCCAGTTCGCACTCAATGAACTGTCGCGCCCGGATGATTTCAAAAGGCCCGTAGGCATGCTCGACGCGCCTTGCCGAAGGGGCGGCCTCCCGGGCTGTGACGTAGATGCCAGAGCCCACGCGGACTTCCACCAAGCCTTCCACCTCAAGCGCGATCAAGGCCTCGCGCACCGAGGGGCGGGAGACACCGAACTGGGCCGCCAAGTCCCGTTCGGCTGGCAGCCTCACCCCCACCGGGAACTCCCCGCTGCGGATCAACTGGCGCATCTGGTCCGCGATCTGGCGGTACAGGCGCCGGGGTTCAATGCTCTGGATCGGCATGGCTCAAACCTCCACCAACGCCTTGATCACACCGGCATCCGGGTCAGACAGCAGGGCGAAATCCGCGGGGAGGTCACCCAGCTGCAGGCGGTGCGTGGCGAAGGCCGCCGTTGGCACACGGCCCGCACGCATGTCGCGCACCACCCGTGCAAAGTCTTCGGCCGTGGCGTTGCGGCTCGCCAGCAAGGTCGTCTCGCGCTTGTGAAACTCGGGGTCGTTGAAGGTGATGTCGCTGGATACGATGGACACCAGCACGTAGGTGCCGCCATGCGCTACCAGAGAGAAGCCGCGCTCCATCGCCTTCGGGTTGCCCGTGGCGTCGAACACCACGTCGAACATTTCGCCATCGGTGCGTTCGTGCAAGGCGGCCAAGTCCCCGTCTCCCGCCGTGACGGCATGGGCCCCAAGGGCCTGCCTGCACACCGCCAGACGGTCTTCGCGGGTGTCCATCACGGTCACGTCTGCACCGTCCAGGCGGGCGAACAACGCCGCGGCCATGCCGATGGGGCCTGCGCCCACGACCAGGGCCCGCTGGCCCGGTTCGACGCGCGCGCGCCTCACCGCATGGGCGCCAATGGCAAGGAACTCCACCATGGCAGCCTCGTCCAGGCCGATGCCTTCAGCCTTGTGAACAAAGCCGCGTGGAATGGCTACCTGTTCCGTCATGGCGCCATCGGTGTGCACGCCCAGCACCTGGATGCGAACGCAGCAATTGGTCCGCCCCTTGCGGCAGGCCACGCAGTGCCCACAGGACAGGTATGGCATCACGTACACGAGGTCGCCCTGCATCAGCCCCGAGCCGGGTGGTGCCTCGATCACCTCCGCGGAGAACTCGTGCCCCATGACCCTGGGGTACTGCAGATAAGGCTGCTTCCCGGCAAAGATGTGCAGATCGGTGCCGCAGACACCAACACGCCGCACCCGAAGCAGCACGTCATCAGCCCCCCTGACGGGGGCTGGACGGTTTTGAAGAGACAGTTGTCCGGGGTGATCGCAAACGACAGTTTTCATGGTATGTGTGAATTGGTCAATTGGTCAGACCAGTTGGCCAATTGTGGGGTGGGATACGCGGTGCCGCCATAGGGTTTACCCGCGTTTTGGGGCAAGCGCGGCGACGGCAAGACGAACGAGGGCTTTTCTGTGTTGCAGCTACACTGCCCCGATGCAAATCGAGGCAGTGATTTTTGATTCGGACGGCACCTTGGTGGACAGCGAGGTGCCGGGCTTGGATGTGCTCCACCGCCTGGCAAAGGAGCATGGCTTGGCCATTTCGCGCGACGAAGCCCACGACCGTTTCCGTGGTGTGCGCATGGCCGAGGTGGCGGCCTGGATTGCCGAGGGACTGGGGCAGGCCGGGCCGGTGTTCGAGGAGCGTTTCATCGAACTGGCGCGCGAGGGCATGGCGCATCGTTTCAGGCAGGGCCTGGCCCCAATGCCTGGCGCGGCGGAGCTGGTGAGCCGTTTGGCGGTGCCTTATTGCGTGGCCACCAACGGCCCGCGCGAGAAGGTGGAGTTGACGCTGGCGGTGTGCGGGTTGCGACCGTTGTTTGGCGACAGGGTGTTTTCGGCTTACGAGGTGGGGGTGTTCAAGCCCGAGCCTGGGCTGTTCTTGCATGCGGCACAGATGCTGGGCGCGGCGCCTGGGTGTTGTGCCGTGGTGGAGGACAGTGCCACCGGCATCAAGGCCGGGGTGGCCGCCGGGATGCGGGTGTTTGCGATGTGCCCGCCGCGGCTGGTGCCTGAGGTTTTCCATCCGCGGGTGACGTTCATCGACGCGCTGAGTGACTTGTTGAGTCTGTTGCCTGAGCGGGCGTTGCGCTGATCACGAAGCGCGCCAAAAGCGCGCCCAGCCCCAGGCCGCCAGACACAGCCACCCCGGAAAATCGCCCCCACAGGGCCAGGCCTGCCGCAGCCACCAAGAGCGTTGGAGTGCAACCGGTGGTGCTCCAAGAATGCTTCTGTCAAGGCGTGTGCGCCCAGGGGCTGGCGCGCCTTGCGAGGTG
>CBKZAG010000316.1:0-2943 GCA_966692625.1 uncultured Comamonadaceae bacterium
CTGATCAATAAGGAACCCCAGGAAGTCAATGCTTACTGGGCGCGGCTGTTGTTTACCGGGCGGACGCAGCCCCCTTTGGAGCAGCCCAGCACCAAGGCTGTGGTCGACCGGCTTGAGGCGGACCCCCGCGCCATCGCCTACGTGGACGACGCCCTGGTGACCCGCAACATGCAGACTGTGATGAAGCTGGGCAGGGGCACGCCATGATGCGCCTGCTGCCGCGCCAGAGTCTGGTGGCCAAGGTGGTGTGGGCGGTATTGCCCGTGGGGGCGTTGCTGGCGTTCCTGCTGTCCATGGTGGGGCTGTATGCCATGCGCTCCCACGAAATCGACCGCCAGCTCGAAAGCACCCAGCAGCTGCTCAGCACGGTCGAGTCCACCATCAGCATCGCCTGTTTTACGGAAGACGAAGCGCTGGCGCAAGAGATCGCCGACGGCTTGCTCTCCAACGCCACGGTGCACGCCGTGCGCATCTCATCCATGAGCGCGGTGCTGGCCGACAAGCACCGAGAGCACGGCGGCCGCGACGAGGATGCGGGCTACACGGTTCGCCGTAAGATCTTTTCGCCGTTTGATGCTTCGGCACAGCTGGGGGAGGTGCTGCTGATCGCCGACGAGCAGGCGATGCGGGCGTCGGCTCAGGGGTATTCCGATTTTGTGGCCTTGGTGCTCACGGCCATGGTGTTTGGCATCACGGCCGTGTTGGCCTGGGTGGTGTACCGGGTGGTGGTGCGGCCCATTCGCCGCGTGGCACGGGTGTTGGACAAGAATATTGGCAGCGCCCAGCGCCGGCTGGAAGTCCCCAAAGGCCACGAACTGAGCGAAATAGGTTTGTTGGCGAATGCCTTCAACCGGCTGATGGAAAGCGTGTCCGCCATGCTGCACCAGGAGCACGCGATGCGGGAGCGCGTCTCACAAAGCGAGCAGCGCTACCGTACCCTGGCCGAGAATTCCCCGGACCTGATTGCGCGTCACGATCTGGACCAGATGCTGGTCTACGCCAACCCTACCTACCGCCACCAGATGGGCATAGCACCCGATGCCGCGCTGGACCAGGCCGACGTGGAAGCCAGGGCCTGGAAACCTGCCATGTCCTGCGGGCAGTTCAAGGAGCATCTGCTGGGGGTGCTGCAGGCCGGGCGCCCAGATACCCTTTTGTGGGACTGGAACGATGCTAGTGGCGCCGTGGTCTACCACGAAATGCAAGTGGTGCCCGAGTACGACGCCGATGGCCGCCCCATTGGCACCTTGACCATGGGGCGCAACATCACCGACCGGCTTGAGGCCGAGCGCCGCCTGTTGTACCAAGCCACGCACGATGGCTTGACCGAACTGCCCAACCGCTCGGCTTTCCAGGACCGCTTGCAGCAACGCATTGCCCATGCGCGGCGCGAAGGGTACGAATTGGCCTTGCTGTTCATCGACCTGGACAACTTCAAGTCGATCAACGACACCCTGGGCCATGCCGTGGGTGACGAATTGCTCAGGCTGCTGGCGCAGCGCATGCGCGCCACGGTGCGCGAGACCGACATGGTCGCCCGCCTGGGGGGGGACGAATTCGTCGTCCTGCTCGACCGGTCGCCACCGAGGCATCAGCTGCCATTGGTGGTGCAGAAGGTGTTTGATTCGGTGGCCGAACCCTGCGTGTTGGCGAAGCAAAGGCTGTTTCCCAGTGCCAGCATAGGGGTGGCGGTGTTTCCGCAGGACGGCCACGACGTGGTGGGGCTGATGCGCAACGCCGATGTGGCGATGTACGCCGCCAAGTCTCAGGGGCGCCACGGCTACAGGTTCTACGCCAGCGACATGAACGAGGGGGCGCAGGACTGGCTTCGCCTGAGCCACGACTTGCGGCTGGCCTTGGAGCGTCGCGAGTTCGAGCTGTATTACCAGCCCAAGGCAGATGTGGCCAGCGGCGCGTTCGTGGGCATGGAAGCCCTGATCCGCTGGCGCCACCCAGAACTGGGCATGGTGCCGCCAGCACGGTTCATTGGCGTGGCGGAGGAGGCGGGCTTCATTGCAGACATCGACGCGTGGGTGCTGAACGAGGCATGCAGGCAGATGCGTGCCTGGCTGGACGCCGGGCTGGCGCCTGGCCGTGTGGCGGTGAATCTGTCGGCCTCTCAATGCCGGGGGGGCGAGTTTGCACAAAGGGTCTCGGCGGCGTTGGAGCGCCATGGCCTGGACGCTGGTTGCCTGGAACTGGAGATCACCGAAACGACGTTGATGACCGAAGTGGATGATGCCGTCCAGGCGTTCTGGAGCCTGCGTGACCAGGGTGTGTGTGTGGCGGTGGATGATTTCGGCACCGGGTACTCATCGCTCAGCTACCTGCGCCGCTTGCCGGTGGACAACCTGAAGATCGACAAGAGTTTCGTCGACGACCTGGAGACGGACCCGAACGACCGGGAGATCACCAAGGTCATCATCGCCATGGCCCAGTCCCTGGGGCTGATTGCCGTGGCCGAGGGCGTGGAGCGCGCAAGCCAGCTGGAGTTGCTGCAGGAGATGGGATGTCACCAGTACCAGGGTTACCTGTACAGCCGGCCCTTGCCTGCAGCCGAGATGACACACGCGTTGGAGATCGCCCTGGTGTGGGGTGAAAAGGCGATGGATGCGCGAAAGGGCGTGGTGACATGCGTGGGATGAGTGAGCAGTCTGGCTCTTTCCGGATGCTGGCGGAGTTTTCGCCGGACGTCATCGTCAGGTTTGACCGCCAATGCCGCCGGACCTACGTCAACCCCGCTTTCGAGCGGCTCTACGACGTGAAGGCCGAAGCCGCCCTGAGGCGCACGCCCTGTGAACAGCCTTGGGCGAGCACCGTCACTGCGCAGGAGGCGCGTGACCAGCAGGCCAAACTGCAGGAGGTGATCGACAGCGGCCAGCCCAGATCCTTTGATCTGCAATGGACGGGGAGCGACGGCAGCCGGCGCTGCTTCGAACTGAA
>CBKZAG010000317.1:0-2937 GCA_966692625.1 uncultured Comamonadaceae bacterium
CTTCGTCGATGGTACCGACCATGTAGAAGGCCTGCTCGGGCAGGTGATCGCACTCACCGGCCACGATCATCTTGAAGCCACGGATCGTCTCGGCCAGCGGCACGTACTTGCCAGGCGCGCCGGTGAACACTTCGGCCACGTGGAAGGGCTGGGACAGGAAACGCTGGATCTTACGGGCGCGGGCCACGGCCAGCTTGTCTTCCGGTGCCAGTTCGTCCATACCCAGAATGGCGATGATGTCGCGCAGTTCCTTGTAACGCTGCAGGGTACCCTGCACGGCACGGGCGGTTTCGTAGTGGTCCTGGCCCACGACCAGCGGGTCCAGCTGGCGGCTGGTGGAGTCCAGCGGGTCCACGGCGGGGTAGATACCCAGCGCAGCGATGTCACGGGACAGCACCACGGTGGAGTCCAGGTGGGCGAAGGTGGTGGCAGGCGACGGGTCGGTCAAGTCGTCAGCAGGCACGTACACGGCCTGGATGGAAGTGATCGAGCCCACCTTGGTGGAGGTGATGCGCTCCTGCAGACGGCCCATTTCCTCAGCCAGCGTAGGCTGGTAACCCACGGCGGAAGGCATACGGCCCAGCAGAGCGGACACTTCGGTACCGGCCAGGGTGTAACGGTAGATGTTGTCCACGAAGAACAGCACGTCACGGCCTTCGTCACGGAAGGACTCGGCGATGGTCAGACCGGTCAGGGCCACGCGCAGACGGTTGCCCGGGGGCTCGTTCATCTGGCCGTAAACCATGGACACCTTGGACTCACCCAGGTTCTCCAGGTTCACCACGCCGGAGTCGGCCATCTCGTGGTAGAAGTCGTTACCTTCACGGGTACGCTCACCCACGCCAGCGAACACGGACAAGCCGGAGTGCGCCTTGGCGATGTTGTTGATGAGCTCCATCATGTTCACGGTCTTGCCCACACCGGCGCCACCGAACAGACCCACTTTACCGCCCTTGGCGAACGGGCACACCAGGTCAATCACCTTGATGCCGGTTTCCAGCAGTTCCTGCGAGGGGGACAGCTCGTCGTAAGCGGGAGCCTTGCGGTGGATGGATGCGGTCAGTGCCTGATCCACGGGGCCACGCTCGTCGATGGGGTTACCCAGCACGTCCATGATGCGGCCCAGGGTCGCCTTGCCCACGGGCACGGTGATGGGCGCGTTGGTGTTGGTCACGACCATGCCGCGACGCAGACCATCGGACGAACCCAGTGCAATCGTACGCACCACGCCGTCACCCAGCTGCTGTTGCACTTCCAGGGTCAGTGCGGAACCTTCCATTTTCAGCGCGTCGTACACGCGGGGCATCTGGTCGCGCGGGAACTCCACGTCCACCACGGCGCCGATACACTGAACAATCTTGCCTTGAGCTTGAGCCATGATTGATACCTTTAAATTTCTCTAGATTCTTGAGACCTCGACCTCACACGGCCGCGGCGCCTGCCACAATTTCCGACAGCTCTTTGGTGATGCCGGCCTGACGGGTCTTGTTGTAGACCAGCTTGAGCTCGTTGATCACGTTGCCGGCGTTGTCGGTCGCAGCCTTCATGGCCACCATGCGGGCCGATTGCTCGGACGCCATGTTCTCGGCCACCGCCTGGTACACCTGGGACTCGATGTAGCGGACCAGCAACTCGTCGATGACGGTTGCAGCGTCCGGTTCATAGATGTAGTCCCAGTCGTGCCCACGCTGACCTTCGTGCAGGGACTCAGGCGCCAGGGGCAGCAACTGCTGCACCACGGCTTCCTGCTTCATCGTGTTGATGAACTTGGTGTAGCACAGGTACACAGCGCTGATGCGACCTTCGGTGTAAGCATCCAGCAGCACCTTGACCGGGCCGATCAGCTTTTCCAGGTGGGGCGTGTCACCCAGACCGGTGACATGCGACACCACCTTGGCGCCGATGCGGTTCATGAAACCCAGGCCCTTGTTGCCGATCGCCACCACCTCGGTGGAGCGGCCTTCAACCTGCGCCGCCTTGAGCTGGTTGGTCGCCGCACGCAGGACGTTGGTGTTCAGGCCACCGCACAAACCCTTGTCCGTGGACACCACGATCATGCCTGCCACCTTCGCACCGTCGTTGGACTGCATGAAGGGATGGGTGTACTCGGGGTTCGCCTGGCTCAGGTTGGAAGCGATCTGGCGCACCTTCTCGCTGTAGGGCCTGGCCATGCGCATGCGGTCCTGCGCCTTGCGCATCTTGGAGGCGGCCACCATTTCCATGGCTTTGGTGATCTTCTTGGTGTTTTCCACCGATTTGATCTTGCCGCGTATTTCCTTGCCTGCTGCCATTGATGCTCCTTAATCGGTCGCGAACGCGCCGCTTAGTAGGTGCCGGTCTTCTTGAACTCGGCGATGGCCGCGTTCAGTTCAGCTTCGGCGTCCTTGTCCATGGCCTTGCTGCTTTCCAGCTTGGCCAGCAGGGCAGCGTACTTGTCCTTCAGGTAGGCGTGCATGCCGGATTCGAAAGCCAGCACCTTCTTCACGTCCACGTCGTCCAGGAAGCCCTTGTTCACGGCGAACAGGGTGGCACCCATCAGGCTGATGGACTGGGGCGAGTACTGGGCCTGCTTGAGCAGTTCGGTCACGCGGGCACCGCGGTCCAGCTGCTTGCGGGTGGCGGCGTCCAGGTCGGAAGCGAACTGCGCGAACGCAGCCAGTTCACGGTACTGCGCCAGGTCGGTACGGATACCGCCGGACAGGCTCTTGATCAGCTTGGTCTGCGCTGCACCACCCACGCGGGACACAGAGATACCGGCGTTGATGGCGGGGCGGATACCGGCGTTGAACAGGCTGGTTTCCAGGAAGATCTGGCCGTCGGTGATCGAGATCACGTTCGTGGGCACGAAGGCGGACACGTCGCCGGCCTGCGTTTCGATCACGGGCAGCGCGGTCAGCGAGCCGGTCTTGCCCTTGACGGCGCCGTTGGTGAACTTCT
>CBKZAG010000318.1:0-2894 GCA_966692625.1 uncultured Comamonadaceae bacterium
TCCCCGAGCTGAACAAGAAGCTCACCGGCATGTCCTTCCGCGTGCCCACCAGCGACGTGTCGGTGGTGGACCTGACCGTGGAGCTGACGAACGAGGCCAGCTATGAAGAGATTTGCGCCGAGATGAAGGCGCAGAGCGAAGGCAAGCTCAAGGGCGTCCTGGGTTACACCGACGAGAAGGTGGTTTCCACCGACTTCCGCGGCGAGTCCTGCGTGAGCGTGTTCGACGCCACCGCCGGCATTGCGCTGGACAAGAACTTCGTGAAGGTCGTGGCCTGGTACGACAACGAGTGGGGCTACGCCTGCAAGTGCCTGGAGATGGTGCGCGTGGTTTCGCGCTGAAGCACCTGCCCCAGCAAAACGCCCCTTGCCGGGGCGTTTTTTTATGGGCGCGACGCATAGGTAGTTCCCACACCGCACTGTGACTATGCGGTGCTATAAACAGCATCGATCACATACACAGGCACCACCACGGAGACACTGCCATGCGGCTTTCCAACCTGACCATCCGCGCATGGTTGATGCTGACTTTTGGCACGGTGCTCTGCCTGTCGACCGTGGCGTTGGTGCTGTCCATTCAGGCGCTGGACTCGGCCAAAGCGAGCACAGCCAAACTGGGGCTCTTTTCCATCTTCGCACTGACGGTGCTGACCTGCGTCTGCGCCACATGGGCACTGACCAGGGCCATCTCCCGCCCGCTGGGTGAAGCCATCCTGATTGCGGAGACCGTGGCCTCTGGCGACCTGAGCCAGGAGTTCGGAACCGAACGTGAAGGGGAGTTTGGCCGCCTGCTGCAGGCGCTGGGCGAGATGGAAGACACCCTCACCGACCTGGTCGGACGCATCAAGGCATCCACCGACACCATCACCGACGCCGCGGCCGACATCGACAGCGGTCATGCCGACCTGACCCGCCACACCGAAGAGCAGGCGGCGTCGCTGCATGAAACCAGCCACAGCATGCAGCAGCTGGCAGGCACCGTGCTGCTCAACGCCGAACGGGCTGAGTCAGCGAGCCAGCTGGCCAGCCATGCCTCCGGCATCGCGGAAAGAGGGGGGGCGGTGGTGGAACAAGTGGTGCGAACGATGGATGCCATCAGCGGCAGTTCGCGCAAGATCGTGGACATCATTGCCGTGATCGACGGCATTGCGTTCCAGACCAACATCCTGGCCCTCAACGCCGCCGTGGAAGCGGCCCGCGCTGGCGAACAGGGGCGCGGCTTTGCCGTGGTGGCGGCAGAGGTGCGCAGCCTCGCGCAGCGCAGCGCGTCAGCGGCCAAGGAGATCAGCCAGCTCATCGGTGACTCGGTTCGGCACGTTGAGAACGGCGCAGAACTCGTCACGCAGGCGGGCACGACCATGAGGGAGGTCGTGGAGGAAGTCCGCCGCATGACCGCGCTGCTGGGGGACATCTCCACGACGTCCCAGGAGCAGCGGGAAGGCTTGCAGCGGGTCACAAGCGCCATGGACCGCATGGACCAGGTCACCCAGCACAACGTGACTCAAGTGAGCCGTGCAGCGCAGGCCGCGCATGCGCTGTCGAGCCAGGCGAAGGAACTCAGCAGCGCCGTGGGCGCCTTCAAGCTCGACTGAAGCGGGCTTCAGTGGTGGTGGCCGTGCTCGCCGTGGGCGTGGCCATGGGCCACTTCTTCGGCAGAGGCGGCGCGCACGTCCAGCACCTGCAGTGCGAACTTGAGCACCTTGCCCGCGTGCGGGTGGTTGCCGTCAATGATGACCTGCGGCCCCTTGATCTTGACCACGGTGAAGATGCGCTCGTGCCCGTCGTCGGCCACGCCACGCAGCGTGCCGCCCACCTTCACGCCGGGCGGAAAGTCAGCCTTGGCGATGGTCTGCACCAGGCTTTCGTCGCGTTCGCCAAAGGCATCCTCGGGTTGCAGCACCACGGTCGTGGCAAAGCCTTTTTGCTGGCCTTCCAGCGCGGCTTCAATCTTCTCGAAGGTGTTGCCGTAGCCGCCGTGCAGGTAGGCCATGGGCTCCTCGCTGGCTTCCAGCAGCTTGCCTTGGGTGTCGCTCACGCGGTAGCTGAGCGTGACGACGGTGTCTTTGGTGATGTTCATGCTTGAAACCCCATGCGGGGCGGTTGGTGAGTTCAGGAACAGGGCTGCAGCGTCTTGTCGCCCAAGAAGCCCAGCCCCTCGATCTGGCGCCGTTCGCTGTCGGTCACGGCAGGCAAGCGCAGGGTGAAGGTGCGGGATTCCTGCCGCTCCTGCACGACGCGCGCATCGCGCACGCCGTCACGCTGAGCCTGTTGCAAGGCTTTGCGGGCGGCTTCCTCGCTGGAATAGGTGCCCAGGGCCAGGCCGGGCTGCAAAGCGGGCACATTCACCTCTCGGTGTTCTATGCGCTCCTGGCGCAACTCGGCACGGCGCCGCTGCAAGGCCTCGCTGTTGGCAAACTTGCCGAGGTAAACAATCCAGCGCGCGGGCAGCACCGATTCGTTCAAGGACCAGCCTTTGGCGACGCCACCCAGCTTTTGCATGGCGGCGTTGACGGTGATGGTCTGCGCCACGCTGAAACCGCTGACCTGCCAGCAAGCAGTGGGTTCGGGCGCAGGGGCGGACGCTGCAGGCGTGGCGGCCACGTCTGGTGGCGGCGAGCCGTTGGCCGCAGCCTCCTGCGGCTCCGGCACGTCGGATGCCCCGGCCTCCGGCGCTGCAGCGGTGACGGGCGCCTGGCCTTGGGCGTTGAGGATGCGCAGCTTGCCGGGCTCGACCTGCTCTGCCAGGCGGTGCGACTCGCGGGGCTCCTGCGGCACCAGGCCTGCAAACGCCAGCCAGCCCTGTGTGTAGGCCAGGAACAACCCGTTGGCCAACAACAAGGCAAGCAGCAGCCGCTTCAGCATGGGCGCACGCTCACTTCTGCGCTGGTGACGGCT
>CBKZAG010000319.1:0-2842 GCA_966692625.1 uncultured Comamonadaceae bacterium
GCCTGAGTGGATGTGGATCAGTAACGCGGGACAGACGGGTCCACCTCGTGTGACCAGGCGTCGATACCCCCGTGGATATTCACCACGTTGTCGTAACCCTGGTTCTTGAGGAAGTGGGCCACCTGGGCACTGCGCCCGCCGTGGTGACACAGGCAGGCAATGTGCTGGTCCCGGGGCAGTTCTTGCAGGCGCGCAGGAATGCTGCTCATCGGCATGTGCACCAGCTCAAAGCCCTGTGCCTTCACGCAGGCGGTCTGCACCTCCCAGGGTTCGCGAACGTCCAGCACCAAGGGCAGGCGCTGGTCATCGTCGCTTTTGCAATGTTGCAGCCAATCGGCCAGTTGAGAGGGGCGGATGCTTTGGATCACTTCAGGCTCCGGAGTCAGAACTGGAAGCGGGTGGGTTCGGGCACGTTCTGCAGCCGGGGGGCAACGGTGTCCCAGGGCTGTTCGGTGTGGAACGTGGCGGGGCCCACACGGCGCACGATGGTCGCGCGCATCACGGGTTCGTGGCCCACAACGGTCCACAGGCGGCCACCAGTCTTCAACAACTCCAGCAGGTCGGCAGGCACTTCAGCCACCGAGCCGCTGAGGATGATGGCGTCGTAAGGCGCGGCGCTGGCGCATGCGGCAAAGCGGTGCGCTGCGGCGTCGGTTTCCTTCACTTCAACGTTGGTAATGCCGGCACGCTGCAGGTTTTCGCGGGCCTGGCGTGCCAGTACGGGGTCGATTTCCAGGCTGAGCACGCGCGCGCACAACTTGGACATCAGCGCGGCCATGTAGCCCGAGCCGGTGCCAATTTCCAGAACGTTGTCGGTGGGTTGCAGTGCCAGGTCTTGCAGGGCGCGCGCTTCCACCTTGGGGGCGAGCATGCACTGGCCTTCACGGGCAGGGGTGGACAGGGGAATTTCCATGTCCGCCAGGGCCATGCTTTGGTAAGCGGCGGGCACAAATTGCTCGCGCTTGAGTTCGCCCAGCAGTGCGAGAACGTCAGGATCCAGCACCTCCCAGGGGCGGATCTGCTGCTCGATCATGTTGAAGCGGGCCTTCTCGAAGTCGAAGGAGGGGGTGCCAGTGCTCATGAATACTCCGGTGGGTATATTAGCCGATTCTTCATCATTTTACTTAACGGCGGTTATGGCGTTTCCCGCGCCAGCCTGGAGCAAGCCGCCCAGCACCAGTTGAACCTGCGTTTCGATGAAGGTTTCGGGGTCGATGGGCTGGGTGCTGGCCACGCAGGGCGCCATGGAGTGTTTCCAGAGCATCAGGAACATCATGGGCGATATGAGCGCGTAAATGCCGTAGTCAAGATCAATAGGACGGAACTCGCCACGGTCTATGCCGCGCTGCAGAATGCGCTTGAGCAGCAGGTTGCCGGGCTGGATGACTTCTTGTTCGTAGAAGGCCGCGATCTCGGGAAAGTGTGCGGCCTCCGTCATGACCAGCTTGGTAATGCCAGACAGCCGCGTGGCGCCCAGCCGTTGCCACCACTGGTGCAGGCTGTAGCGCACCATTTCTGCGGTGGTGCCTGCAAAGCCTTCGAATTCGGCTTGCCATTCTGCAAACAGGCCGGAAAGGTTCTCGCGGACCACGGCCTTGAACAGTTCTTCCTTGCTGGGAAAGTACAGGAACAACGTGCCCTTGGAAACGCCCGCGCGCTTGGCCACCTCCTCCACGCGGGTGGCGGCAAAACCTTTTTCAACGAACAGATCAAGCGCGGCGTCAAGCAGCTCGCCAGGGCGGGCTTCCTTGCGGCGGGCGCGTTTCGCGGGAGGGTTAGAGGCTTCCATAATTACTGACCAGCGGGTTATTAATATAACCGGGAATACCCCCGGCGTCGATAGATGGCATCATCTTCCAAAAATGTTCATGGCTGGACATGCAGGAGTTTGACGATGAGCGATTTGGCTGTGGTGGCATTGGGTGGCGGGTGCTTCTGGTGCACCGAGGCGGTTTTTGTTCGGGTCAAGGGGGTGGTGGACGTGGAGTCTGGCTACTGCAACGGGCAGCACCCCAGCCCAAGCTACGAAGACGTGTGCACTGGCACCACGGGGCATGCCGAGGTGGTGCGCCTGACCTACGACCCGGCGGTGATAGGTTTGAAGCAACTCCTGCAAATATTCTTTGCCGTGCACGACCCTACCACGCTGAACCGCCAGGGCCATGACGTGGGTACCCAATACCGCAGCGGCGTGTACTTTACTGAGCCGGTTCAGCAAACTGTGGCTCGCGAACTGATTGCGGAGTTGGAGGCTGAGCAGGTTTTTGACGCTCCCATCGTCACGGAGGTTGCGCCTTTGAGCAACTATCACGCTGCCGAGGAATGCCACCAGGACTTCTTCGAGAAGAACCCTTACCAGGGCTATTGTCTGGCAGTGGCTGCACCCAAGGTGGTGAAGTTGAAGAAGGTCTTCGCCGAGTGGGTGAAGTGAGGCTGGCCCGCCAAGGCTAAGATCGCGGGGTGAACTTTGCCAGCCACCCCGTCTTCGTCTCGCTCGCCCCAGTCTTTTTGCTGATTGCCGCAGGCTTCGTGGCCGGGCGCCGCGAATGGATTCGTGCAGATGCGGTGAAGGACCTTTCCAACCTGGTCTTTTTGTTGCTCATTCCCGCCTTGCTGTTTCGCACCATGAGCAATGTGCACGTGGAGCAGCTCGACCTGCGGCCCTTGGTGGCCTATTTCCTGGCGGCGTTGGTGTTGCTGGGGGCGTCCATGGTCTGGCGCGGCTTCAACTGCCGCAGCGTGGTGCTGGGGTTGGCGGGCGTGTTTTCGAACATGGTGATGATCGGTATCACCCTGATTGGGCTGGCTTACGGGCAGCAAGGGCTGGTGACGCTTCTGACGC
>CBKZAG010000320.1:0-2836 GCA_966692625.1 uncultured Comamonadaceae bacterium
GAGACCTCTCGGCGAGATGCTCAATGAAGTCGTAGACCTCAAACCATTCGAGCTCGTCCATGAGATCTCCGACCTCGTTGGCAATATTCGGATGTTCGGACCAATTGCTCTTGTCTGGCGCCTTGTAGAGGATGGAACACAGTACAAGTCGAAGTTCACTAGGGGCGAAGCCGCACTGATAGGCGATTGACACAATCGCTGCTCTCAGCTCCTCTGGTGCCTCATGCCTGATGCTGATTTCTGCATCCGGTCTTGAGTAGCCTTGTCGCCTTGAAAACGAGTCCATTGTCCCTCCGTGATTCGAACCTAGCGCTTCATCGCATTCTCCGACAAGTTTTCCAGCCACTTATTTCGGGTGCCATGTGCTTTCGCCTGTCTCGGCAGATACCCCCGGTTGGCCGCATAGCAGTCACTAGCGGTAGACCGCTCCCAGCCTGCACTGGTCACTCACGACGCTGCCATGGCGGCTACTGGCCGACAACAGCCGGAGCGAGCGAGAGCCATCCTGCAGCCCTCCGGACAAAAAAAATCCCGACCCTAAAGGGGCCGGGATGGAAGCCTTTTTGCTGTCACACACAAAGGCACCCGCTCAGGGAGGAAAAGCGGGGAGCTGTCAAAGACAGCCCGACTGAAGTATAGATGAGTCGGCATAAAAAACAAGATATATGACCAAAAAAATTTCCAAATGATATTAATAGTGTTTTCTTTGGGGCAATGTTCATGACCAGTGATCCAGCACCGCAACGCCCCAGCTGGCCAGGCGGCTGCGCAGACGCAGCACTGCGCGGTCCTTGCTGAGCAGCGTGGCCCGCTGCTGAACGGCCAGGTCGATGAACACCTGGTCGTCCGGGTCGTCGCAGCGCAGCACGTGGTGTGGCGGCACGTCCACCGTGTTGGCAAACTGCCGGATGTACGCCAGCGCGTCAGCGTGACTGCGGCCGTTCTGCTGCAGGCGCTTGGCCACCATGGGGTAAGTCAGCACGCGCGCCAGTTCGTCCAGCATGGGTTCGCATGCCAGCCATTGGCATTGGCCCGCTTCCAGCACTTCGCGCAGCGCGGCGGCGCGCGGGTCGTCGAACACCCACAGGTCCAGCACCCAGTTGGTGTCGATGACGAGGCGGGTCATTCGCTGGCGGCAGCGCTGGGTGCGCGGGTGGAGCCCGCCACCAGGTCGAAGCGGAACAGCCGGCATTCGATGGGGCCGTTCCACAGCGGCACCCGGCGCGACTCCTTGAAGCGCATCTTGCCGGGCAGCTTCAGGTCGGGGGTGAGCAGCCAGGCGCTCCAGCCTGCGTAGTGTTTTTTCCAATGTGCGGCGAGCTGGGCGAAGAAGTCGGTGTTTTCGCCGCCTTCGGCAAACTGGGCCGTTTCGCGGCCCACGGTGCGTGTCATGGGGCGGCCGGTCTGTGCGCGTTGTTCGGCGCGTTGGCCCGCCACGCCAGCGGCGGCAATGCGCTCGCCGTAGGGCGGGTTCAGCAGCATCACGCCGGGCGTGGCGCTGGGCGGCATGCGTTGCAAGGCGTCGCCGCCGCGCAGTTCCATGGCATGCATCACACCTGCGCGTTCGGCGTTGCGGCGGGCAAAGTCCACCATGCGGAAGGCCACGTCGCTGCCGAAGATGAAGGGCGCGCTGCCAGCGGGCAGCTTCTTCTCGGCGGCCTGGGCCTCTTGCTTGAGCACCTGCCACACGTGCGCCTGGTAGGGCATGAGTTTTTCAAAGGCAAAGCGGCGCAGCCGTCCAGGCGCAATGTTCAGGGCGATCTGTGCCGCTTCGATGGGCACGGTGCCGCTGCCGCAGCAGGGGTCGTACAGCGGCACGGGCTGGCCCTTGTCGTCCCAGCCGGTCCAGCCGGTGGCGGCAATCATGGCGGCGGCCAGCGTTTCCTTCAGCGGGGCGTCGCCTTTGTCTTCACGCCAGCCGCGCTTGAACAGGGGCTCGCCCGAGGTGTCCACGTACACCGTCACGTCGTCCTTGGTCAGGTGGGCGAACACGCGCACGTCGGGGCGGGCGGTGTCCACGCTGGGGCGCGCGCCGCGCTTGTCGCGCAGGCGGTCGCAGATGGCGTCTTTCACGCGCAGCGCGGCAAAGTTCAGGCTCTTCAGCGGGCTGTGCTGCGCGGTGATCTCGACCTTGATGGTCTCTTTCGGCGTGAACCAGATCTCCCAGGCCACGCCGTGGGCGGCGGTGTAGATGTCCTGCTCGCTGCGGTAGGGCTGGCGTGCCAGGCGCACCAGCACGCGCTGGGCCAGGCGGCTGTGCAGGTTGAGCTTGAGGGCGTCGCGCCAGCTGGCGTTCACTTCCACGCCGCCGCGCGAGCGCTGCATGGCGGTGTCCGGCAGGCCAGTGACGCGCTGCACCTCGGCGGCCAGAAAGTCTTCCACGCCAGCGGCGCAGGGCAGGAAAAGGGTCAGTGCATTCATGGGTCAAATATCGGTCAGATGGCTTTGCGCAGGTTGGCTGGCGCAATGCGCAGCGATTCGCGGTACTTGGCCACGGTGCGCCGCGCGCACTCGATGCCTTGTTCCTTGAGCATGTCGGAAATCTGGTTGTCGCTCAACGGTTTCTTGGGGTTCTCGCTGGCCACGAACTGTTTGATGAGCGCACGCACGGCGGTGCTGGAGGCGTTACCGCCCGTTTCGGTGCCCAGCGCCGAGCCGAAGAAATACTTCAGCTCGTAGGTGCCAAAGGGCGTGGCCATGTACTTGGCGGTGGTCACGCGGCTGATGGTGGATTCGTGCAGGCCCAGCTCGTCGGCAATCTCGCGCAGCACCAGCGGGCGCATGGCCAGTTCGCCGTGCATGAAGAAGTTGCGCTGGCGCTCCACGATGGCGCTGG
>CBKZAG010000321.1:0-2832 GCA_966692625.1 uncultured Comamonadaceae bacterium
CCCAAGGCGACGAACGCCCCCTCGGGGGGCAGCGAAGCGTGGGGGCCATGAACTTCGCTGCCACCGTGTCACGGGCTTGTTGTATCCTTGACCCCGTTACAACTATCGCCTGCAGTCAGTGGCCGACCCCTATCCCAGTACGTCGCCGCACCGTGGTGTGCGGCATGAAGACAAGCGCAGTTTCCTGCAAAAGCTGGCCGAGTTCATCAACCCTGGACCCGATTCCAAGGACGAACTCATCGAAACCCTGGCCGAGGCCGAGGACAACGACATCATCGACGCCGAGTCGCGTGTGATGCTCGAAGGGGTGATCCGCATCGCCGACATGACGGCCGGTGACGTGATGGTGGCGGCCCCCCGCATGGACGCCCTGGACATCAATGCCCCCTACCAGGACTTGCTGCACACCGTCATTGAAACGGCGCACTCGCGCTTCCCCGTGTACGAAGGCGAGCGCGAGAACATCCTCGGCATCCTCATGGCCAAGGACCTGCTCAAACTGCAGCGCGCGCCGGAGCTGAACATCCGCGCGTTGTTGCGGCCAGCGGTGTTCGTGCCCGAGAGCAAGGGCCTGAACGATCTGCTGCGCGAGTTCCGGGGCAACCGCAACCACCTGGCCATCGTCATCGACGAGTTTGGCCGTGTGGCGGGTCTCATCACCATCGAGGACGTGCTGGAGGAAATCGTCGGCGAGATCGAGGACGAATTCGACGAGGGCGAGGACGAAGGCGACATCTTCGCGCTGGCCGATGGCACCTGGCGCGTCAGCGGCGACACGTCCATCGACATGGTGAACGAGTGGTTCCAGGTGACGCTGCCGGTGGAGCCGTTCGAGACGATAGGCGGCATGGTGTCGCACGAGATGGGGCACGTGCCCAAGCGCGGCGAGGCGCACGACGTGCAGGGCCTGCGCTTTTTGGTGCAGCATGCCAAGGGCGGCGCTGTGAAGTGGTTCAAGGTGTCGCGCCTGCCGGGGGCGGATTGAGCCGCTGGCTCTGGCGTTTGGGGCTGATGTTGGCGGGCGGCGCGCAGGCGCTGTCCCTGGCTTGGCCCTGGGCTTTTGGGCCCACTGGCGAGCCGGTGCCTGCCTTGCAGTGGCTTTCGCTGCTGGTCCTCTTGGCCGGTGTGCGTGCCGCGTCCACGGCACGCGCTGCCTTTGTGCAAGGCTGGTGGTTTGCCATTGCCTGGCTGGCGGCCACGTTCTGGTGGCTGTTCATATCCATGCACACCTACGGCGGGCTGGCGGCGCCGCTGGCGGCCGTGGCCGTGCTGGCGCTGGCGGCGGCCTTGGGCCTGTATTACGCCGTGGCCAGCGCCGTTTACTGGCGCTGGCGCCATGCCCCCCCTGCAACGCAAGCGGTGGCGTTTGCCGCGCTGTGGACGCTGGCCGAACTCGCACGGGGCACCTTGTTCACCGGGTTCCCGTGGGGGGCGGGCGGTTACGCGCACATCGACACACTCGGTGCGCTGGCGCCCTACGTGGGCGTGTATGGCATGGGCGCGGTCAGCGCGGCGCTGGCTGCTGGGCTGTTGGCGGCGTTCACTCAAGGCAGCCGCCGTGGCGCGGGCTGGGCCTGGCGGGTGTTTGCCGTGGTGGCGGTACCCCTGGTCTGCTGGTCCTTGCCGGGCCGCTGGCTGGTGCAACACCTGCCAGCGCACACCCGCAGCCATGGTGAGTTGACCGTCACCCTGCTGCAGGGCAACGTGCCGCAGGACGAAAAATTCACCCCCGGTGCGGGCATACCTCTGGCCCTGGAGTGGTACGGCGGGCAGTTGCGCCAGGCCGTGGCCCGTGCCGATGCACCCCACCTGGTGGTGGCGCCCGAAACGGCCATACCGGTTCTGCCGCAGGAGCTGGACCCGGCCTACCTGCGCGGCCTGTTGGACGCGGTGGCTGCAGGCAAGTCTGCCGTGATGCTGGGCCTGCCCGTGGGCAACTGGACCGACGGTTTCACCAACTCTACGCTGAGCTGGGCGCCTGGCCTGCAGCAGCACCGCTACGACAAGCATCACCTGGTGCCCTTTGGCGAGTTCATTCCCACGGGGTTCCGCTGGTTCACCCAGCTCATGCACATCCCCCTGGGGGACTTTGCTCGGGGCGCGCTGGTGCAGCCGCCACTGGCGTGGGCGGGCCAGCGCATTGCGCCCAACATCTGCTACGAAGACCTGTTTGGCGAGGAACTGGCCGCCAGCTTCCGCGACCCGGCGCAGGCGCCCACGGTGCTGGTGAACGTGAGCAACATCGCCTGGTTTGGCGACACGGTGGCCATCGACCAGCACCGCAACATCTCGCGCCTGCGCGCGCTGGAACTGCAACGCCCCATGGTGCGCGCCACCAACACGGGCGCCACGGCGGCCATCGACCACCTGGGCCGCGTGACCCGCGAACTGCCGCGCCTCACGCGCGGCACGCTGGACGCCACGGTGCAGGGGCGCGACGGCGCAACGCCCTATGCGCGCTGGGCGGGGCGCTGGGGGCTGTGGCCCTTGGTCGGGTTGTGCCTGCTGGCGTTGGGGCTGGCCTGGCGGCGGCGTTGAAGCTGCATTTTCACGCGCAAGCATCACAGACATAAAGCCGAGAATTTGCTAGAGTTGCTGCGCTGGTAACAAGCCCCACGTCAGATGGGGCCGCTGCCAGCGATATATGCACCGTAGATGCGGGTTCTTATGGGGTGCGCCCCGTTGCATGCAGACCAGGGAGGGGTTGTGATGCAGTCTCAAATTCATTTTTGTTGCCGGTGGCCTGCCAGCGTGGCGGGTTTGGATGATGCGTGGTTCAGCTGCGACCACGCAGACAACAGCGCCAACGCCTGCACCTGGAGGCAAGCCGCA
>CBKZAG010000322.1:0-2821 GCA_966692625.1 uncultured Comamonadaceae bacterium
CGAGGCTGCGTTGAGGGCCTGGGTGGTGCGTCACCCCCTGCCTGAGACGGGCCTGACCCACCCTTGGGCCGTGGCCTACAGCGGCGGCGCCGATTCCACCGCTTTGCTGTTGGCCGCTCACGCCTTGTGGCCGGGGCGGGTGCAGGCCTTTCATGTCCACCACGGTTTGCAAGCCGCAGCAGAGGGTTTTGTGGACCATGCCGTGCCGGCGTGTGTCGCGCTGGGGGTGCCGCTGCCCGTGGATCGCGTGCAGGCCGGGCATGGCCCCGGCCAGAGCCCCGAAGACGCCGCCCGGCAAGCACGTTACGCTGCACTGGCCCGCATGGCGCACGCGCACGGTGCCGCCTGCGTGCTGCTGGGCCAGCACGCGCAAGACCAGATGGAGACCGTGCTGCTGGCCTTGACGCGCGGCGGAGGTGTGGCAGGCTTGGCGGGTATGCCCGAGGTGATGGAGCGCCACGGCGTGCGCTTCGGCAGGCCGCTGCTGCAAACCGATGGCCGCGTGTTGCGCGAGCAGTTGCACGCCCAGGGCGTGCCCTACCTGAACGACCCCACCAACACTGACGAACGTTACACGCGCAACCGCATTCGAGCGCGCGTGCTGCCGCCCCTGCTGGAGGCATTCCCTACCAGCCTGGAGACCTTCTCCCGAAGCGCGCGTCTGGCGGCGCAGGCCATGAAGGTTTTGCAGGATGTGGCGCGGCAGGATTTGCAGGCGGTGGGCGAACCCCCGGTGATCCGCCGCTTGCAGGCCTTGAGCCGCGAGCGCCAGGCCAATGTGCTGCGCCACTGGCTGCAAGAAGGCTGGCAGGCCGTGCCCAGTGAAGCGCAGCTCAACGAGCTGCTCGACCAGGTGGCCGCATGCACCACACGCGGCCACCGTCTGCGCCTGAAGGTGGCTGCCGGGTACGTGGTTCGTGAAGGCCAGGCCCTGCGCTACAGCCCCTAGGTATAATCCCCAAGTTTTGCGCCTTACTGCCGGCAACGCAACACATCCCTCCGCTGGCGCCTTCTTTCCCGTTTCACGATGGCTTTGATTGTTCACAAATACGGCGGCACGAGCATGGGCTCCACGGAGCGCATCCGCAACGTCGCCAAGCGCGTGGCCAAGTGGCACCGCGCGGGCCACCAGATGGTGGTGGTACCCAGCGCCATGAGTGGCGAGACCAACCGCCTGCTGGCCTTGGCCAAGGAACTGGCACCGGGCAAGCCTGGTAACGCCTATGGCCGCGAACTCGATCAACTCGCCGCAACGGGTGAGCAGGCTTCGTCCGCATTGCTGGCCATTGCCCTGCAGGCCGAAGGCCTGGAGGCTGTGAGCTACTCTGGCTGGCAGGTGCCCATCCGCACCAACAGCGCCTACACCAAGGCTCGCATCGAATCGATCGATGACAACAAGGTCAAAGCCGATCTGGATGCAGGCAAGGTCGTCATCATCACCGGCTTCCAGGGCGTGGACGATGGCGGCAACGTGACCACATTGGGCCGTGGCGGCTCCGATACCTCCGCTGTGGCCGTCGCGGCAGCCATCAAGGCCGCTGAATGCCTGATCTACACCGACGTGGATGGCGTGTACACGACCGACCCCCGCGTGGTGCCCGAGGCACGCCGCCTGGAGCGTGTCAGCTTCGAGGAGATGCTGGAGATGGCCAGCATGGGCTCGAAGGTGCTGCAGATCCGTTCCGTGGAGTTTGCAGGCAAGTACCGTGTGCCCATCCGCGTGTTGTCCAGCTTCACGCCCTGGGACATCGACCTGAACGAAGAAGCCCAGTCGGGCACCCTGATCACTTTTGAGGAAAACGACACCATGGAACAAGCCGTTGTTTCCGGCATTGCTTTCAACCGCGACGAAGCCAAGGTCACCGTGCTGGGCGTGCCGGACACCCCGGGCATCGCCTACCAGATCCTGGGCGCCGTGGCCGACGCCAACGTTGAAGTGGACGTGATCATCCAGAACATCAGCAAGGATGGCAAGACCGACTTCAGCTTCACCGTGCACCGCAACGACCTGGCCAAGACGCTGGACCTGCTCAAGAGCAGCGTGGCGCCCAAGCTGGGTGCCGCCGAGGTGCTGGGTGATGCCAAGATCTGCAAGGTCAGCATCGTGGGCATCGGCATGCGCAGCCACGTGGGTGTGGCCAGCCGCATGTTCCGCTGCTTGAGCGAAGAGAGCATCAACATCCAGATGATCTCCACCTCTGAGATCAAGACCTCCGTCGTGATCGACGAGAAGTACATGGAACTGGCCGTGCGCGCGCTGCATCGCGAATTCGATCTGGACCAGCCTGCAGATTCTTTGGCCCAGGCCTGAGGAATCGGCCTCGAGTTGAGGCATAATATTGCGTTCCGGAGCGATGACCGAGTGGCCGAAGGTGCTCCCCTGCTAAGGGAGTATGCGATGTAGAGTCGCATCGAGGGTTCGAATCCCTCTCGCTCCGCCAAAACAAAGCCCAAGTAATTTTTTTACTTGGGCTTTTTCTTTGCCGGTCTGTTTTCAGTCGCGTGCTGTTGTGGTGTCGATTAGAAAGTCGAATGCCTCTGTGAGAAGCAGCACAGCGCCATGTCGCGTGTATGTGCACCGTCTTGCTGGCCTGCTCACGGGTCGATCCCCGCGGCCATACAGTGCATCCGGGTGCATTAGGCCGAACTCCAGGGGGCTGCGCTGCAGGCCGGGCAGTTGGAACAGCAACTCGCCCAGCGGCCTTTGCCCCAGTTTCGACAGTTCATGCCAAGGGTTGCCAGGACCCCATTGAGGAATGACGGTGCGTGCATGCACCAGCGGCTGCCCTGCGGCGTGCAAGCGTACCTCGCGCACCCAGCA
>CBKZAG010000323.1:0-2784 GCA_966692625.1 uncultured Comamonadaceae bacterium
CAAAGCCATCAACGGCAACGGCGTGGACGAGTCCAGCTTCGCGCGCTTTGCCTGAGCTGAGATGAGTCTGTCCATCGTCAAGAGAAAGATCCTGTTGCTGGTGGTGACGTTTCTGATTGGCACAGTTCTGTTGTTGGGCGCCAGCATGCAGCAGGTGAACGCCATGTATGGCGCGGCAAGTATCGGGTACCTCAACGGCCTGTCAGCTCTCAGAACGCTCAACAAGGTCCGCGACGCGCAGGCTGTCATCAACGTTCAGGCGATGCGCCTTGTCATGAGTGATGTTCAGCCTCCGGTTCAAACCTACAAGGAGGTTGAGCAGGCACAGGCAGCCGTGGAACGTGGTCTGGCTGCGCTGACGTCCCTGGCAGTGGATGACAAGGGCATGTCACTGCTTGAAGCCAGCTGGGCGGCATACAGAAGCTACAGGATCGCCTTGAATGACGTTATGGCGCTGGTTCGGGCTCGCCGTGTTGAGGACGCGCGTGAAGCGTTGAGGCGGAGCGCAACACTGGAAGAGTCATTCGACAAGGCGCTTGACGCACACCGTGCGTATTTCGTGGAACTGGCAAACAAGGGGCGGGTCGGCGCCTTGTCGAAGCAAACTTCCGCCGCGGCCTTGCTCTTCGTGATAGCGGGGTTGACCTTGGCGGTTGTTCTGTGGCTCTGTGTTTCCATCGCACGTGATCTGATCCGGTTGCAGGAGGAGCGCATGCATCTTGGCAGGAAGTGCTGAGCCGCGGTGCCCGGCCCCGGGCGGTGTGGACAAGCCGGGTATGCTCGCGCACAGCCAAATTTCAGCAGGAGAAAGCACCATGAGCACCACCGGCGATAAGGATTTCGACCAGGGCTTGGCCATGCGCAAGCAGGTGATGGGCGAGGACTTCGTGGAGCGTGCCTTCAGCGGGCTCACCGAGTTCACCGCACCGCTGCAGCAGTACATCACCCGCAATGCGTGGGGCGACGTGTGGCAGCGCCCGGGGCTGGATCTGAAGACCCGCAGCCTGATCACCGTGGCCTTGCTGACGGCCATGGGCAAGCAGCATGAGCTCAAGGGGCATGTGCGCGGTGCGCTGAACAACGGCGCCACACCGCAGGAGATCCAGGAGGTGTTGCTGCATGCCAGCATCTACTGCGGTCTGCCCGCCGCGGTGGAAGCGTTCCGCTCAGCGGCCGAGGTGGTGGACGGCCCCAAGGGCTGAAGCCCGTCCGTTGCGGCCTGTCAATTCTGATCGACGGAAGGAGGCGCTGGCGGTTCGTACTGCTTGCGCAGCCGCTCCAGCCCCTGGCGGAAGGCCTCGGCGTCGCCATGCTCAAAGAAGCGCGGGTAGCGTTCGTGCGCGCCATGCAGCCGCCGCGCGTGCTTGATGGGGCACCAGTACTGCTCGGTGCGTGCGGCCACTTCGCGGGCAAAGGCCACCACGCCATTGCCATATGAGCAGTAGAAGCAGTTGAACTTTTCGACGATGTTCAGGTAGGGCAGGTCGCCACGGTCGAACACCAGGTAGTCTGCCCGGCGCACCTTGGGTATGCCGTAGATGGGGAAGCACACCGCCTGGTACACGCTGACGAACAGGTCCAGCAGCAGGAAGGCCACCCAGCCGCTGTAGATGATGGGGGCGGTGAGCACCACTGCCAGCCGGGCACCGCGCAGGTAGCGCCACAGCCCCACCTTCTGGCGGCGCTGCAGTTCCAGGAAGCGCCCGGCCAGCGCGTTGCGCCGTTCCTCGAACGCGGCACGCAGGCGGGCGTATTCGTCGTCCACCTGGTTCTCCAGGTCCTTGATGCGTGCCAACAGGTCTTCCAGGGTGGGGGGCATGTCCGGTCTCCTTGAAGGTGCGGCTGGCGGGGTCAACCAGCGATGAGGCGTTGTATGAGGTCGGCCGCGCTGCTGGCCTGGTACTTGCGCATCAGCCGGGCGCGGTAGATTTCCACCGTGCGCGGGCTGATGCCCAGCGCCTTACCGATTTCCTTGGCCGTGAGGCCCTTGGTCACCAGGGCGGCCACCTCGCGTTCGCGGGCGGTGAGTTCGGCCTTGACGGGGCGGCGCGAGCTGAGGTCCTCGAAGCTCCAGATGCCAGCGGCGTGCGGGTCTTTGCGGTCCAGGGCCCGGCCGGTCACGTGGCACCAGAACAGTTCGCCCTTGAAGCGGCCGTCCACGCGCTTCATCACACGTTCGTCGGAGTAGTGCCCCTTGGCGTTGAGGATGGGCGCGATGCGCTCGCCGATGCGTTCGTACTCGTCGGCGCTGGGGTAGAGGATCTGGAAGGACTGCCCCACCAGCTGGTCGCGGCTGGCGCCGAACATGTCGCACACGGCCCGGTTGCAGTCCACCATGGTGCGGTGGCGCGACAGTACCAGCCCCACGGGGGCCAGGTCGAAGGCCAGGCGGTAGTCGGTGTCCATGTGGCGCAGGGGTGGGCTAGGGGTTGGCCTTTAGGCAAAACTACGTATGCCGTTACGTAGTATCGTATGGTTTTACCTTTTCACCTTCAGACAGGAGCGTGCAAGCATGAACAAGGTGTACCCCAGCGCGGCCGAAGCCCTCAAGGGCGTGGTGGCCGACGGGCAACTCATCGCCGTGGGCGGCTTTGGCCTGTGCGGCATCCCCGAGGCGCTGATCGATGCGCTGCGCGACAGCGGCGTGAAGAACCTGACCGCCATCTCCAACAACGCGGGTGTCGACGGCTTCGGCCTGGGCAAGCTGCTGGAGACGCGCCAGATCAAGAAGATGATCTCCAGCTACGTGGGCGAGAACAAGGAGTTCGAGCGCCAGTACCTGGC
>CBKZAG010000324.1:0-2777 GCA_966692625.1 uncultured Comamonadaceae bacterium
TGCAGCCCAGCTGGTCGATCATGTACTCAAAGGCTTGCAGACGCGGCTTGTAGGCCTGCGCTTGCTCCGCGGTGTAAACGCGGTAGAAAGGCGCACCCAGCTTCTCGACGCTGTGGGGGATCAGGTCGTTCATGGAATTGGACAGGATCACCAGCTTGTACTCGGTGGCCAGCTTGGCCAGCGCGGCGGGCACGTCCGGGTGCGGCTGCCAGGTCTTCACGGCCTCGTAGAACTTCAGGCCTTCGTTGTCGCGGTATTCAACACCCCAGCGGCGGCAGGTGCGCTCGACAGAATTGCACAGGATCTCGTCGAACGGCCTGAAATCACCCATCACCTCATCCAGACGATAGCGCGCGAAATCCGTCGTGAACTGCTTCATGTTCTCGGGAGAGACACGGTCGGCGAAAAGCTCTTCCATCTTCTCCTTCATCTGGAAGTTGATCAGCGTTCCGTAGCAGTCGAAGGAGATGTATTTCGGCCTCAGGGTGGTAGTCATGGTTCAGGTTCCTTGGTTGGACAAATGGTCAGGGTCTGCCAACAACTGCGCTCTCGCGCTGGTATTTGAGAGCTTGGTTGATCAGTACGGTGAAATTCTATGTAGCGTCATTCACGATAGAATGCCTAAAACTTCAAACTACTTTTTCCATGGAGTTGAAGATGATCCACTCACCTGATCTGAGCTTTTTCCAGGAAATTGCCAAGCAAGGCAGCCTGTCAGCGGCGGCTCGCGAACTCGGCGTCACGCCGGCATCGGTCAGCAAGCGGCTGGTGAAGATCGAGGAAAGCCTGGGCGTGCCGCTGGTGCGCCGCACGACGCGCAGGCTCAGCCTGACCGATGAAGGAGAGTTGTTACTCGCCAATGCCCGCCGCATCCTGACGGAACTGGAGGAAATGGAGCAGCAGGTCGCGCAGAACCGCCTGGCCCCCAAGGGTCTGCTCAGAGTCAACGCCCCCCTGGGTTTTGGGCGCACCTACATCACCCCAATCATTTCTCGGTTCGTCAAACACCACCCCGAGGTGGAAGTCCAGCTGCAACTGACGGACCATCCGCTCAGTCTCGTCGACGACACCTTCGAGATCGGCATTCGCTTCGGCGAGATTCCAGACGCTCGCCTCATTGCAAGACGCATCGCACCCAACCGCCGCCTCGTCTGCGCGGCGCCGTCTTACCTCAAGGCACATGGCGTGCCCAAGGTACCGCACGACCTGGTCCACCACAACTGCATCGTGCTGCGGCAAAACGAGACGGCCTACGGCTTGTGGCGCTTTTCAAAGGGGAAGCAGACCGAAACCGTCAAGGTGCGCGGGTCGCTCTCCAGCAACGACGGCGAAGTGGCTCTCAACTGGGTACTGGCCGGACATGGCTTGATGCTTCGGGCCGAGTGGGATATCGCGAAGTACGTCCGGACCGGCCGGCTGGTGATCCTGCTGGGGGACTATGCGACGGAGCCAGCGGATATTTTCGCCGTCTACTCCGAGCGGCAGGCGCGATCACCACGGGTGCGGGCTTTTACTGACTTTCTGGTGAAGAGTTTCACGCAAAGCGCAGAGAAGGCGCAGGGGCTTGAGTTGAAGTGGTAGGCATTTGCCTGAGACGTTGCTTGGCTTCTTCAAACCTTGACCATTTGGTGTCGCGTCTCACGTCGGCTTGCACTCCCCACACACACCATAGATAGACATCGAATGCGCCTGGAGCGCAAAACCGCGCTCCTTGACGATGACCTCCTGCCGCTGCTCGATTTCCTGGTCCAAGAACTCCTCGATCTTGCCGCAAACGCGACAGATCAGATGGTCGTGATGAGTTCCATCATTGAGCTCGAAGACTGCGCCATCCGTCTCGAAATGACGGCGGCTGACAATGCCTGCTTCGGCAAACTGCATCAGCACTCGATAAACGGTCGCCAGACCAACGTTGATATCTTCGCCAATCAGGCAGCGGTAGATATCTTCCGCAGACAAGTGCTTGGTGCCACGTTCATAAAACACCTGCAAGACGCGCAGTCTGGGGAACGTCACCCGCAGCCCTGCCGATCGCAGCAGCAGGCTGGGGTGGTCCCGGCCCTGGCGTGAACCCATTCCTGACAAAGTTATTGCCCCAGCTTGTACACCTCGGCAAGGTCGCTCAGGTTCCAGTTGCCGCCGCTTAGTACCAGACAGACCTTCTCGTCGGGCCGCACCTTCACGCTGCCCGCCAGCAAGGCGCCCAGGCCGATGGACGCCGCCGGTTCCGCGATCAGCTTCGCCTCCTTGGCCAGTGCGCGCATGGCCGCGATGATGTGCTCGTCATCGACCAGCACGATCTCGTCCACGTACTTCTCGATGATGGGGAAGGGGTTCTGCCCCGGCACGCTGATGCGCACCCCGTCCGCAATGGTGTCCTTCAGCGGCAGCGAGGTGCGCTCCTTGTTGATCCGGCTTTGGTGGTACTTGGGCGTCAAGGACGGCTCCGCGCCGATGACCCGCACCGACGGCTTCGTTTCCTTGATGGCGGTGGCAATGCCCGAGATCAGACCGCCGCCGCCCAGGGGAACGATGACGGTGTCCACACCTTCCAGATCCTCCAGGATCTCGCAGCCGATGGTGCCCTGGCCTGCCATGACCATCGGGTCCTCGAAGCCGTGCACCGCTGTGTAGTTGTTCTCTGCAGCAATCTCGCACACCCGCTTCCAGCGGGCCGCCGTGTCGCCGTCGAACAGAATGACTTCCGCCCCCAGGGCCTGGGTGTTCTCGATCTTGATCTTGGGTGTGGTCACCGGCACGACGATGGTGGCCTTGAC
>CBKZAG010000325.1:0-2767 GCA_966692625.1 uncultured Comamonadaceae bacterium
CGTGCGCCGCTTCACGCGCGAGCAGTACTTCAAGTCCTCGGCGCAGATGGAGGCCTTGTTTGCCGACATCCCCTCGGCTGTCGCCAACACGCTGGAAATCGCCAAGCGCTGCAGCCTGACCCTGGTGCTGGGCAAGCCGCAGCTGCCCAACTTCCCGATCCCGCCGGTGGACGGCCGCATCATGTCGGTGGAGGAGTACTTCCGCCACGTGTCCTACGAAGGGCTGGAAGGTCGCCTGAAGCACCTGTTCCCCAACGAAGCCAAGCGCGAGGAGCAGCGCCCGCGCTACGTCGAGCGGCTGGAGTTCGAGCTCAACACCATCCTCAAGATGGGGTTTCCGGGCTACTTCCTGATCGTGTCGGACTTCATCAAGTGGGCCAAGGAAAACGGCTGCCCGGTGGGGCCGGGTCGGGGTTCCGGGGCGGGCTCGCTGGTGGCCTACGCGCTGCTCATCACCGACCTGGACCCGCTGCAGTACAACCTGCTGTTCGAGCGCTTCCTGAACCCGGAGCGGGTGTCCATGCCCGACTTCGACATCGACTTCTGCCAGACCAACCGCGACCGCGTCATCGATTACGTCAAGGACAAGTACGGCAAGGACGCGGTGAGCCAGATCGCCACCTTCGGCACCATGGCCGCGCGTGCGGCCATCCGCGACGTGGGGCGCGTGCTCGACTTCGCCTACGGTTTCTGCGACGGCATCTCCAAGCTCATTCCCAACAAGCCGGGCATGAGCGTGACGCTGCAGTACCCGCCCAATCCGCCCAAGGACGGCGACAAGAACAACTACGCCATCGCCATGGAGCCCATCCTGGCCGAGCGCATCCAGAAGGAAGAGGACGTCAAGACGCTGATCGAGCTGGCGCAGAAGCTCGAAGGCATGACGCGCAACATTGGCATGCACGCCGGGGGCGTGCTGATCGCGCCGGGCAAGCTCACCGACTTCTGCCCGCTCTACCAGCAGCCGGGCAGCGAATCGGCGGTGAGCCAGTACGACAAGGACGACGTGGAGGCCGTGGGCCTGGTGAAGTTCGACTTCCTGGGCCTGGCCACGCTCACCATCCTGGAGCTGGCCAAGGAATTCATCGTTCGGCGCCACCCCAGCCAGGCCAACTTCGCGTTCGAGAACATCCCCCTCAACGACCGGCCCACCTACAAGCTCTTCCAGGACGGCAAGACCGAAGCGGTGTTCCAGTTTGAAAGCCGCGGCATGCAGGGCATGTTGCGCGACGCCAAGCCCACGCGGCTGGAAGACCTGATCGCCCTGAACGCGCTGTACCGCCCGGGCCCGATGGACCTGATCCCCACCTTCGTGGCGCGCAAGCACGGCCGCGAAGAGGTGATCTACCCGCACCCGCTGACCGAACCCGTGCTGGCCGAGACCTACGGCATCATGGTGTACCAAGAGCAGGTGATGCAGACGGCGCAGGTGCTGGGCGGCTACTCGCTCGGCGGCGCCGACATGCTTCGCCGCGCCATGGGCAAAAAGAAGCCCGAGGAGATGGCGGAGCACCGCATCATCTTCCGCAAGGGCGCGGCCGAGAAGGGCATCAGCGAAGAGAAGGCTGATGAGGTCTTCGACTTGATGGAGAAGTTTGCGGGCTACGGCTTCAACAAGTCGCACGCCGCTGCCTATTCGCTGCTGGCGTACCACACGGCGTGGCTGAAGGTGCACTTCACGGCGGAGTTCTTCTGCGCCAACATGACCATCGAAATGGACGACACCGACAAGCTCAAGGTGTTGTTCGAGGACGCGCTCAAGTTTGGCATCACCTTTGACCCGCCGGATGTGAACCGGGGTACCTACCGCTTCGAGCCGGTCAGCGACAAGGTGATCCGCTACGGCCTGGGGGCCGTCAAGGGCACCGGCCAGCAGGCGATCGAGGCCATCGTGGCCGCACGCGAAGGCCGTGGCGTGGGCCCGCGTGGTGACGTGGTGGGGCCCTTCACCAGCCTGTTCGACTTCTGCGCCCGCGTGGACCGCAGCCGCTTGAACAAGCGCACGGTGGAGGCGCTGATCAAGGCCGGCGCGTTCGATTCGTTTGACCTCAACCGTGCGTCGCTGCTGGCGTCGGTGGAGCGAGCGTTCGACTATGCCAACGCCCAGCAGGCCAACGCCAACCAGGGCGGCCTGTTCGACATGCTGGGCGACGACGACCACGGCGCCAGCACCCAGGAGCCCGACCTGGTGGAGATGCTGCCGTGGGGCGTGAAAGAGCGCCTGACGCACGAAAAGACGGCGATCGGCTTCTACCTCTCAGGCCACCTGTTCGACGAAGTGGAGCGCGAGGTGCGCCGCTTCGCGCGCACGCCCGTGGGCGACGTGGTGGACAGCCGTGACCCGGTGCTGCTGGCCGCCATCGTGACAGACCTGCGCATCATCAACGGCCAGCGCGGCAAGGTGGCCATCTTCAAGCTCGACGACAAGACCGGCACGATGGAAGCCACCGCCGACGAGAACCTGATCAACCAGCACCGCAACCTGCTCAAGGACGACGAACTGGTGATTGCGCAGGTGCTGGCCCAGCCAGACCGCTTCTCTGGCGGCTTGCGCCTGAAGGTGCAGCAGTTGTGGGATTTGGGGGCGGCGCGCTGCCGCTTTGGCAAGTATCTGCGTGTGGTTGTCAACGGGCACGCGCCCGACGTGGCGGCGCTGGTGCGCGAGTTCCCGCCGCAACGCGAACAGACGGAGCAGGGCGAACTGGTGCGCGGGCTGCCGGTGCGCTTTCAGGTGCTGCGCGACACCGCGCGCTGCGAGGTGCAGCTG
>CBKZAG010000326.1:0-2754 GCA_966692625.1 uncultured Comamonadaceae bacterium
CGGCGGCACGCAGCATGTCGGTGAAGTTCATGCCCCGGATTGTAGGCAGGGGTTTTTTTTTGGTAACGTCTGTGCCTCACTCTAGCTACGCCATGCCCACGCTCACCCGCCAACAGACCGTCCTTCTCATTCTTCTGACCCTGGCCTGGGGCGTGAACTGGCCGGTGATGAAGCTGGGAGTCACGGGCTACCCGCCGCTGACCTTCCGGGCACTGTCCATGTGGCTAGGGCTGCCCGTGCTGGTGGTGGCCCTGTGGTGGCTGAAGCTGCCCATGCGCATTCCCGCAGGCCCAGGCGGCGCCAACTGGCGCGAGTTGCTCAAATTGGCGGCAAGCAACATGTTCGTCTGGCACGTGTGCATCATCCTAGCCATCAGCGTGCTCTCCAGCGGTCGGTCAGCCATCCTGGGCTACACCATGCCGATCTTCTCGGCGGTGATCGGGGCGCTGTTCTTCTCTGCTCGCCTGCAGCGCCGGGGCTGGATAGGCGTGGGGGCAGCCGCACTGGGCGTGCTGTTGCTGCTGTGGCACGAGTTCACCGGCCTCAGCGGCCAGCCGCAGGCAGTGGGGTTGGCCTTGCTGGCTGCCGCCGTCTGGGCGCTCGGCACACAACTTCTGCGCCGTACCCCACTCACGGTGCCCACCCTCACCCTGTCGTTCTGGATGACTGTGCTGGCGGCCATCGTCATGTCCGCGCTGGCCTGGGTGTTTGAACGCCCAGCCGACGGTGAGTGGCCCGCGATGGGGCAAGCAACGCTGTGGGCCATCATCTACAACGGCATCATGATCTTCGGCTTCGCACATGCCACCTGGTTCTTCCTGGCGCGCAGTCTGCCGCCCATCGCATCCACACTCAGCGTCATGATGATTCCCGTGCTGGGTGTGTTCAGCGGCGCATGGTGGCTGAAAGAACAACTTTTCTGGCAAGACTGGGTGGCTGTGTGCCTGATGGTGCTTTCCATCGCATCCGTGCTCTGGCCCTCGGCCAAGAGCCAGCAGGCATGACGTGTCCGCTGACATGAACACAACCGACACCGACCCTGGCAGCCTGCAGGCGCTCAAAGCCCGTTACGGCCCCCGCTACCGCTGGCTGCTGCTGATGTCGGTGATGGTCGGCACCATGGCTGCCATCATGTCGTCCACCATCGTGAACGTGGCCATCCCAGACATGAGCCACCACTTCGGTCTGGGTCAGGAGCGCGCGCAGTGGGTGACGTCCGGCTTCATGGCTGCCATGGTGGCATCCATGCTGACCACCCCCTGGATGCTCGCTCGCTTTGGCTTCCGCAAGACCTACGCCATCTGCATGGGACTGTTGCTGGCGGGAGGCGTGGTGGGCGGCATGGCCAACCACTTTGCACTGGTACTGGCCGCACGGGTGGTGGAGGGCCTGGCCGCAGGCGTGGTTCAACCCATTCCCGCCATCATCATCCTGCGCGCCTTCGACTCTAACGAACAAGGCCGCGCCAGCGGCATCTTCGGCATGGGCGTGGTGCTGGCACCAGCGCTGGGGCCCAGCCTGGGCGGCCTGCTGGTCGATGCCTTCGGGTGGCGCTCCATCTTCTTCATGGTGGTCCCGCTGTGTCTGGCATCGCTGTGGCTGGGCCGACTCTTCGTGCCGGTCACGGCCCCGGGCGGGGTGGCTGCGCGGCGCGACGTCAGCATCGACTGGATCGGCCTGCTGCTGGCAAGCGTAGGCACCGTCTGCCTGCTCAATGGCCTGGTGCAGTGGCAGGGCGGCCCCCTGACCACGGCTGCCGTGCTGCTCACAGGCTTTGCCTTGTCCCTGGCCGCGTTCATCGCCTGGCAGCACAAGCTGATGCACGGGCACGCGGGACACAAGCTTGAGCCGCTGATGAACCTGAGCCTGTTCCAGCACCGCCCGTTCGCCATGGGCAGCCTGGTCGCCTTCATCTACGGCACTGCGCTGTTCGGCTCCACCTACCTCATACCCGTGTACCTACAGCTGGGGCTGGGGCTCTCAGCCTCTTACGTTGGCGCGTTGCTGCTGCCGGCCGGGCTGGTATTGGCCGCCACAATCGCCATCGTCGGCAAGCTGGCAGACCGGCACCCGGCACACTGGCTGGTGAGCACCGGTCTGTTGTTGCTGGCGCTGTCGTTCGCGTTGGTTGTCTTGATGGACCGCAGCACACCGCTGGCCTGGCTGGTGGCCCTGACCATCCTGGGCCGCGTGGGGCTGGGCTTCGTGCTGCCCTCGCTCAATCTGGGCGCCATGCGCGGGGTCGCGCGCGACCATATTGCACAAGGGGCCAGCGCCATCAACTTCCTGCGCATGCTTGGCGGCGCTGCGGGTGTGAGCTTGTGTGGCATGGTGTTGGAGTGGCGCCTGGCGGCCCACGGCGTGTCGCTGTCGAGCACAGCAGGCATCGAAGAGCGACTGGCTGCATTCAACGAAACCTTCATCATGCTGGGTGCCATTTGCGCGCTGGCGCTGTGGGCGGCTTGGAATTTGCGCTCCAGGGTGGCAACATCTCGGGAAGAGTCCCGCCATCCATCCTGAGTTTCCCATGTGCCAACTGCTTGGCCTCAACTGCGCCACCCCTACCGACGCCAGCTTCAGCTTCACCGGTTTCAGCCGGCGCGGCGGCGCCACCGACCACCACGCCGATGGCTGGGGCATCGCCTTCTTTGAAGGCAAAGGCCTGCGTCTGTTCGTTGACCAACAAAGCGCGGCGCAGTCTCCCATGGCTGCCTTCCTGCGGCAATATCCGCTCAAGAGCACCAACATCATCGC
>CBKZAG010000327.1:0-2748 GCA_966692625.1 uncultured Comamonadaceae bacterium
CCTTTGCAGCAGGGCCAGCGCAGACTGGTTGGCGTAGAAGATGTGCCCGTTGGTGTCCGCCATCATCAGGTTCACGGGCGTACCGTCGAGCGCCTGTTTGATGCGCAACGCCTCGTTGGCCCGAGTCTCGCAGGCAGTCAAGTGTTCCACCATGCGTCTCATCGAACCCAGAAGGCTTTTCTGGTCCCGGGGCGGGGTATCGATACGGACGTCGAGGTTGCCCGCCGCGATGGCGTTGGCAATGCCTGCCGCGACGCTGGGCTCACCGCCCAGCTGGCGAAACATGGAACGCGTCAGGCCTGCCGCCGCCGCCATGCTCAACAAGACGGAGCAAAGACCGCAGGCGGCCAGTACCCAGATGGCTGCTTTCGCGTCCCCAAGGGTAGCTGCCGCCCGGTTCTCGGCGTCAGCCAGCTGCTCTGCACGGAAGTCACCCAGCGTCCGGGCTATTGACTGGCTGGCAGCGTCGAACTGCTGCATCTTGAGGTTGCCCGCTTCGGTACCCTGAAGCAGATAGGTTTCGGCCATGTCGCGCCCTGCAGCGTCGAAGCGGCGGAATTCGCTCTCCACCCTGGCCAGCCGCTCCAGCCCCGCCACGTTGCCGTCACGCTCGAAAGCGCTGCGGTACTTGGCCACGTTGGCCAAAAACCCCTCTGCCGCCTGACGCGCGCCTTCATAGGCCCGCCTTTCGCGCGTGGCCGCGACGTCGGTGAAGTATTGCTGCACGTCCACGCGCTGGACGTTCATGTCATCCACCGTCACCACGTGCGGCAGCGTGATTTCCGCCAGACTGCGTGTGCTGCTGACCAGGCGCGACATGCTCCAGCCAAGCAGCGTCGATCCCAGAACGAACGACAGAAGCACCAAACCAAAGGCCACTATCAGCCTCTGCTTCATGCTCATCTGCGACTTCTGATTATCTGGACCGTCCTGCACCGCGCCCAAGGTAAAAGCCATGTTCATTCCCATAAAAAAGTTTGGTTTATGTCACCTTTAGGATGCGCACAAACCGCACTGAACGGAATCGTCCTTGCCTGATTTTTCCGTCAGGCACCACGCAAGACTCGTAGGAATCGCCCTACATAGCGAACGCGATTCAACCGCCTTGCAGAACGAAGCGCTGGGGCAGGTCTACGCCCAGTCAAAAGACTGTGGCAAGCGCTCGAACTCTGCCGCCGGCATCGGCTTTCCGTAGAAGTAACCCTGTGCCACCTGACAGCCGTGCGCGCGCAGGAACTCGACCTGCGCCTGCGTCTCCACCCCCTCTGCCACCACCTGTTGCCCCAGGCAACGCGCGATGGACAGGATGGCCTTCACCAGCTCAGCACGGTAGGTGTCAGTCTCGATACTGCTGATGAACGAACGGTCGATCTTCAACGTTCCAATGGGAAAACGCGCCAGGTAGCTCAGCGCGGAATACCCGGTGCCGAAGTCGTCAATGGCGATGGAGATGCCCATGGCGCGGAAACTGTTCAGAACCTCCGTCACCTCGCTCCCCTCGTCCAACAAAAGGCTCTCGGTGATCTCCAGCTCAATCCATTCCGCCCGGCAACCGCTTTCCTCCAGCGCGCGGCATACCGTCTCTGCCAAATCGCCCGCCTGGAACTGGCGGGCCGACAGATTGATGGCCACCTTGTGCAGCGGCTTGCTGCCGCCGTTCCAGCGGATCGCGGTGCGACACGCTTCACGCAACACCCACTCGCCTATTTCCACGATCAGGCCGCTGTCCTCGGCAATGCCGATGAACATGTGTGGCATCACCAAGCCACGCTCGGGATGCCGCCACCGCAGCAACGCCTCGGAGCCGGCCAGCGTGTCATCGCACAAGCTCACCTTGGGCTGGTAGTACAACTCCAGCTCGTCGCGCTCAACAGCACGGCGCAGGTCCGACTCCAGCACCAGGCGCTCGTGAGAGCTTTCCGTCAGGTCACGCGAGTAGAAGCGAAAGTTATTGCGCCCGGAGCGCTTGGCGAAATACATCGCGGAATCGGCGTACTTGAGCAGATCGTCCGCATCGGGGCTGTCGCCCGGGTACAGCGCGATGCCGATGCTGCACGACACAAACACCTCCCGCCCTTCCAGCAGGAAGGGCTGCTGGAACAACGCCAGCATCTTGTTGGCGATCCGCCCCAGATCGTCGCCGGAACGCACTTCCGGCAGCAGGATGGCAAACTCATCGCCGCCAAGCCGGGCCACGGTGTCATAGGCGCGCACGCACGTGCTCAGCCGCGCCGCCGTCTCGCGCAACAATTCGTCTCCCGCCGCATGCCCCAGTGTGTCGTTCACTTCCTTGAAGCGATCCATGTCCATCATCATCAACCCGGCCTGCTGCCCATGCCATGCGGCATCGGTGATCATCTGGCGCAAACGGTCGTTGAACAACGCACGGTTAGGCAAAGAAGTCAAAGGGTCGAAAAAAGCCATCTGGTGGATCTTGTGCCGGTAGGCGTTCAGCTCGGTGATGTCACGCCCGACCGCCAGCACGCTCGCCACCTGACCGGTTGCGTCGAACTCCGGCGTCAGGCTGATCAGGCTGCACATTTCCCGCCCCGTGCCGTCCAGCCATTTCAGTTCAAACCCTGTTCCTCTTCCCTCGGCGAACACCTCGGCAAGTTTGCTTTCGTACGTCGCCGCATTGGGTCCACCAGGACACTCCGCAGGTGTGCGGCCCAAAAGTGCCGCAGCACCTCCCTCGACCAGCGCTGCGAAGGCCGGGTTGACATACAGGCGGCGCAAGTCTCGCCCGTA
>CBKZAG010000328.1:0-2738 GCA_966692625.1 uncultured Comamonadaceae bacterium
CGCTGCAGCCCATGTACCGCTGGGCCAGCCCCTTCGAGGACGAGCGCCAGTGGGCCGTGCGCTGCTGGAAGCGTGCGATCGAGGTGGCCGTCGAGATGGAATGCCCGCTCATGATCAGCGAGTTCGGCCGCGGCGCCTCGCCCGAGCGATCGGTGGGGGAACGCCAGGGATTCCAAAGTTTTGCGAACACCAAGGAGATGTGCGAAGCGGCCTGGTTCCGCTCCATGGACGAGCTGCTCCCGATCTTCGAGCGCGAGGGCATCACCCTGTCGGTGGAGCCGCACCCCGAGGACTGGGTGGAGCAACTGCAGCCTGCGGCCGACATCGTCAAGAACATCGGCTCCAAGGCCTTGAGGCTGAGCTACATCGCGCCGCACACCTTCTATTACGGCGACGACATGGCGGCCATGATCAAGGAAGCCGCCCCCGTGCTGGCGCACGTGCGCGTGGCCGACACCTTCAACCACAAGAAGAGCAGCCAGCTGCGCTACATCGTCAACCCGCCGGGCTCCACGCAGATCCGCGTGCACCAGCACCTGGACATGGGCCAGGGCGAGATCGACTGGGACGTGTTCTTCGCCACGCTCGCTGAGGTGGGCTTTGACGGCGTGATGTCCTCCTGCGTCTTCGCCTGGGAGGAGCGCGCCGAGGACTCCAGCCGCTTCATGCGCGCCGAGATGCAGCGCTACCTCGACAAGTACGCGCGCCGCTGAGGAACATGCCCATGAACATCAACATCACGAGCGCCCCTTGCTGCTGGGGCGTGGACGACGTCAAGAACCCGCACCTGCCGAGCTGGAAACAGGTGTTGAGCGAGGCCAGCCAGGCGGGCTACAAGGGCATTGAGCTGGGGCCCTACGGCTATATCCCCCTGGACATCGAAACCGTGTCGCAGGAGCTGAACAAGAACGGCCTCAGTATCGTGGCCGGGACGATCTTCGACGATCTGGTCGCGCCGGAGAACGGTGCCAACCTGATCCGCCAGACGCACGAAATCTGCGGGCTGATCCGTCAATTGCCGAAGTTGCCCACCGAGGCGGGCCAGCGTTTCGCCGCGCCTTACTTGGTGGTGATGGACTGGGGCCATGACGAGCGCCATATCGAAAGAGATTACGCCGCGGGGCATTCCGACACTGCGCCCCGGCTGAACGCCGAACAGTGGGCGACGATGGTGGGCCACATCCGCCAGATCGCCGATCTGTCCTGGCGCGAATACGGCATTCGCACGGTGATCCATCCGCACGCTGGCGGCTACATCGAGTTCGCCGACGAGATCGATCGGATCATGCGCGACATACCGCACGAAGTGGCTGGCCTGTGCCTGGACACTGGGCATACCTACTACTCGGGCATGGACCCGGCCGAGTGGCTGAGGAAGTACGCCGACCGCATTGACTACGTGCATTTCAAGGACATCGACCGCGCGGTGTTCGACCGGGTTTTGGCCAAGCGCATCCGCTTCTTCGAAGCCTGCGGCGAGGGGGTGATGTGCTCGATCGGCCAGGGCGTGCTGGACTACGACGGCATCAAGCAGGTGCTGGCCGACATCGGCTACCAGGGCTACATCACCGTGGAACAGGAGCGCGACCCGCGCAACGCGGGCTCGGTGCTCGACGACGTCACGGCCAGCCTGAATTTTCTCAAGGGCGTGGGTTTCCACTGATCCCTTTTTTACCTTGGAGCAAACGACATGATCAATGGTGAAAAACTCGTCCCGGCCCCGATCCGCTGGGCCATGGTGGGCGGGGGCAAGGGCAGCCAGATCGGCTACATCCACCGCTCTGCCGCACTGCGCGACAACGTCTACCAACTGGTCGCCGGTGCTTTCGACATCGACCCGGCACGTGGCCGTGATTTCGGCGTGAACCTGGGCGTGGCGCCGCAGCGCTGCTACCCCGACTACGCCACGATGTTCGCTGAAGAGGCCAAGCGCCCGGACGGCGTCCAGGCGGTGTCCATCGCCACGCCCAACGGCACCCATTACGCGATCTGCAAGGCCGCGCTCGAAGCGGGTCTGCATGTGGTGTGCGAAAAACCGCTGTGCTTCACCACGGCAGAAGCCAAAGAACTCCAAGCCCTGGCCGCCCGCCAGAACAAGGTGGTCGGGGTGACCTACGGCTACGCCGGGCACCAGCTGATCGAGCAGGCTCGGGAGATGATCGCGAACGGCGACCTGGGCGAGATTCGCATCGTGCAGATGCAGTTTGCGCACGGCTTCCACAGCGAGGCGGTGGAAGAAGCCAACCCCGCCACACGTTGGCGCGTGGACCCGAAAGTCGCCGGTCCGAGCTACGTGCTGGGCGACATCGGCACCCACCCGCTCTACCTCTCCGAGGTGATGCTGCCAGAGCTCAAGATCAAGCGTCTGATGTGCTCGCGCCAGAGCTTTGTCAAGAGCCGTGCGCCGCTGGAAGACAACGCCTTCACCATCATGGAGTACGACAGCGGTGCGGTTGGCTACGTGTGGTCTTGCGCGGTCAATGCTGGCTCCATGCACGGCCAGAAAGTGCGCGTGATCGGTTCCAAGGCCAGCATCGAATGGTGGGACGAGCGCCCCAACCAGATGACCTTCGAGGTGCAGGGCGAGCCGGTGCGCATCCTGGAGCGCGGCATGGGTTACCTGCACCCGGCGGCGCTGCACGATGACCGCATCGGCGGCGGCCATCCAGAGGGGCTGTTCGAGGCCTGGTCCAACCTCTACTACCGCTTCGCCCAGGCGATGGTGGCCCGCGACCGCG
>CBKZAG010000329.1:0-2647 GCA_966692625.1 uncultured Comamonadaceae bacterium
GGCCCAACTGTGGCAAGCCCACCCGAGCAAGGCACAGCGTGGGGCAAAACTGCCTGCGGCAGGCAACGACACTGCGCCGCCCGCCTACCCCGAGCCCAGCCATTATTCCGGCGAGCCAGAAACACGCAAAAAGCGCTGGACGCCCCGCCCTGCCTCGGCCTGGCGGCGGCCTTCAACGCGAGGCCTGCTGGGCCGGGCTGACCGGGTGGCACGCATCGTGCTGACGAACGCCCAGGCCTGGGATTGGCTGAGCGCGGACGATCACCACCTGCTGGGCCACGAGCCGCCGCCACATGGCCCGCTCTTCGCGTGGTTGGAAACCCAGTGGCATGAACATGGGCCCCAGCCCTGGGCAGCGTTGCGCGAGGCTCTGCGTGACCAGCCGTTTGAGGCCCTGGCGGTGGAACTGAACGCCAGCGGCATTGCCCTGGAACGGCCGAACGAAGAAGATGCCTCGCCGGAAAGCGGCCCGCCTACCGAGGACGAACTTCGCCGCGAGCTGCGCGAACTCTTGCGGCGCATGCACATCGAAAACCTGAAACACCGCGAAACCGAGCTGATCGCCCAGGCCGGGACTGACCCGGACGCCATGCGGCTGTACAAGGAAGTGCACGAACAGCGCAAGGCCCTGGAAGCCGGGAACTGAACGGCGCTGGTATAATCCAAAGCTTTGCCACGCAAGCGCGACAGCAGCACCTCCGGACCGGCCAACACCCAAGAACGGGTACACGGGGAAACACCCCTAGGCCATGGCCACCGCCGCCACCCCGCAAGGACTGCACACCAAATGTTCGCCCTCACAGCTTGCGCGCTCACCCTGGGTGCAGGGGTGGGTTACCCGTTCCTCGTGACCGGGTTCTGCGTCGTGACACCGTTGTGAATCCCGTTTAACCGCCGAGGTGCCTGTCACCTGGGCAGAAAGCGCCGTCCGTGAGCACCAAGAAAACGTCCGCCAAGTCCAAAGCCGCCGAACAGGATCTGCCTGAGCAGGAACTGGAAGCCACCGCCGCCCCCAAGAAAAAATCCACCCGCGCCGCCAAGGCGAGCGCGGAGGACAAATCTGCCAAACCTGCTGCCAAACGCGGGCGCAAGCCCAAGGCCGCGGCAGCTGCCGCCAAACCTGAGGCGGACTTCGACGATGCCGACCTGAGCGACATTGAAGAAGACCTGGGTGGAGAAGAGCCGGCGGTTGAAGAAGCCGTTGCCGAGCCGGTAGAGAAGGTCAAGCCGCTGCGCATGAAGATCAGCAAGGCCAAGGAACGGGCCTTGATGAAGGAATTCGGCCTGGACGACACGGTGCTGACCGAAGAAGAAGCCAAGCTGCGCCGTGACCGCCTGAAGACCCTGATCAAGCTGGGCAAGACACGCGGCTACCTGACGCACGGCGAGATCAACGACCACCTGCCCGACAAGCTGGTGGAAGCAGAAACCCTGGAAGTGGTGGTTTCGCTGCTGAACGACATGGGCGTGGCCGTTTACGAGCAGACGCCCGACGCCGAGACGCTGTTGCTGTCGAACACCGGCCCCACCGCAGCCACCGAGGAAGAAGCCGAGGAAGAAGCCGAAGCCGCCCTGTCCACCGTGGACAGCGAATTTGGCCGCACCACGGACCCCGTCCGCATGTACATGCGCGAGATGGGCACGGTGGAACTGCTCACGCGTGAGGGCGAGATCGAGATCGCCAAGCGCATTGAAGGCGGCCTCAACGAGATGATGGCCGCGATCTCCGAGTCGCCCGCCACCATCAACGAGATCCTCTCGATGGCTGAGGAGATCCGTGAAGGCAAGGTGGTGATTTCCACCATCGTGGACGGCTTTGCCGACGCGGACGAGGCAGACGACTACGTGGCCGAGGAAGACTTCGACGACTACGACGAAGCTGACGACGACGATGGCAAGGGCGGCTCCAAGGCGCTGACGCGCAAGATGGAAGAACTCAAGCGCGAGGCGCTGAGCCGTTTTGACGCCATGCGCGAGCTGTTCGAGAAGCTGCACAAGATCTACGACCGCGAGGGCTACGGCACCGCCAACTACCTCAAGACCCAGCAAGCCCTGACCGAAAAGCTGATGACCATCCGCTTCACGGCCAAGGCCATTGAAAAGCTGTGCGACACCGTGCGCCAGCAAGTGGACGGCGTGCGCAAGAAGGAACGCGAGCTGCGCCGCATCATCGTGGACAAGTGCGGCATGCCGCAGGAAAAGTTCGTGGCGGACTTCCCGCCCAACCTGCTGAACCTGCACTGGGTTGAGAAGCAGGCATCTTCGGGCAAGCCCTGGAGCGCCGTGATGGGCCGCAACATTCCGCCCATCCAGGAACTGCAGCAGCAGCTCATCGACCTGCAAGCCAGCGTGGTGGTGCCCCTGGAACACCTGAAGGACATCCACAAGCGCATGAACGCGGGCGAGCGCATGTCACGTGACGCGAAGAAGGAGATGATCGAGGCCAACCTGCGTCTGGTGATCTCCATCGCCAAGAAGTACACCAACCGCGGCCTGCAATTCCTGGACCTGATCCAGGAAGGCAACATCGGCCTGATGAAGGCGGTGGACAAGTTCGAATACCGCCGGGGCTACAAGTTCTCGACCTACGCAACGTGGTGGATCCGCCAGGCCATCACCCGCTCGATCGCCGACCAGGCGCGCACCA
>CBKZAG010000330.1:0-2644 GCA_966692625.1 uncultured Comamonadaceae bacterium
ACAGCCGCTCCACCTTTGCGCTGCGCTGCCTCAAGCGTGTGCATTCGGTGGTGCCTTGACCGCTGCATGTTCGCGCAGCAGGTTGGCGAATGCCTCCGGTTGACCCAGGTAGGAACTGATGGCAACAGCCTCCATGCCGCCGCTGTGTTCCAGCAGCAGGCTGGGGAAGCCCTGCAGACCTGTTCTGGCCATCAGTGCGCGGGTTTCGGCAACATGGTTCTGAACGGCCGCCCCGGAAGCGTTCGCAAGTGCGACAGCGAACGCCGCAGGATCGAGGCCAATACGTGCAGCCTGGTTGAGCAGCACGCCGTGGTCGGCAATCCGTTGTCCTTCGACATAGTGCGCAGTTTGAAGTTGCGCCACCATGTCCAGGCCTTTGCCGGCCAATTCGTCTGCAGCAAGCATGGCTGCAATGGGCGGCGCGGAGTCCAGCACGGCTGTGGTATCAAGCAGCAGACCGTTGAAATACGCATCGCCGAAGGGTTGCCCGGTGAGTTGTGCGATGCGCCGGTCATGCTGCATGACGTATTGCCGCAGTTGCGGACTGACCGGTTGGCGGTTGGCGCCAGCCATCATGCCCCCGCCGTGTGCACGCACCGTCAGCACTTTTCGCGCGGCTTGGATGAGCGGCGCGGCACCGTAACACCATCCGCAAAGTGGATCGTAGATGTAGTGCAGCTTGGCGGCGCCCGCCTGCGGCAACGGGGTCACCATTTCATTTCGCCTTTGTTGACTTTGGCGCCAATGTCCAGCGCAATGCCCAGGTCTGCCTGGGGGTAGGCCTTTTGCATGGTGGCGATGAGTTCGGCGGCGTTCTGTGCCCGTGCCAGTTCCGCTTCGAAGCGTTGCAGGTATTCGCGGGTATGGCGGATGGCGCTGTCGTCCAGCGCGGTTCCAGCAGCCATGTGACCGGGTACGACCGTCGCAGGCTTGAGGGATTGCATCTCGTCCAGTTGCGCCAGCCAGGCTTGGCGTTCACTGGGTTTTTGGGTGTCGGCCGTCCAGACGTGCAGGTTGCCGAACACGCCAATGTTGCCCGCAATGGTCTTGATCGACGGAATCCACACGTAGGGGCGGTGGGCCAGTTCACCCGTGGTGCCACGGACCTCGATCGTCTCGCCGTCCACCGTCAGCGTGTTGCCGGTGATGGCTTCTGGGACGATGGGTTTGACGGGGGCGTTGGCCCCCATCTTGGGACCCCAGAACGCGACCTTGCCTGCTAGCTTGGCTTCGATCTTGGCACGCACGGCCGGGGTGGTGAGGACTTGTGCCTGCGGAAACAGGGATTTCAGCACTTCGGCGCCGAAGTAGAAGTCGGGGTCGGCGTTGCTGATGAAGATGGTCTTGAGCGTCTTGCCGCTGTCGAGCACGTTGGCGGCGACGCGGAGGGCGTCGGCGCGGGTGAACCCGGTGTCGATGACCGCAGCTTCGGATTTGCCGCTGACGACGACGGCGTTGACGTGGAAGCTGTTGCCGTCGGCGTTGTATACCTTGAGGGTCAGCGGGGCGGGTTGGGCGGATGCGCCTTCGGCCGCGACGACGCCCAGGGCGAACATGGGCAGCAGCAGGCGGGCGAGGCGGGTAAGGGACAGCATTTGGGTTCTCCTGTGAAAAGGTTGGTTGACAAGGAGAACTTTACTTTTGCAGATTTGAAGAATAAAGTTCAATTCAATTGAATGTTTGTTTCTTGAATCGATTGAATGTCAACATGAATATGCGTTGGACATGGACCGTCTGACGGCCACGCGGGTCTTCATCACGGTGGTGGAACAGGGCAGCCTGACGCAGGCGGCGGAACGCCTGGACATGTCCACCGCCATGGTGAGCCGTTATCTGGTGGCGATGGAGGACTGGCTGGGAGCGCGTCTGCTGCACCGCACGACGCGCCGCATCGGCTTGACCGAGGCGGGTGTGTCCGCGCTGTCGTCGTGCCGCCAGTTGCTGGATCTGGCCGAGGATGTGCAGCACCAAGCCGGATCGGCAAGCAGAGTGGCGGCAGGCAAACTTCGCGTGGCGTGCGCGCCTTCGTTTGCCGAGGCGCAACTGGCGGGGGCGCTGGTTCAGTTCCAGGCGCAGCATCCGCAGGTGAGTTTTTCGGTGCTGACGGCTGATCGCAGTGTCGACTTGACTGCCGAGCGCATCGATCTGGCGGTACGCATCACCAATTCCCTGGACCCGGCGTTGATTGCGCGTTCACTGGCTGTTTGCCGGTCGGTGTTGTGTGCAACGCCGCAATACCTGGCGGAGCACAGCCCGATTGAAAGTTTGCAGGACTTGCGGGCGCACCGCTGCCTGTCGCATGCCTTTGTGAGCGCCGCGCAGTACCGCTTCAGGCGGGGGGGCGAGTTGTTTGAGGTGCCGGTGGAGGCATCCTTTTCCACGGACGAGACGGCGGTGTTGCGGCGCGCCGTGCTGGCTGGCGGCGGGCTGGCCATTCTGCCAACGTATTTCGTGGGGGAAGACTTGCGCCAGGGCAGGCTGGTCCGCGTGCTTCCAGAGCTTGAGCCAGAGCCGCTGGGGGTGCACGCAGTGTACTTGTCGCGCCAGCACCAGCCGCTGGCGCTGCGGTTGCTGGTGGATTTTCTGGCCGAGCGTTTTGGTGGCGATTTGCCGCCCTGGGACCGGGGCTGAAACGTCAGAAACT
>CBKZAG010000331.1:0-2626 GCA_966692625.1 uncultured Comamonadaceae bacterium
TAAGCTGCCCCCTTCCATGGGAAGTTTTTGGATTGAACAAGTCCAACGGTTCCAAGCTTCGGGAGAAACAGAAAGAGCCAAGGACTGCCTGCAAACCGCAGTGTGGTGGATAGAGCGCCCCGACAGTGACATCACGCTTGACGATGTGCTTGCGGTATCCGAAAGTGCCCATGAACTCCGTGCAACGCTAGAGCCCCTGTTGGTTGAACCGTTAGAAGGCAACGAACGCCGAGAAAACTGGCTTCAGGACCAGCAATACCGTCGACTTGCCACAGCCCAGGATGAAGTCAACGAAAAAAACCTCCGTTATCTTCTGGATCATCTGGACGAGGTACGCAGCGGCAGGCTACTTGACTACCTGAATGGATCCGCCTGGGCTGATTTGGAAGACTCGGGGTATGGAGGCGGTAACAACAGTGAATTGTTTCAGCAATGGCGGAAGGCATACCCCCAACTCGACGAAGCCACACGTCAGGGTTACCGGGTGCTGCTGGAAAAACTTACTAGTGAACAGGCTGCGAAGGCGGTCGAGAGCCGCAAGAAAAACAGCTTATGGCACTTCGAGTTACCTTGTCTGATCGCAGCACAGCAACTGCATGTCAATGACCCAAGAGCATTTCTACAACTGGGCAAAGAAAGACTGCAGGCGCTGACAACACTCTACTTTCTGCATCACGTTTCACATACAGACTGGTTGCTCACAGTCACCGACAACCATCCTGACTGGGTGGAGGAGGTATGGAAGCGACTCAGTGTGCAGGCACTGCGTTCCAAGAAGCAAATCCGTATTCCCTACCTGTGGCTACTGACCAAAGAACCCCGGCTTAGGTCTGTAGCCTTGCGCTTGTTGCCCCTGTTTCTTGAAAAGTGGCCTACCAAATTTCTGGAACTGAACTTCGCGGAGTTCGCCCAGTTGCTGGAGGCGGTGCTGAAAATTTGCCCCTCAGCAGAAGTCAGCCTGCTGATTCAGCAGCGTATACGAAAAAAATCCTTGGACTCACTCCAGAAAGCCTATCTGGTGATGGCCGGGCTGTGGGTTGATCACACAGTTTTCACACCAATGGTGGAAACACTGCTGCAAAAGAATCAGTTTTCCCAAGCCGAATTGCTGGGTTTCATTGGCTATCTGCGCCGTTATGGTGGACCCAACGACGAGCTGCCAAGGTGGGACGTAACCACCATGTCCATGCTGTTTCGATTGTTCGGTCCTTTGTGTCCATCTGCCTACCCCACCGGCACCTACTCGCCTGACGCCAAGGACGCTGGACGTGGTTTCCTGTACCAATTGCTGAGCGCACTGCGCAACGACACCAGTGACGCCGCGCAGCAAGCACTGCAAGGGCTGCTGGAAGACGCTGCCCTGGGCGACTGGCAGGCACCGCTGAAAGAGGCCCTGGCGCGCCAAGCCCAGGCCCGCGCCGAACAGGCTTTTGCACTGCCCAACGCCAAGCAAGTGGCCTTGACGCTCCAGAACAGCACACCCGCCAACCCCACCGACCTGATGGCCGTGGCCTTAGACGCGCTGAACAGCCTGCAACAAACACTGCGCAACAGCCCCACCAACCTCATCAACAGCTTCTGGAGCGTCGATGCCAATGGAAAACGCCCACAACCGCCCCACAGGCCGGAGGAAGCATGCCGCGACGTCATCGCGGAATGGCTGAAACCCCGAATGGATGCCATGGGGATTTCGGTTGACGTGGAGCACCAGCACGGCGGCCAGAAGCGCGCAGACATCGTGCTGCGCGTACATACGACTGCTCACCCCAACATGCTGCTGCCTGTTGAGGTCAAGGGCGACTGGCATCGTGACTTGTGGAGAGCACCCCGCGAACAACTGGCCAAACAGTACGCCAGCGATCCGAACTGCCATGGCCGGGGTATCTATCTGGTCCTCTGGCTAGGAACGGAACGAGGGGATGAGTCAGCCCCCAGGCATCCAAACCAGGCAATCCGAACGGCAGAGGACCTGCAAACGCTGCTTCAGCAGACGACCGACGAAACCACCCCGGGCATGGACATCCGCGTGGTGGTGCTGGATGTGTCCATCCCCAGGTGATCACCGCTGTCCCGCCACAGCCGCCTCGCGCCGCCCCGCCTCCCACCCCAGCAGCGCCAGCTTGCGCTCCGCCCCCCAGCGGTACTGGCCGGTGTCGCCGCTTTCGCGGATGACGCGGTGGCAGGGAATGAGAAAGCCGATGGTGTTGGCCGCCACCGCGCTGCCCACGGCCCGGCTGGCGCGCGGCTGGCCGATGCGCCCGGCCAGCTGCTGGTACGACAACACCTGGCCGAATTCGGTGTGGATGAGCGCCTCCCACACCTTGATCTGGAAGTTGGTGCCGCGCAGCACCAGATGCACCGTGCCGCGCGTGGGCGTGGCCGGAAAAATCTGCTGCAGCCATCGCTCAGCCCCGGCGTCGTCACGCGCCAGCGTGGCACGGGGCCAGAGCGCGGCCAGCTCCGCCGCCATGGCCTCGTCGCCGTCCGTGCAAAGTGCGAAGTGGCACACGCCGCGCGGCGTCCAGGCCACCAGCGCGCGCCCAAAGGGTGAAGGCGCAAAGCCGTGGCCCAGCGTCAGGCCCTGGCCGCCCAGCTTGTATTCAACCGGTGTCATGGCCTCGCAGCT
>CBKZAG010000332.1:0-2561 GCA_966692625.1 uncultured Comamonadaceae bacterium
TGCAGCAGCTTGCAAACCGTGGTGGACATGAAAGGCCTGCACCCGCCCCGGCCACAAGGCGTGAGCGGCCAACAGCACGGCGGTGGAATCGGCCCCGCCGCTGTAGGCCACGGCCCAGGGGTGGGTCAGGCCCGTCACAGGCAGAGGGTGACGCACCACCCAGGCCCGCAACGCAGCCTCGCAGGCGGTCGCGGGTCCAGGCGGGCGGCTCATGCCTCGGGCTGCGGGGTCAGCCCCGGCGGCCTTCGGCCTTGGTGTCGGTGAAACGGCCGTAGCTGTTCAGGCGCTCGTGGCGGCGCTCAATCAGCTCCTTCACCTTCAGGTCGGCCACTTGGCGGTAAGCGTCGTTGAGGGCGCGCTTCAGGTAGGCGGCCATCTGCTTGTGGTCGCGGTGGGCGCCGCCCACAGGCTCGTTGACGATCTTGTCCACCAGACCCAGCGCCTTCAGGCGGTGGGCGGTGATGCCCAGCGCCTCGGCGGCATCGGCCGCGCGCTCGCTGGTCTTCCAAAGGATGGACGCGCAACCCTCGGGGCTGATGACGGAGTAAACGGAATACTGCAGCATCAGCACCTGGTCGGCCACGGAGATGGCCAGGGCACCACCCGAACCACCTTCACCAATGATGGTGGAGATGATGGGCACTTCCAGTTGCGCCATCTCGAAGATGTTGCGGCCGATGGCTTCGGACTGGCCGCGCTCCTCGGCGTCGATGCCGGGGTAGGCGCCCGGGGTGTCCACAAAGGTGAACACAGGCAGCTTGAACTTCTCAGCCAGCCTCATCAGCCGCAGGGCCTTGCGGTAGCCCTCGGGGCGCGTCATACCGAAGTTGCGTACGGTGCGCTCCTTGGTGTCGCGGCCCTTCTGGTGCCCCAGCACCATGCAGGGCTGGCCATTGAAACGCGCCAGGCCACCCACAATGCTCAAGTCGTCAGAGAAATGGCGGTCGCCATGCAGCTCCACGAAGTGCGTGAAGATCTCATTGACGTAGTCCAGCGTGTAGGGGCGGTCGCTGTGGCGGGCAATCTTGGTCACCTGCCACGGAGACAGGTTGCTGTAGATGTCCTTGGTAAGTTGCTGGCTCTTCTTGCTGAGCTGGTCGATCTCTTCGGTGATGTCGACCGCAGACTCAGACTGAACGTAGCGCAGTTCTTCGATCTTGGTTTCCAGCTCCGCGATGGGCTGCTCGAAATCCAGAAAATTCTTCTTGGCCAAGGTGATACTCCTGTGGTCTTTATGGGGCGCGGGTGGGGCGGCAGGGGAACGGGCAGGCCGTCAGTAGGCCACCGGCACCGGGTCCAACGAGCGCCAAATATACCAAGTTGCGACGCTGCAGTAAGGTGCCCAGGCGGCGGCCACTTCCCGCGCGTCGCTGCGGCTGACCGGGTCGCCCGAGAAATAGCTCTGGCTGATGCCCCGTATGAGCCCGACATCGTCGAGCGGCAGCACGTTGGGGCGCATCAGGTAGAAGATGAGGAACATCTCGGCCGTCCAGCGGCCGATGCCCCGTATGGCCACCAATTGCTTGATGATGGCCTCGTCGTCCATCCCGTGCCACTCATCGGGACACAGGATGCCGTTGTCGAAATGCAGTGCCAAGTCCACCAGGTACTCGACCTTGCGGGCACTCAGACCGGCGGCGCGCATGTCGTCCACCTTCAGGCGCAGCAGTTGGGCGGGGGCCATCTCGGGCAACAGTTGCTCAAAACGGTCCCACACAGCCTGTGCGGCCTTGACGGAAATCTGCTGCCCCACGACGCTGCGCGCCAGGGTGGTGAAAGGATCTCCGCGAGAGGACAGGCAGGCGTCCGGGAACTGCGGGATGAGCTTGTTCATCACGCGGTCACGCTGCATCAGGTGCTGGCAGGCATCGCTCCAGTAGCCGGGCGGCTGGCCGCCATCCGGCATGGGCACCGGAATGACCGAGTCGCTGGCGCTGGAACGCTTCTGGGGGGGTCTGGAAGCCATCTTGCCCTTACACCCGTTCCCAGGTGGTGCCCTGCGGGCCATCCTTGAGCACCACGCCCTGCCCCAGCAAATTCTGACGAATGCGGTCGGCCTCGGCGAAGTTCTTGGCGGCCTTGGCTTCGGTACGTAAAGCGATCAACGCAACAACCTCTAGCTCGTCCAGCCCACCAACTGCCCCGCCACCTTGCAGGAAGGCCTTGGGCCCTTCCTGCAACAGGCCCAGCGTGGCGCCCAGCGCCTTGAGCAACCCAGCCAGCTCGCCAGAACGGCTGCGGTTCACCTCACCCGCCAGGTCGAACAGCACGGCCACGGCCTCCGGCGTGCCGAAGTCGTCGTCCATGGCGGCCCTGAAACGCGCGGCATGGGGCTCAGCCCAATCAATGGCCACGCTCTTTGCGGGCACGGCGTCCAGCGCGGTGTACAGGCGCTTGAGCGACGCACGGGCATCGTCCAGATGAGCGTCGCTGTAGTTCAACGGGCTGCGGTAATGCGCCCGCAGAATGAAGAAGCGCACGGTCTCGGCGTCGTACTTCTCCAGCACCTCGCGGATGGTGAAGAAATTGCCCAGGCTCTTGGACATCTTTTCGTTGTCCAC
>CBKZAG010000333.1:0-2561 GCA_966692625.1 uncultured Comamonadaceae bacterium
TACACCGGTGCAGGCGCCGTGCCCACGCAGAAGGCCGAGCCCGCCCACGGCATAAGTGCGGGCATGCAGGTGTTCCAAAACAAGTTTGGCGAGGGCAAGGTGCTCACCGTCGAAGGCCAGGGCGACGATGCCCGTGCGCAGGTGAGCTTCCCCCGCCACGGCACCAAGTGGCTGGCGCTCAGCGTGGCCAAGCTCACACCCATCTGACGGGGCGAAGAAAAAAACCGCCGGGGCCCGAAAGCCCTGGCGGTGTCAATGCGTGGGCGGGACCCACGCGCTTTCCCGAAACGTGAACTCTTTTGTGTGATCAGCTGCCGATCACGCCGCCGTCGTTCTTGGTGATGACGATGGTGGCGGAGCGTGGGCGTTTGCCCGCGCCGTAACCTGCGTTGGAGGGCCACTGGCTCTCGTACTTGGCAGGGTTCTGCACGTCGGCCATCTTGGTGTTTTCACCGGGGTGCTGAATGTTCACGAACACGGCACGGCCATCCGGCGTTTCGGTGATGCCGGTGATCTCGCTGCCCTTGGGGCCCACCAGGAAGCGCTTGAGCGTGGCGGGTGTTTGTGCCTTGCCCATGTGGGTGGTGACGCTGCGGTCGCCATGGCGCAGGGTCTTGCTCCCACCGTCTCCCACCTGGCCGGGCAGGGCTGCCAGCAGCATGCAGTTCGTCTTGTCGGTGTAGGCGCCGTCGTCCGTCTGGATCCAGCAGATGCCGGTGGCCTTGCTGAACACCAGGCCGTCGGGGGACGACAGATCGTTCTCGTCCGTCAGGTTCGACAGGTTGATGTTGGCCTTGTCGGCGTCGGCTTCGGATGCGAACAGGTAGATGTCCCACTTGAAGGACATGGCTGCGGGGCCGGACTCGGCAAAGCGCACGATGTGGCCATGCACGTTGCCCTTCTGTTCCTTGCTGCCCTTCATGTCGGTGTAGGCGCGCGGGTTGGCGGCGTCGGTGGTGGCGGCGGTGCGGTTGCTGTTGTTCGTCAGGGTGATATAGACCTCGCCGTTCTTCGGATTCACGCCACCCCATTCAGGGCGGTCCATCTTGGTGGCGCCCACAGCGTCGGCGGCCAGACGGGTGAAGATGGCCATGTCGGCGTTGCTCTTGAACTCGAAGTACGAGCTGTTGGCCAGCACCGGGTTGTTCATGGACAGTTCCAGCCATTCGCCAGTGCCGTCGTCCTTGAAGCGCGCGGCGTACAGGGTGCCTTTGTCCAGGTACTTGTCGCCAGCGGCCAGGCGGTTGGCGGGTTTGGCATCGGCCGGGTCCCACTTGGCGTCGGACACGTACTTGTAGATGTACTCGCCACGGGCGTCGTCACCCATGTAGGCGACGATGGGCTGGCCAGCCACGGGCTTGGCGAAGGCCACGGCCTCGTGGGCAAAGCGGCCCAGGGCGGTACGCTTGCGCAACACTTCCTTGGGGTTGTAGGGGTCGAGTTCCACCACGTAGCCGAAGGTGTTCATCTCGTTGCGGTAGTCTTCCTTGGCGGAAGCGGCCAGAGCACCGTTGTTCCAGCGCACGAAGCGGTCGTCGCTGCCAGCGCTTTCCCAGCCATGGCGGCTCGCGGCACCAGCCTTGCGACCGTAACGGTTCAGGGCTTGTACCTGTTTGTCTTTCTTGCGGCGGTCATCGTCCTGCGCGTCGCGGAAGAAGTAGCCGAACCAGTTCTCTTCACCTGACACAAAGGTGCCCCAGGGCGTGCGGCCGGTGCCGCAGTTGTTCAACGTGCCACGGGCCTTGGTGCCGTCCGGGCTGTATTTGGTGACGACGTGTTCGGTGCCACGGGCCGGGCCGGTGATGATGGCCTCAGTCATCGTGGTGATGCGGCGGTTGAACGGCGAGCTGTTCTTGTAGGTCCAACGCTTGCCATCCGACTGCACTTCCACCACGGACAGGCCGTGGATCATCAGCTCCTTGTCCACCTCGGCCGCTGGGCGGGGAAGCGTTGCGGTGCCGCCGTTGGCGTGGATGAAGAAGGACGAGAGCTTTTCGTCGGTGGTGGCTTCGTGGTTGACGGCCAGCAGCCCGCGCGAATTGAAGGTGTCGGAAGGGTTGCCGCTGGCGTCCAGACCAAACCATTCCAGGCCGTCGTGGTGGTCCCCTGCGCGGTGGCCCCAGTTGTCATCGGTGCCGTCGTTCTTGAAGGCCGGGGTGCTGGCGGTGAGTGGGTCGCCCAGGCCGTACAGCACCTGCGCTGTGTAGCCTTCGGGCACGGTCAGCACGTCTGCGGTGCTCTTGGCCACGGCCTTGAAGCCCAGGGCGGTCACTGCGGCCGCAGGGCCGCTGGTGGTTGCACAGCCAGACAGTGCTGCCGTGCCCAGGCTGGCGGCACCGGCCACGCCTGCACCACCGCGCAGCAGGCTGCGGCGGCTCAGGCGCGCGTCAAGCACCTGCTCAAAAGCGGCGTTGCGGGAGGTGTTGGAATCTTCGTCGTTGAAGAGCGCGCTGGGGCGGATGTCTTGGGTCACAGTGGTCACTCACAGGTGGTTGAACAGCAGCGGGTAGCTTGCTGTTCGTCTGTGAAAACGCTGTGACAGGTCTGTGGCGTCTGTGTGA
>CBKZAG010000334.1:0-2549 GCA_966692625.1 uncultured Comamonadaceae bacterium
GTCCGCCGCCTGATGCCGCTGCCAGGGTGGGCGAGGCGCCCACCCTGCGACAGAAGCGCCGCGAGGCGCTTGCCGCTTACTTGCTGCTGGCGCGCGCCTTGTCGACCGCGGCCTGCACTTCGTTCCAGAGGTCCTGGCCGACGTTGGCGGCGATGCTGGCGTTCACCTGCGTCAACTTGCTGCGCATGCGGTTGGCTTCGGCCGCCGACAGCTCATTGACCTGCATGCCCTTGGCCTTCAGCTCGGCCAGTGCCTTGGCGGCTTCCTCGCGCGTGTCCTTGCGCTCGAAATCGCGGCTCTTCTTCGCGGCGTTCGCCAGCACGTTGCGCTCGTCGTTCGACAGGCCGTCCCACCACTTCTTGCTGACCAGCACGATCCACGGGCTGTAGACGTGGTTGGTCACGGTCAGGTACTTCTGGACTTCGTAGAACTTGCTGGACAGGATGGTGTTGTAGGGGTTCTCCTGGCCATCGACGGTGCCGGTTTCCAGCGCGCCGAACAGTTCAGAGAAGGCCATGGGCACGGCGTTGGTGCCCAGGGACTTGAAGCTGTCCAGGAACACGTTGTTTTGCATCACGCGCAGCTTGATGCCGGCCAGGTCTTCCATCTTCTGGATGGGGCGCTTGCTGTTGGTGAGGTTGCGGAAGCCGTTTTCCCAGTAGACCAGGCCGACCAGACCCTTTTCCTGCAGCTTGGCCTTGACCTTCTCACCCAACGGGCCGTCCAGCAGGGCGTCGGCTTCCTTGGCGTTGTTGAAGAGGAAGGGGGTGTCCCACAGCGCCATTTCCTTGGTGATGCCTACCAGCGTGGCGGTCGAGCCGACCATCATTTCCTGGGCACCGCCGATGAGGGCGTTCTGCATCTGCGTGTCAGGGCCGAGGGCTGCTGCACCAATGGCGCGCACACGCATTTTGCCGCCAGAGGCCTTTTCCACCTGTTCGGCGAATAGCTTGACGGCGCGCCCCTGGTTGCTCTGCTCGTTCAGGCCGTAACCAAAGCGGATGATGCGCGGCTTGATGTCCTGCGCCTGGGCAATGAAGGGCGTTGCCAGCGCGAGCGCGGCAGCGGTGGTGACGAGGGTCCGGCGGAACAGGTTCATGGATGTCTCCTTGGAGGTTGCGAGAGGCGATCAGCGCATCCACGCCACAGGCGCGGTCACGATCTGGGGGAAAACGACGAAAAGGGCGAGGATCAGCACGTAGGTGAACAGGAAGGGGTTCACGCCCTTGATCACCTGGTGCAGCGAGAGCCTGCCCACACCAGCCACCACGTTGAGCACCGTGCCCACGGGTGGGGTGATGAGGCCGATGGCGCCGTTGAGCACGAACATCAGCCCGAAATACACCGGGTCTATGCCCGCCTTGACGGCGATGGGCAGCATGACCGGCGCGAAGATGAGGATGGTGGGCGTGAGGTCGAGCGCGGTGCCGATGAGCACCAGGGCCAGCATCATCACCGCCATGAGCAGGCGCGGGCTTTCTACCAGCGGGCCCAGCCACTGGGTCAGCACGCCGGGCAGGTCGGCCAGGGTGATCATGTAGCTGGCCACCTGGGCGCCTGCGCACAGGAACATCACGATGGCCGTGGTCTTGGCCGCGCGCACCAGCACGTCGCCGAGCTGCGTGAGCTGCATTTCCCGGTGGATGAAGAGTGCCACCACCAGGGCGTAGAAGGCGGCCACCACGGCGGCTTCGGTGGGGGTGAATATGCCGCTCTTCATGCCGCCAATGATGATGAGGGGCATGAGCAGCGCCCAGAAGGCCTTGGCCGTGGTGAGCAGGCGGTCTTTCATGGGCATGGGGTCGCCCGCTGGCAGATCGATGCGGCGCAGTACCCACTTCCAGGCCAGGATGAGGCCCGTACCCATGATCAACCCCGGTACGATGCCCGAGAGGAACAAGGCCGAGATGGAGGTGTTGGTGGTGACGCCGTAAATGACGAAGGGCATGGACGGCGGGATGATGGGCGCGATGATGCCGCCAGACGCGATCAGCCCGGCTGACGTGTTCATGGGGTAGCCCTGCTGGCGCATCATGGGCAGCAGGATGGTGGCCAGCGCAGCGGTGTCTGCCAGGGCAGAGCCGCTCATGCTGGCCATGAGCACCGCAGCGCCGATGGCCACGAAGCCCAGCCCGCCATGAATGTGGCCCACCCAGGCCTGCGCCATGGCGATGATCCGGCGGCTGATGCCGCCCGCGTTCATGAGTTCGCCCGCCAGAATGAAGAAGGGCACCGCGAGCAGTGGGAAGCTGTCTACCCCGGCCACCAGGTTCTGGGCCAGCAACTGCGTGTCCCAGAAGTCCAGCACCCAGGCCATGCCTGCGCCGGTGATGACGAGTGCCAAGGCCATGTTCATGCCGATGCCCATGAGCACCAGCATGCCGGCCACGAAGACGATGAAAGCCAAACCTTCGGGGCTCATGGCATCACTCCACATCCATGCCGTGGCCCAGGTCCAGCGGCGTGCGTTTGACAAGTTCCAGCAGGGCCATGACGGCAATCGCCGTGGCGCACAGGAAGGCGGGCAGTGGCAGCAAGGCCGTGGGGTA
>CBKZAG010000335.1:0-2546 GCA_966692625.1 uncultured Comamonadaceae bacterium
ATGAAGAGTTCGGCATCACCGCACCTGTAGTGGCATATGGGCCACCTTCAAGCCATGCTTGTTCCCAAGAATTCTTGTCTTCGCTGCATATAGTTGCAGCATCGAGGAGGCGAAGACGGCCCGGGCTTCACCACTCGAAAGCAATGTTCGCATTCGCTCGCTGGTTGAGTACGTGTACTTTTGTCCAGCCGTGGAGTTCAGAAAAGCGATGACCTCCCGAAGTTCTTCGTTGGAAAGGTCTGCTGCGAGTTCTTTAGCCATGAGGGACGAAAACCCACCGGGCTGACCAAGAATGCGTCCCGCTTCAGCCTCGTATTCCTTGGCAATTTCACTCCATTTCTCCGGTGCCGTGTCAGGGTTTTCCTTCCTGTCGGGATCGAGCATCCGGCTAATGCTTCCACCAAAGCCCATCGTTACTGCTTTTACGGCTGAAGGGCGAATCGTCTCTTCAAAGATTTTCATCAAGATATCGCGCTCACGGCTATTGGTTTGCGCTTGGGATATCGACGCGACAGCCATTAGAACGAGGACCACGAATGTTTGGAGTGATTTCATGTGTCAGCCCTGGATGGAATGTGATGCCGAACGTCTGAGTTCAGGGGCGCGCCGCCGATAGGCGGAGCGTCCCCTGCAACGATGGGTTAGGCCGCACGGTAGACACTGCATTGCCAATACTTGCCGACGGGACGCTTGGGGCCAGACCAGCCGCACGCCAAAAGATGTTTTGCAATTAGCATTGCCATGATGCCATGACCTACGAGAAATACCGAATCGAATTTTTTGGCAAGCTCCATTAGCCTCTCGGCAGCGGTATGCGCTCGCGCTGTAGCCTGAGTAAATGATTCCGCGTTGGCGGAGAAACCGCGAAACCAAGCAAGCCGAAATATTGCGTTCCAGACTGGAAGAGGCAATTTTGGAAAATTCCAATTGGGATACGGAAGACCAGCTTCGCAAAATATGCCTTCGGTTAGAAATGCCCTGTTAGGGCTGAGATGCTGCGCGGACTGTATGCACCTCGGTAGTGTGCTGGCGACGATAACGCCCGAAGTGCTGGCGATTTTTACTATGTCATTAGGAATGCCATCAAGAATGACATCGGCCTGGTTGTACGCATAAATCCACTCATCCATCTGGCGCGGCGTTATCCAGCCTCGGCGGCGTAAGTTCGGTTTTCCGTGCCTGGCGATGACTATGTGCATGGGATAGTGCGGCCTAACTAGTTTTAGACGACACACATTCTGCCCTCAAGAGCTACCCAAGCACATCCCCCGTTCAGGGGAGGCAGGCACAAAACCACGCATTAGGTAACCTAAATATTCGCGGATGACAGTCTGCTCAACGCCCCCGTTCGGGTTGGGGCTGGGGTGGAAACCGCCGAAGTTCTCTGCCCCGAGCGTCCCCATCCATCACCCCCGCGCCAACACCGGCCCCAACGCCCTGCCCGTATGCGTACCCAACCGCACCAGTTCCTCTGGCGGCGCGGCGGCCACGATGCGCCCACCGGCCTGGCCGCCTTCGGGGCCCAGGTCGATGATCCAGTCGGCTTCGGCGATCACGTCCAGGTCGTGCTCGATGACCACCACGCTGTGCCCGCCATCGACCAGGCGGTGCAGCACGCGGATGAGTTTGTCCACGTCGGCCATGTGCAGGCCGACGGTGGGCTCGTCGAGCACGTACAGGGTGTGCGGCGCCTTCTGGCCGCGCCGCCCCACTTCGTCGCGCACCTTGGTGAGCTCGGTAACGAGCTTGATGCGCTGCGCCTCGCCGCCGCTGAGCGTGGGTGATGGCTGGCCCAAAGTCAGGTAGCCCAGCCCCACGTCCTTGAGCAGTTGCAGCGGGTGGGCGATGCTGGGCATGGACGCGAAGAAGTCCACGGCCTCGTCCACTTCCATGCGCAGCACGTCGCCAATGCTCTTGCCGCGCCAGGTGACGGCCAGCGTCTCGGGGTTGAAGCGCGCGCCGTGGCAGGCCTCGCAGGGCACTTTCACGTCGGGCAGAAAGCTCATCTCGATGGTACGCATGCCCTGCCCTTCGCAGGTGGGGCAGCGGCCATCGCCCGTGTTGAAGCTGAAGCGCCCCGGCGCGTAGCCGCGTGCCTTGGCTTCCAGCGTTTCGGCGTAGAGCTTGCGGATGGTGTCCCAGAAGCCGATGTAGGTGGCCGGGCAGGAGCGCGGCGTCTTGCCGATCGGGGTCTGGTCCACCTCCAGCACGCGGTCGATCGCCTGGTAGCCGTCCAGCGAGCTGCAGCCGCTCCACTTGGGGTGCTTGCCCCGGTCGTCGGCGTCGCGGCCCGCCTTGGTGGCGCGCTGCTGCACCGCCGCCTGCACGTTGTGCAGCAGCACGTCGCGCGCCAGGGTGGACTTGCCGGAGCCGGAGACGCCGGTCACCACCACCAGGCGCTTGAGCGGCAGGTCGATGTCCACGTCCTGCAGGTTGTGCAGGTCGGCGCCGCGCAGTTCCACCCGTTCGCCCGCGTGCTCGACCACGCGGCGCGGCTTCAGCGGGTGCTTCATCGCGTGCAGCAGGTAGCGGCCGGTGAGCGAATC
>CBKZAG010000336.1:0-2530 GCA_966692625.1 uncultured Comamonadaceae bacterium
CCGCGATCGAACGCCAGTTCCACCACCTGGTGCGCACCGTGCCGTCCCAAGGACGCGTAGTGTTCAACGGCCTGGAAGAAAGCCTTGCGCGAGTGCTGCACATGGGCTGCTGGAGCGAGCAGCGCAGCTTCGGCGCGGCGGTGAGCGACTTTTGCGCCGAGGGCGAGGCCAACGACTTTGCCGTGCTGCAACAGGGCCGCGAAGTGGCGCGGGTGCGCTGGAACCTGAGCGGCACGCACAACCAGCTCAACGCACTGGCTGCCATTGCGGCGGCAGAACATGTGGGTGTGTCACCCGCCCTGGCTGCTGAAGCCCTGGGCCTGTTCCAGAACGTGAAGCGCCGCATGGAAGTGCGCGGGCAGATCGAACACCCACAGGGCGCCATCACCGTGTACGACGACTTCGCCCACCACCCCACGGCCATCCGCACCACGGTGGACGGCCTGCGCCGCCAGCTCGACCAGCAAGGTCAATCGCAGGCGCGCATCCTCGCGGTGTTCGAACCACGCTCCAACACCATGAAGCTGGGCACGATGAAGTCACAACTGCCCTGGAGCCTGGAACACGCCAATCTGGCCTTCTGCCACAGCGCCGGGCTGGACTGGGACGCATCAGAAGCGTTGGCGCCCATGGGCGAGCGCGCACTGGTGGCTGACCGCATCGATGCGCTCGTGCAACAAGTGGTGACAGCAGCCAAGCCGGGCGATCACATCCTTTGCATGAGCAATGGCGGCTTTGGTGGGGTGCACCAGAAGCTGCTGGACGCCCTGCGCCCTTGACCTTGGTGAACTGCGCAGAAATGCTCAGTAGCTGACGGTCAAGGCAGCCACGTCCACCCGCACCACGGGCTTGGCCAGCATGGCGCTCACCGCGCGGGCGTACACATTCGCCCAAGCGCGGTGGGCTTCATCCGCAAAGCGGCTCTGCCCCACCGCCTGTGCCACCGCCAGCACCTTGTCAGCCAGCAGCACCTTGCCCGTCAGGCGAATGGGTTCGCAACCCAGCTCGGTGAACTGCTGGTCCAGCCACGACCTGGCCATGTCGTGGGGCATGGGCTGCACCTCGTCCAAGTCGAAGGTGTAGGTCGCGGTCTCTCCCCAGCTGACGATCACTTGGCTGCGCATGTATCGGTCCTCTGTGACGGTTGCGGCATCTGGGTCGATTGTGCCCAGATGCCCCACCCGGTACAAGCCCTCAACCCGCCATCAGCCGCGCCGCGCGCGCACCGCGTCGCTCAGCGTCTGCAGCACCTGCACCGAAGCGTCCCAGTCGATGCAGGCGTCGGTGATGCTCTTGCCGTATTCCAACTGGCCGACGTCGTCCTTGCCAGGCGTGAACTTCTGGGCACCGCCCTTGAGGTGGCTTTCCACCATCACCCCGAAAATGTGGCGCGACCCCCCTGAGATTTGTGCGGCAATGTCGCGCGCCACATCCACTTGCCGTTCGTGCTGCTTGCTGCTGTTGGCATGGCTGCAGTCCACCATCAGGGTGGGCGGCAGCTTGGAGGCTTCCAGCTCCTTGCAAGCGGCGGCCACGCTGGCCGCGTCGTAGTTCGGTGTCTTGCCACCGCGCAGAATCACGTGGCAGTCCTTGTTGCCGTTGGTCTGCACGATCGCCACCTGGCCGTTCTTGTGGACCGACAGGAAGTGGTGCCCGCGTGCCGCCGCCTGGATAGCGTCGGTGGCTATTCTGATGTTGCCGTCGGTGCCGTTCTTGAACCCGATGGGCGCCGACAGGCCGGACGCCAGTTCGCGGTGCACCTGGCTTTCGGTGGTGCGCGCGCCGATGGCCCCCCAGGCGATCAGGTCGCCGATGTACTGCGGCGAGATCACGTCCAGGAACTCGCTGGCGGCCGGCAGGCCCAGGCGATTGATCTCGATGAGCAACTGGCGCGCAATGCGCAGGCCCTCGTCAATGCGGTAGCTCTCGTCCAGGTACGGGTCGTTGATGAGGCCCTTCCAACCCACCGTGGTGCGCGGCTTCTCGAAGTAGACACGCATCACGACTTCCAGCGTATCGCTGTACTTCTCGCGCATTTCCTTCAGGCGGCGGGCGTAGTCCAGCGCTGCTGCAGGGTCGTGGATGGAACACGGCCCGATGATCACCAGCAGGCGGTCGTCCTTGCCGTGCAGGATGTCGTGGATGGACTTGCGGGTCTGGGCGATGAGCTTCTCGATGGCGGTGCCACGGATGGGAAAGAAGCGGATCAGGTGTTCGGGCGGAGGCAACACGGTGATGTCCTGGATGCGTTGGTCGTCGGTCTGGCTGGTGCGGTCTGCGGGGTGCGCATACCAGACGTCGGTGGCGCCGGACTTCGTGGTGGACTTGCTCATCGTGCTGCTCCTGAAGGTTGGGAATCGTGGATGGAATGGGTAAAGAACGAAGGGACGAAGGCCAAAAAAAAACCGCCGGGTTCACCGACGGTTTTTTGAGGGCTGCGGGCCTTTTTTGCCTACGCTCGACTCTCTCTTCCGTCGGTGACGCGTGAGAACCAAAAGTAGGCAAAGTAAAAGCGGGCGGCTTTCATGGC
>CBKZAG010000337.1:0-2496 GCA_966692625.1 uncultured Comamonadaceae bacterium
CTGCACGTCGCTGGTGCCTTCGTAGATCTGGCACACGCGCACGTCGCGGTAGATGCGCTCCACGGGGAAGTCGCTCACCACGCCGTAGCCGCCCAGTGTCTGGATGGCTACGGAGCAGACCTGTTCAGCCACCTCGCTGGCAAACAACTTGGCCATGGCAGCCTCCTTCAGGCAGGGGCGCCCCGCGTCGCGCAGGCTGGCCGCGTGCCAGATGAGCTGGCGCGCCGCTTCCAGCCGCGTGGCGCATTCGGCCAGGCGGAACCCCACCGCCTGGTGGTTGAAGATGGCGGTGCCGAAAGCCTCGCGCTGCTTGGCGTAGTCGATCGCCACGTCCAGCGCGCTGCGCGCCATGCCCACGCTCTGCGCGGCAATGCCAATGCGTCCACCTTCCAGCGCGCTCAAGGCAATCTTGTAGCCCTCCCCCTCCTCGCCAATGCGGTTTTCGGCAGGAATGCGGCACTGGTCAAAGTTGATCTGCGCGGTGTCGCTGCTGTGCTGGCCCAGCTTGTCCTCCAGCCGCGCCACCACATAGCCCGGCGTGGCGGTGGGTACCAGGAAGGCGCTCATGCCTTTCTTGCCAGCAGCCTTGTCCGTCACCGCGATCACGATGGCCACGTCGCCGTTCTTGCCGCTGGTGATGAACTGCTTGACACCGTTGATGACGTAGCTGTCGCCCTCACGCACGGCGGTGGTACGCAGGGCCGATGCGTCAGACCCCACGTGCGGCTCGGTCAGGCAGAAGGCCCCCAGCATTTCGCCGCGCGCCAGCGGGGCCAGCCACTTCGCCTTCTGCGCGTCGTTGCCATAGCGCATGAGGATGGCGTTGACCGGGCAGTTGGTCACGCTGATGGCGGTGCTCACGCCACCGTCACCGGCGGCGATCTCTTCCAGCACCAGCGCCAGGGTCAGGTAGTCCAGGCCAGCACCGCCCAGTTCCTCGGGGACGCAAATGCCGTAGGCGCCCAGCGCCGCCAGGCCCTTATGGGCCTCCTTGGGAAAGTGGTGCTCCTTGTCCCACTTGGCGGCATGCGGCCACAACTCTTCCTGTACGAAGGCGCGCACGGCGTCACGGATCATTTCCTGGTCTTGGGTCAGCAACATGGCCGTTCCTTACAGCAGTTCCAGCGCCACCGCCGTGGCCTCGCCACCGCCAATGCACAGCGTGGCCACGCCCTTCTTCAGGCCTCGCGCCCTCAACGCGTGGATGAGCGTGACCATGATGCGCGCGCCGCTGGCGCCGATGGGATGGCCCAGCGCGCAGGCACCGCCATTGACGTTGACCTTCTCGTGCGGAACGTTCAGCTCAGCCATCAGCGCCATGGGCACCACGGCGAAGGCCTCGTTGATTTCCCACAGGTCCACGTCGCCCACGCTCCAGCCCGCCTTGGCCAGCACCTGCTGGCTCGCGCCCACCGGCGCGGTGGAGAACCACTCCGGCTCCTGCGCGTGCGTGGCGTGCGCCACGATGCGTGCCAGCGGCTGGCAGCCCAGGCGCTGCGCGGTGGACGCCTTCATCATCACCAACGCAGCGGCGCCGTCGTTGATGCTGGAGCTGGACGCGGCAGTGATGGTGCCGTCCTTCTTGAAGGCGGGCTTGAGCGCAGGGATCTTGTCCAGCTTGATCTTGCCCGGGCCTTCGTCGATGCTGACCACGCGCTCGCCCGTGCGCTCCTTCACCGTCACGGGGGTGATCTCGGTGGCAAAGCTGCCGTCTTGCGTGGCGCGTTGGGCGCGCTTGACGCTTTCGGTGGCAAAGGCGTCCTGCTGCTCGCGGCTGAAGCTGTACTTGGCCGCGCAGTCTTCACCGAAGGTGCCCATGCTGCGACCGGGCTGGTAGGCGTCTTCCAGGCCGTCGAGCATCATGTGGTCGAAGATGCGGTCGTGGCCGATGCGGTAACCGCCGCGCGCCTTGGGCAGCAGGTAGGGTGCATTGGTCATGCTTTCCATACCCCCGGCCACCAGCACTTCGTGGCTGCCCGCCAGCAGCATGTCGTGCGCAAACATGGCTGCGCGCATGCCGGAACCGCACATCTTGCTGAGCGTGACAGCACCAGCGCTCTTGGGCAGGCCACCCTTGAACGCCGCCTGACGCGCCGGGGCCTGGCCCTGGCCTGCCATCAGGCAGTTACCGAAGATCACCTCGGTCACCAGCTCGGGCGCCACGCCCGCACGCTGCAAGGCGGCCTGGATGGCTGCACCGCCCAGATCGTGCGCGGCCAGCGAGGAAAAGTCGCCCTGAAAAGCCCCCATGGGGGTGCGTGCTGCGCCGACGATGACGATGGGGTCTTGCATGGTTTGCTCCTGTGAAAGTTGATTGACGTTTACGTAAACGTTAATTCTCGCAGAGTCTCTGGCTGGCGTCATCTGTGCGGGCAAAAATGTGTTTGCGTGAGACGTCGCTTGCTGCGGCAGGCCTGGGGGGGCGGGGGGGGAGGGGGTGGGAGGCGGGGGGGGGTGGGGAGAAGACGCGGTGGCCGCCAACGAAAAAACCCCCCA
>CBKZAG010000338.1:0-2488 GCA_966692625.1 uncultured Comamonadaceae bacterium
TGCTGGTCGGTTTCATTCGCGGCGGCCTGTCGCTGGTGAACATCCTGGCCTCCACTTTCTTCGGCGCCATCTCGGGTTCCTCCATGGCCGACACGGCGTCGGTGGGCACCGTGCTGATCCCCGAGATGGAAAAGAAGGGCTACCCGCGCGACTTCGCGACGGCGGTCACGGTGTCGGGCTCGGTGCAGGCCATCCTCATTCCGCCCAGCCACAACGCGGTCATCTATTCGCTGGCGGCTGGCGGCACGGTGTCCATTGCGGCGCTGTTCATTGCCGGTGTGCTGCCCGGTCTGCTGCTGGGCGCCACGCTGGCGGTGTTGTGCCTGTGGACGGCGCGCAAGAAGCAATACCCCAAGGGCGAGGTGATTCCGATGCGCCAGGCGCTGAAGATCTGTGCCGACGCGCTGTGGGGCCTGATGACCATGGTCATCATCCTGGGCGGCATCTTGAGCGGCGTGTTCACGCCCACCGAGTCGGCGTCCATCGCGGTGCTCTGGGCCTTCTTCGTCACGATGTTCATCTACCGCGACTACAAGTGGGCCGAGACGCCCAAGCTGGTGCACCGCACGGTGAAGACGCTGTCGATCGTGATGATCCTGATCGCGTTTGCCGCGAGCTTTGGCTACATCATGACGCTGATGCAGATCCCGCTGCAGATCACCACCGCGTTGACAACGCTGTCGGACAACCGCTATGTGATCCTGGCGCTCATCAACCTGCTGCTGCTGGTGCTGGGCACGCTGATGGACATGGCGCCGCTGATCCTGATCCTCACGCCCATCCTGCTGCCGGTCATCAAGAGCATTGGCGTGGACCCGGTGCACTTCGGCATGATCATGATGGTGAACCTGGGCATCGGCCTGATCACCCCGCCCGTGGGTGGCGTGCTCTTTGTCGGCGCGGCGGTGGCCAAGCTGCAGATGGAGCAGGTGGTCAAGGCGCTCGTGCCCTTCTTCTTCGCGCTGCTGCTGGTGTTGATCGCGGTCACCTACATCCCCGCGCTGTCGCTCTGGCTGCCCGGCCTGCTGTTGAGCTGAGGTGGTCATGACGTCTCACGCCATTCGCCACGTCCGCGTCACGCCCATCGCGTTCCGCGACCCGCCGCTGCTCAACGCGGCGGGCATCCACGAGCCGTGGGCGCTGCGCTCGATCATCGAGATCGAAACCGACTCGGGCCTGGTTGGCATCAACGAAAGCTACGGCGACCTGCCCATGCTGGAGGCGCTGGCCAAGGCCGCGCCTGCGCTCAACGGTCTGTCGCCCTGGGCGCTCAACGAGATGGAGACGCGCGTCGCTGCGCTGGTGGCGCCGCCGCAGGCCGCTTCATCGGAGTTCCTGGGCACGCAAATCTCGCTGGCGCCGGGCACGCACGTGTCCAAGACGGTGGCCAAGGTGATCAGCGCGTTTGAAGTTGCCATGATGGACTTGCAGGGTCAGCTGGCCAACGCGCCTGTGGTGGACCTGCTGGGCGGCGCCGCGCGCGACGCCGTGCCCTTCAGCGCCTACCTGTTCTACAAGTACGCCGAGCACATTGAAAAGTCCTACGCCCCTGACCCCTGGGGCGAGGCCGTCACCCCCGAACAGCTGGTGGCGCAGGCCCGCCGCATGATCGGGCAGTACGGCTTCAAGAGCATCAAGCTGAAAGCCGGTGCGCTGCCGCCCGAGCAAGAGGCCGCAGGCATTCTGGCGTTGGCGCAGGCCTTTCCTGGCGCGCCGCTGCGCATCGACCCCAACGCCAACTGGAGCGTGGCCACCAGCCTGCGCATTCTGGAACAGCTGCGCGGCGTGCTGGAGTATTACGAAGACCCCGCGCCCGGCCTGGACGGCATGGCCGCCGTGGCCAAGGCGTGCGACGTGCCGCTGGCCACCAACATGGTGGTCACCGACCTGAAGGAATTCCGCCGCAACGCCGAGATGGGCTGCCCGGTGAAGATCGTGCTCAGCGACCACCACTACTGGGGCGGCCTGCGTGCCACCCAGCGCCTGGCGCTGATGTGCGAGACCTTCGGCCTGGGCCTGTCCATGCACTCCAACTCCCATCTGGGTATCAGCCTGATGGCCATGACCCACCTGGCCGCGTCGGTGCCGTTGCTGTCTTACGCCTGCGACACGCACTACCCCTGGCAGGACGACGAGGTGGTGCAGGGCGGACGCCTGAAGTTCGAGGACGGCAGCCTGCGCGTGACGACCACCCCCGGCCTGGGCGTGACGCTGGACCGCGAGGCCCTGGCACGCCTGCACGACAACTACCTGAACACCACCATCCGCAACCGCGACGATCTGGCGCAGATGCGCAAGTACGACCCGGCCTTCACCGGACAACAGCCGCGTTTCTGAAACGCCTTTTCAAGCATTTACCTATTTCCTCAGACGAAAGCGAGCCCCGCACCATGCATCCTCAAGACCTCAAGAACATCATGTCCTCCGGCCTGTTGTCGTTCCCGCTGACGGACTTCGACGCGCAGGGCAACTTCAACGCGCGCGGCTA
>CBKZAG010000339.1:0-2485 GCA_966692625.1 uncultured Comamonadaceae bacterium
CAGCGTCGTTCCCAAACCTGTCATCGTCAGCCCTGGGGACGCTGCAGAAAGCATCGTCTCGCGCTACTTCACACCCCACCGCTGCCACGCTTCCCATGCGGTCACGGGGGCCATCGGCGTGAGCACCGCGTTCGCGTTGCCTGGCACCGTCGCGTCCGGCCAGGTGCTGGCGCCTGGGCGCCACCCCATCTCCGTTCTCCATCCGCAGGGGCAGATCGATCTTGAAGTGGAGATCAGCGGCGAGGGCCTGGAGGCCGCCGTGCAGAAGGCCGCGCTGGTGCGAACCGCGCGCAAGATACTGGAGGGCGAACTGCACCTGCCCGATTACGTGTTCCCGCCCACGCCTGCTGAAGCGGGTGAGGGCGCGGATGCGAAGGTCTTTCCGCTGCGGGACCTGGGCATCATCGTGCCCACCAGTGCAGGCGGCGGCAACGACACGATTGCACGCCTGCTCGCAAGACACCTGGGGCCCGTGCTGGACCAGTCCGTCATGGTTGACAACCGCACCGGCGCCAACGGCAGCGTTGCGGCCGAATACGTCGCCGCCGCTGTGCCCGACGGTCACACGCTCATGTTCGGGTACATCGCCACCCACGGCATCAACCCCGCCATGCAGACGCTGCGCTACGACCCGGTCACCGACTTCAAGCCGGTGGGCATGGTCGGGTATTCGCCCAGCGTGCTGGTGGTCAGCGCCCAGTCGTCCATCCGTTCATTGGGTCAACTGGTCGATGCGCTGCAATCGTCGTCGCAGAACATGGTCTATGCATCTGCGGGTGAAGGCACGGTGCCGCACTTGGCCGCCGAGATCATGTTGCAGCACTATGGTTGCAAGGCCGAAGGCCTGACCTACGCTGGCGCTGCGCCAGCCATCAATGCACTGATGAAAGGACAGGCGCAATGGATGGTGCCCAGCCTGTTCACGGCCATGCCTTACCTGCGCACGGGCAAGGTGCGGCCACTGGCGGTTGCAGGAACCGAACGGTTGCCGTTGCTGCCTGACGTGCCCACCTTTGAAGAGCTGGGCCTGGGCATGCTCGACATTCACCAGTGGTACGCCTTGTTTGCGCCCGCCGAAACCCCAGAGTGGATTGTTGAACGGCTGAATCAGGCCCTGAACCGGGCGTTGGGCGCAGCGGGCTTGGTAGAGCACATGCAGCAAGAAGGCGCGTACGTGAAAACCAGTTCACCCGCCGAGCTTGAGCAGCATGTGGCGTCCCAGCTGGCGCACTGGACCGCAGTCATGTCCCAGTTCAACCAGACTGTGCTGGAGGAGTCGGTGGCTTGATTCACCGCACCCACCACCTCAGCAGCATCGCCGCCGCCGTGGCGCATGCTGCTGAAAACCAGAACGCCGCGCTGCCCGACACGCCCTGGTAAATCCACCCGAACACCACCGACGCGGGCAACAGCATGGCGCCCGCCGTCATGTTGAACCAGCCGAACGCGCTGCCGCGCAGGCCTTCGGGGGCCAGGTCGGCCACCAGGGCTTTTTCCACGCCCTCGGTGGCGGCCAGGAACAGCCCGTAAAACGCAAACAGCCCGTACAGCGCCACGCCGTGCAGTTGCCACGTGCCCATGGCCAGGTAGAACAGGGCGTAGGCCAGGTAACCGGCCAGCAGCAGGCTGCGCCGCCCCAGTTTGTCTGACAGGGCCGAAAGCGGCGCCGAAAACAGCATGGCAATGGCCGACACCGCCGCCCACAGCAGGGGTATCTGTGCCTGCGGCACCCCCAGTTCGCTGGCCCGCAACAGCAAAAACATGTTCGACGAGTTGCCCAGCGTGAACAGCGCCACCACCACCAGGTAACGCCGGTAGGTGGCAGGCATGGCCGCCAGCCCGCCTGCCCAACCGTTTGCCAGCGGTGAGCGTGGCGGCACGGGCTGCGTGGTCTGCGGCTCCCGCAGCATGCCCGCCAGTGCCAGGCACACCAAGGCGGGCACCAGGGTCCAAAGGAACACGTCGCGCAGCGCCACGCCGCTGGCCAGCAACAGGGCGGCCAGCAGCGGGCCAATCACCGCGCCCGCGTTGTCCATGGCGCGGTGCACGCCAAAGGCCAGGCCACGGCGGCTGGCGTCCACACTGCCCGCCAGCAGGGCGTCGCGCGGCGACGTGCGCAACCCCTTGCCCACCCGGTCCGCAAAGCGGATGGCCAGCAGCCCCGGCCAGCTGGTGACGAAGGCCGTGAGCGGGCGCCCCAGCGCCGCCAGACCGTAGCCCACCACGATCCAGGGCTTGCTGCGGCGTGTGCGGTCCACCACCATGCCAGAAAACAGCTTGAGCAGGCTGGCCGTGGCCTCGGCAATGCCTTCGATGATGCCCAGCGCCCGGGGGCCAGCCATCAGTACCGAGGTCAGGTACAGCGGCACCAGCGGGTACACCAGTTCAGAGGCCGAATCGTTCACCAGGCTGATGAGCCCGATGAGCCAGACGGTGCGCGGCAGCGAGGCAATGGCCTTGAACATGGTGGGTTCCCCTTGCCGCC
>CBKZAG010000340.1:0-2476 GCA_966692625.1 uncultured Comamonadaceae bacterium
ACGCGGCGGTGGCCATCTCTACCGCCTTCCTGCCCGAGAACGTGACCGTCTTATCCACCAACGGTCAGCTCGAATAGAGCACGGCCTCGTTCAACGCTGCGCCACATTCCTCCCCTCCCCCCGCCCCCCAAAAAGAAGGGACAGCCCCCCTGCACCGTGCGGCGCACTCCCCGGTGTACCATCAGCGTGAATCGCCGACCGGAAAAATTGAGCCCCATGAGCTTACGCACCGCTATCGTGTCCGGCCCCTTGCTGCTGGCAGCAGGGCTCGCCACGGCGCAGGACATCCCTCTCCCCCTGCCCCCTCTGCCCCAGATCGCGACAGAGGTCGTGCAGGAAGACCGTTACCCGCTGCGCGTCACCGAATTCGCCAACGGCGTCCGTGGCTACGCCTCGCTCGTCTACAGGCAGCCTGTGGGCTTCCGGCCGCTGACGCTCGACCTGTACCTGCCCGCCGTTTCCACTGCAAAAGGCAGCACGGGCTTCCCGCTGCTCATCTTCATCCACAGCGGCGGCTGGCTGGGTGGTGACACCCGCCGCCATGGCGTCTTCGCCGACTTCCCGGCCACATTGGCGGCCATGGCGTCGCGCGGCTACGCCGTCGCGTCCGTGCAGTACCGCCTCAGCGGCGAAGCCAAATTCCCGGCGCAGGCACAAGACATCAAGGCCGCCATCCGCTGGTTGCGCCTCAATGCTTCCAACTTCGACATCGACCCTGCCCGCATTGCCACCTGGGGTGCATCGGCGGGGGGGCACCTGGCGGCACTCACCGCCGTGAGCTGCAAGGTGCCCGAACTTTCCCCCACCGAAACCCCTTCCATGCAAGGCATGGCGCCAGACACCAAGCGCGACAGCATCGCTTCCGCCAAGGTGTCCGATTGCGTGCAGGCAGGTGTCGCCTGGAATGGTGTGTTCGACATGAACACCATAGCCGCCCAGGCGCGCAAGGCCAACGCCATGTCACGCGACGTGGCTCAGGCACCCGAATGGCAGCTCCTGGGCTGCGGCGCGGGCCGCTCCAGCTGCGGCATGCGCCAACTGCGCCACGCCAGCCCGGTGAGCCATGTGGACGCCAACGACCCCCCCATGCTCCTGATCGCAGGCGACCAGGACAAGACCGTGCCCCACCAGCAGACCCTGGACATGGCGGAAAGGCTCAAGGGCGCGGGCGTGCGCTACGAACTGCTGGTGCTGCCCGGCGTGGGCCACAGCTTCATCGGCAGCACCCCCGCCCTCACGCGCGACGCCAACCAGAAGGCGCTTGACGCCACCGTGCACTTCCTGGACCGCACCATCGGCCCGGCTGTCGAGGCGCACAAACGCCTGAACAAGTAGTCGTGGAAAAACAAGAACTTGAAGAAGTCTTCTGGTAAGGTTTGGTACACAGCTGATTCACGCCAGCAGTTGCCGCGCGATCACGGTTCGCTGGATTTCCGATGACCCTTCATAAATCCGCATGATCCGGGCGTCGCGTACATAGCGCTCCAGCGGCATATCACGTGTGTAGCCGTAACCGCCATGGATCTGCAGGGCTGCATCAGTAATGAAGGCCGCAGATTCGGAAGCGTAAAGTTTGCACATCGACGATTCCATTGAATATTTCACACCCGACTCGCGTTTGGCGCAAGCTTGCAGCGTCAGCAGCCAGGCCGCCTCCAGTCGGGTTTTCATGTCAGCCAGCATCCACTGAATGCCCTGCTTCTGTACCAGGGGCTCTCCCCCCACTTGGCGTTGCTGAGCCCAATCGAGTGCGGCATTCAGAGCTGCCTCGCTCAGTCCCAGGCAATTTGCCGCCACGTCGATGCGGCTATTGTCGAGAACCTTCATCGCCGTGCGAAAGCCCGAACCTTCTTCACCCAGGCGTTGTGTCAAAGGCACACGGCAGTCCAGAGAGACCTCAAACGCATGACCTCCACGAATGCCCATGAGCTTTTCGGGATGGGATACCGTCAGACCGGGCGTTCCCTTGTCGATCACGAAAGCGCTGATGCCTTTGTGGCCGGCGGAGGGGTCGGTTTTGGCATAGACGACGATGAAGTCTGCTTCGCCGGCGTTGGAGATGAAATGCTTCACCCCTTGCAGGTGATAGTGGTCTCCCTCTCGTGTGGCGCGACTGGCCATGTCAGCAGGGTTGGAACCAGCGCGAGGCTCTGTCAGGGCAAAGGCACCCAGCATGGCTCCGCTGGCGGCCTGTGGGAGATAGCGTTGGCGCAGTGAGTCATCGCCACCGATCAGAATGGAGTCGGTGGCCAGGTAATGTGCACCCACCATGGATGCGGTGGCTGCGCAGGCCTTGGAAATTTCCACCAGGGACAGGATCAGTGCGGTTGGCGTGACACCTGGCCCACCCCATGCTTCGGGCAGATTCATGCCCATGACGCCCAACTCGGCGAGCTGTGGCACGTAGCACACGGTGGATGAGGCTTGTTCGTCCACTGTGGCTGCCTGCGGTGCCAGCACAGTGCTGGCGAAGCGG
>CBKZAG010000341.1:0-2457 GCA_966692625.1 uncultured Comamonadaceae bacterium
CTTGATACGACGCTCGTTCGCCAACGGCCCCATTTGAGAGTTCTCGTTTAACCCGTTGCCCACCTGCAAACTTTCTGCCTGCAAGGCAAACTCGGCAGCAAATTCTTTAACGATGCTGCGGTGCACCAAAAAGCGAGTCGGGCAGATGCAGATCTGACCTGCGTTTCGAAACTTCCCCATCACTGAGGTTTTGACCGCTCGCTCCAAATCCGCGTCCTCACAGACGATGACTGGTGCATGGCCACCAAGCTCCATGGTGATCCGCTTCATGTTTCCACCAGCTAAGGCAGCCAACTGCTTACCTACAGCCGTTGATCCAGTGAAACTGATTTTGCGAATAATGGGGTGCTGAATCAAGTAACTCGATATTTCGGCCGGGTTACCAAAAACGAGCCCCAACACACCCGGCGGCAGACCCGCATCGGCAAATGCCTTGATAAGAGCTGCAGGGCTAGCCGGTGTTTCCTCTGGCGCCTTCACCAGCACTGAGCAGCCTGCCGCAAGACCTGCGCCGAGTTTTCGAACCAGTTGGTTGACAGGAAAATTCCATGGCGTGAAAGCTGCAACAGGACCCACAGGATCCCGCACCACCATCTGACGTAGTGCAAGACTGGAACGGGATGGCACGATGCGTCCATACACCCGCATTCCCTCGTCAGCAAACCATTCGATGATGTCAGCCGCCGCCAGAACCTCGGCGGTGGACTCCCTAACGGGCTTACCTTGCTCCATCGTCATGCAAGCCGCAATGCTGGCAACTCGCTCCCGAACCAAGCCGGCTGCCTTGCGCATCAGCTTTGCTCTTTCGCTGGGCAAAATATTGCGCCAGACCTCAAACCCTTTCTGCGCAGCAGCAACGGCTTCGGCGAGGTCATCAGGCCCAGCGTGTGCGACCCTGCCAATCTGGCTGCCACTTGCGGGATCGAGCACAGGCAATGTCTTGCCATCCACGCTGTCGCGCCAAATGTTGTTGATGAAAAGAAGCGTGTCTTTATAACTCATGTTGTTCCTTTGGGGTAAGTGTGAAATCGAGTACTCGTTGGCTTTGCGCGAGTCGTACACGATCACCCCATGCGAACAACGTGCCAAACCGTTGAGCGGGCATGCACAGCCTGGTGTGCTGCCGGAGCGGTGTCGCAAACACAGAAATTGCACCACCTAACTGTCGCAGATGACTCACTCTGCAGTTCACCTCCTTTCTAAGTTATTGATTCTTCGAGTCACACTCCGACGGCACGCAACTGGCTATTGACTCTGCGGGACAAATCTTTTGTTGCCTACACCGACCAAGGAGACACATATGCCATTCAGCACCATTGAAGATGCCCTGACTGCCCTCGCCAAGGGAGAGATGATCATCGTCGTCGATGACGAGGACCGAGAGAACGAGGGAGACCTCATCATGGCAGCCGAGCATGCCACGCCCGCATCGGTCGCATTCATGGTGAGGCACACCAGTGGCATGCTGTGTGTCGCCCTGCAGGGTGATCGGCTGGATGATTTGGAGTTGCCGATGATGGTCAAAAGAAACTCAGACTCCATGCAGACCGCCTACACCGTGACCGTCGACTACCGTCATGGCACCACCACCGGCATATCGGCCGCCGATCGATCGGCCACGATCCGTGCATTGGTCGACCCCACGGCCGAAAGCTCGGACTTCAACAGGCCTGGACATGTTTTTCCGCTACGTGCGGTTGAAGGAGGTGTTCTGCAACGTACCGGGCACACCGAAGCGACCGTCGATTTGACGCGGCTGGCCGGCCTAAAGCCTGGCGGCGTACTGGCTGAGATTGTCAACGACGATGGCTCCATGGCCCGCCGTAAGGACTTGGAGCTCTTCGCGAAGACCCATGGGCTGGTGATGATCACCATTGCCGACCTGGTCATCTATCGGCGCAGGCAACTGCAGATCCGCAAAGAATCGGAGGCACGCATTCCGACGCGCCACGGGATGTTCACTGCACTGGTCTACAAGGCACCTGACAGCCCGCACGAGCACCTGGCCATGGTGATGGGTAACGTACAAGACCAGCAAGACGTCTTGGTACGAGTTCATTCGGAATGCTTGACGGGTGATACCTTTGGATCTTTACGGTGCGACTGTCGGCAACAGCTCGAAGCGTCGCTGGCAGCTGTTGGGCGCGAAGGGCGCGGCGTAGTGGTTTACCTGCGCGGACATGAAGGCAGAGGTATTGGCTTGACCCACAAGCTGCGGGCATACGCCTTGCAAGACGACGGTCTTGACACCGTGGATGCCAACTTGAGCCTGGGCTTGAAAGTTGACGCCAGAGACTACACGGTGGGCGCAAAAATCCTGAAGGATCTGGGTATCACAAGCATGCGATTGCTGACCAACAACCCCGCGAAGTACCGCTGCATTGCTGAATTCGGGCTACAGATATCCGAGAAAGTGCCACTGCACACTCCTCCGACTAGGGAAAATCAAGCTTATCT
>CBKZAG010000342.1:0-2446 GCA_966692625.1 uncultured Comamonadaceae bacterium
GAAGCAGGCCTGTGCCTGTACGGCAACGACATCGACACCACCACCACCCCGGTGGAAGCCGCGCTCAACTGGGCCATGCAGAAGGTGCGCCGCACGGGCGGTGCCCGCGCGGGCGGCTTCCCCGGCGCCGGCAAGATTCTGGCGCAGCTGGACGGCACGCAGCCGCCGCAACGCCTGCGCGTGGGCCTGATCGCCAAGGAACGCGTGCCCGTGCGCGAGCACGTTGAACTGCAGAACGCCGCAGGCGAGCGCATTGGCGAAGTCACCAGCGGCCTGCTCGGCCCTTCCATCAACCAACCCATTGCCTTGGGTTACGTGCAGTCCGGTTATGCTGCGCTCGGCACGCAGGTGCAGGCGCTCGTCCGTGGCAAGGCGGTGCCGATGGAAGTGGCGCCTCTGCCCTTCGTGCCCAACCGCTATTTCCGTGGCTGATGCCACGCCCCCTTCATTTTTCCATCCACACCCAGGAGCCCACATGAGCCTGAAGTACACCCCCGACCACGAATGGATCCGCGTTGAAGGCGACATCGCCACCGTGGGCATCACGCACCACGCGCAAGACGCGCTGGGCGACGTGGTGTTCGTGGAACTGCCCGAAGTGGGCAAGGTCCTGGCCCAGAAGGATGTGGCAGGCGTCGTCGAGTCCGTGAAGGCTGCTGCCGACGTGTACATGCCCATCAGCGGTGAGATCACCGAAGTCAACGAAGACCTGCGCAACGACCCGGCGCTGGCCAACAGCGACCCGCTGGGCGCCGGCTGGTTCTTCAAGGTCAAGCTGTCCAACGCCGGTGAACTGTCCGAGCTGATGGACGAAACCGCCTACGGCGAACTGACCAAGTAATTCCTTTTCCTCCGCAGACTGCACTGCCCCCCGGAGCCCGCCATGCTCATGCCCACCGCCCGGCCCCTGGCCGACCTGGAAAACGCCAACGAGTTCGTTGCCCGCCATATCGGCATCTCTGAAGCCGACGAGCGCCTGATGCTCTCGGTCATCGGCGAGGCCTCGCGCCGCGCCCTGATCGACGGCATCGTGCCGCGCAGCATCGCCCGCGCGCAGCCCATGGATCTGCCCCCGGCAGTGACCGAGGCCGCCGCACTGGCAGAACTCAAGGCCGTGGCCAGCCAGAACCAGGTGCTGCGCAGCTTCATCGGGCAGGGCTACTACGGCACGCACACCCCGGGCGTGATCCTGCGCAACATCCTGGAAAACCCCGCCTGGTACACCGCCTACACGCCCTACCAGGCCGAGATTTCCCAGGGCCGCATGGAAGCGCTGGTGAACTTCCAGACGATGGTGACCGATCTCACCGGCATGGACATCGCCAACGCGTCCATGCTGGACGAGGCCACTGCCGCCGCCGAAGCCATGACGCTGGCCAAGCGCAGCGTCAAGGCCAAGGGCAACACCTTCATCGTCAGCGGGGACTGCCACCCACAGACCATTGAAGTCATCCAGACCCGCGCCACACCGTTGGGCCTGACCGTGAAAGTGGTGCGCTCCACCGAAGAATGGCTGGCCGCCATTGCGGGTGATGATTACTTTGCCGCCATCAACCAGTACCCCGGCAGCAGCGGCTGGCTGGCCGACTGGCAGGCCAGCGCTGACCAGATCCACGCCAAGGGCGCTGCCCTGATCCTGGCTGCTGACCTGCTGGCCCTGACGGTGCTCAAATCTCCTGGCGAAATGGGGGCCGACATCGTGGTGGGCACCACCCAGCGCTTTGGCATGCCCATGGGTGCGGGCGGCCCGCACGCCGCCTACATGGCCTGCCGCGACGAATTCAAGCGTTCGCTGCCCGGCCGCCTGGTGGGCGTGAGCGTGGACACCCACGGCAACCCCGCCTACCGCCTGGCGCTGCAGACGCGCGAACAGCACATCCGCCGCGAAAAGGCCACCTCCAACATCTGCACAGCACAGGTGTTGCCCGCCGTGGTGGCCAGCATGTACGCCGTGTACCACGGGCCGCAGGGGCTGAAACGCATTGCAGAACGCGTGGCGTCCTACACCGCCATCCTGGCCACCGGGCTGGATCAGTTGGGCGTGCGCGCAGTGCACCACACGGCGTTTGACACGCTCACGCTCGACGTGGGCGCCGCCGACGCAGCCGACGCCGTGCACCAGCGCGCCGTGGCCCAAGGCCTGAACCTGCGCCGCTTCGTGGGCGGGCGTGCCGGTTTCGTCGGCATCAGCCTGGACGAAACCACGACCCGCGACGACATCCGCCAACTGTGGAGCCTGTTCGCCAAGCAAGGCCAGGCCCTGCCCAGCTTCGACGCCTTCGAAAAAGGCGTGGAAAGCCGCATACCCGAAGAGCTGCGCCGCACCAGCGCCTTCATGACGCACCCGGTGTTCAACAGCCACCACAGTGAGACCGGCATGTTGCGCTACATCCGCGCCCTGTCCGACAAGGACCTGGCGCTGGACCGCAGCATGATCCCGCTGGGC
>CBKZAG010000343.1:0-2440 GCA_966692625.1 uncultured Comamonadaceae bacterium
CAGGGCGTGCGCCGCGTGGCGGGCGACGTGGTGCTGGATCGAAGCGCCTACAACGTGCCCGCCACCGACCCCGGCGCCTTCGACGGCGAGCCGCTGCGGCCCTACAACGCCACGCCCGACGCGCTGCTCGTCAACTTCAAGGCGCAGGTTTTCAACTTCACGCCCGACCCGGCCGCAGGCGTGGCCCGTGTGACGCTGGAGCCGCCGCTGGCCGGTGTGCAATGGCCCGCCACGGTACCGCTGGACAACAGCCCCTGCGGCGACTGGCGTGCCAGCCTGCGCGCAGCCCTCACCGACCCACTGCACCCGCGCTTCCTGGGCAGCTTCCCGGCAGCCTGTGGCGAACGCGCCTGGCCGCTGGCCCACCCGGAACCGCAGCGCTTTGCAGAACGGGCCGTCGCGGGCATGTGGCAATCGCTGGGCGGGCAGATCGACGGCACCGTACGCGAAGGCGGCACACCGCCGCAAGCGGCGCTGCTGGCCGCGCTGGAATCCCCCACGCTGGCCGAGGTGGTGCGCGACGTGAACAAGTTCAGCAACAACGTGATGGCACAGCACGTGCTGCTGGCCCTGGGCCAGGCGGCCCTGTCCGGCACCCCAACCACCTTCGACACCTCGCGCGAAGCGCTGGCGCTTTGGTGGCGGCAGCGTCTTGGCCCCGAGTACCCTCTGCCCGTGGTGGACAACGGTGCCGGTCTGAGCCGGGACACGCGCATCACCGCCCTGTCGCTGGCCCGACTGCTGCAGGTGGCCTACGCCTCACCCATGATGCCGGAGCTGATGGCATCGCTGCCGGTAAGCGGCCTGGACGGCACGCTGCGCCGCAGCGCCATGGGCACGGGCCTGGCCCACCTGAAGACCGGCAGCCTGCGCGACGTCCAGGCCCTGGCGGGTTACGTGCACCTGCCCGATGGCCAGCGCCGCGTGCTGGTGGCCATCGTCAACCACGCCAACGCGCGCGCCGCGCGCCCGGCGCTGGAGGCACTGGTGCAGTGGGCGGCGAACACCCAGGTGAAGCCCTGATTCACCGCTCCCGCCCGGCCTCGTGCCAGGCTTTCTGTACCGGAGACAGCAGGTATTCCATGACCGTGCGTGCGCCCAGGTGGACTTCCCCGACGACCTGCATGCCTGGACTCAACGGCATGACCTGGCCCTCCATCTCCAGTTGTTGCCGTTGCAGACTCACCAACGCCTTGTATCTTGGCGTGACGGCAGCGTCGGCTGCGCGCGAAATGCCAGCCTGTCCTGCCGCCTGTTGGCCAGGGTCCAATGCATCCGGACCGAGGTGTTGCACCGTGCCGTCCAGCATGCCGTATTTCTGGAAAGGGTAAGCCGCCACCTTCACCTTCACGGCCTGCCCTTCCCGAACAAAACCGGCGTCCTCGTTCTTCACATACACCTCTGCTTGCAATGGCTCGTCGTGCGGCACCAGCGACATCAGCACCGTGCCAGCCGACACCACCGTGCCCACGGTGTGGGTGGCCAAATCCTTGATCACCCCGGCCTGGGGAGCTTTCAGCGCCAACCAACCGGTTTTGTGATCGAGCTTGCGCGCTTCCTGCTCCAGCCGGCGCAGCTGGTTTTGCGCTTCCAGACGCTCGTTGTGCAGGTCGCTGCGGTAGGTGGAGGTGATCTGCGCCAGCTTGCGTTTGCTGGCCTCCAAGGACGAACTCGCTGCTGCCACCAATGCTTCCTGCGAGCGCAGATCTTGCTGCTTTTCAACCCACTCCCGGCGTTTTTCTTCCACGGCCAACGGACTGTAGAAACCTTCGATCCCCAGCCGGTCGTACGCCATCGCGCTTCGGCCATAGGTCGACAGCGTTTGCTGAAGTTTGAGCAACTCTTGCCGCGCGGCTTCCAGGTCGTGGCTGGCCTTTTCGTGAGCGGCCTGCTCCATGGCCAAGGCGTCGCGGTACGCCTGCTGGCGCGCCTGCAGCTGCTGCAGTACCTGGTCATAGGCATCAGACGGGTCCGCTGGCTCTGCGCGCAGCGGGGTGTCCGTCAATTCGGCATCGATGCGCTTCAGTTGCAAACGCCGCATGCTCAATTCGTGGGCCAAGGTGCGCGAATCAGCCTGCATCAGTTGCGGGTCCAGGCGCATCAGCACCTGGCCCGCCTGCACGGACTGCCCCTCGCTCACCAGAATTTCCTGCACCACCCCGGCGTCGGCCGGTTGCACGATCTTCACGTAAGTCTGGGGAACGAGCCGGCCTTCGGCCGACGCCACCACGTCCAGCCGCCCCACCAAGGCCCAAAGCAGAAGACAGGCAGACAACCCGGCTACCGTGTAAAGCACCACGCCGGGCAACCTTGCCGGAGGGTGGTCCTGCAAATCCAGCAAAGCCGGCGCAAAGTCATCGCGGGACATGTCCAGCCTGAGCGTCAGTGCTTCTGCTCATTGCCGGGCCACTCCCGGATCTGCAGTTCTCCCGGCCGGCTG
>CBKZAG010000344.1:0-2440 GCA_966692625.1 uncultured Comamonadaceae bacterium
GGTTGGCCGAAGCCACCCAGCTGCGCAGAGACGGATCGTGGGTTTCGTTGAGCATCGTCATCCTCTGCAATGTCAGGCCGCCGTGGCCAGGGTGTTGTCGCGTGCCAGGGCAATGGCTTCGTTCAGCACATCACGGTCGCCGATGTGGTTGCACAGGATCAGCACCAGCTTGGCCAGCATCAAGTCAGCCTGCTCGTCACTCAGGTCGCGCTGGGCGTTGATGAGGTCAGCGTAGAAAACGTCCTGGTCGGGGATGTTGGGTTCACGGTTGAGTGCCATGGTCTGTCTCACTCTTGTTTATTGCTGCTTGAGGGCGCGGCGCATGGCGGCCTGCACCTGGCCCGCGTCGAACTGGCGCCAACGGGCGGCCACGTGCTGGTCGGGGCGAATCAGGTACACCGTGCCGGGCTGGCCGTCGTAACGGGCCTTGAGCACGCCTTTGGTGTCGATGATGTCCTTGCCCACTTCCAGCACCTGGGCGGTGAAGTGGCCCACCGTCACGGGTTGTGCGGGGCCAAAGCTCAGCAGCACAAAGCCCTTGCCCAGTTGCTCCAGCAGCCAGGCGCTCTTCCCGTCGCGCTCGATGGGTGCGTCGGCACAGTTGGTGCCGGGCAGCATCTTGCCCGCGAACACGGCACTGTCGGGCGTGTTGAGCGACGACCGCAGGTACGGCGTGGGCGTGGACAGGCGGCCACTGTTGACCAGCGGGCGGGCGAAGGGCTCGGTACGGGCCAGTTCAAGCACGGCGTTGCGCAGGCGCAGCGAGGCGCGGCTCTTGGGCGTGATGAAGTCGGTGGCACGGGTGGAGTGGCCGATGTTGTCGTCCGCCGCGTAGGCGCGCTCTTCGTGGTAGGTGTCAAGCAGGGCCACCGGTGCGGCGCCGTCGAGCACGGCCTTGAGCTTCCAGCCCAGGTTGTCGCAGTCTTGCACGCCAGTGTTGGCACCACGCGCGCCGAAGGGCGACACCTGGTGCGCGGCATCACCCGTGAAGATGACGCGGCCGTGGCGGAACTGGTCGATGCGGCGGCAGGCAAACTGGTACACAGACACCCACTCCAGTTCGAACTCCACGTCCTTGCCCAGCATGGCCTGGATGCGCGGGATCACGTTCTCCGGCTTCTTTTCTTCCACGGGGTCGGCGTCCCAGCCAAGCTGGAAGTCGATGCGCCAGACGTCGTCGGCCTCTTTGTGCAGCAGCACGCTCTGGTTGCGGTGGAACGGCGGGTCGAACCAGAACCAGCGTTCGGTCGGGAACTCGGCCTTCATCACCACGTCGGCGATCAGGAAGCGGTCCTGGAAGAACTGGCCGGTGAAGTCCGCACCGATCATGCGGCGCGTATCGCTGTTGGCGCCATCGGCGGCGATGATCCACTGCGCTTCCATCTTGAAGATGCCGTCCGGCGTCTCGACGGTGAGCGTGGCAAAGTCGTCGGCCTGCTCGATGGCCAGCACCTTGTGCTTCCAGCGCAAATCCACCAGCGGGGATTCGTCGCAGGCCTTGACCATGCGCTCTTCCAGGTGGTACTGCTGGTAGTTGATCATGGCCGGCATCTTGTGGTCTGCCTCGGGCAGCAGGTCGAAGGTGTAGGTCAGGTCATCCCGGAAGAACACCTTGCCCACTTTCCACTGCACGCCCTTGGCTGCAAACTCCTCGCCCAGGCCCAGGCGGTCCCAGATCTCCAGCGGGCGTTTGGCGTAGCAAACGGCGCGTGAGCCCACGCTGACGGTGTTGTTGTCGTCAAGAATGACCGTGGGCACGCCGCGGTAGGCCAGGTCGAGTGCCTGCGTCAGGCCGATGGGGCCCGCGCCGATGATGACCACCGGGTGCCGCTTGAGCGCGCCGCTGCGCTGCTCTTCGCTCTGACGGTAGGCGTATTCGGGGTAGGTGTAGGTCTTGAGCATGGCTTGAATCAGTCCAGTGCCTTGAACTCGTGCTCGTGCATCCAGGCGGCGTGCTTGGGTGCGCGCTTGGTCTGCGCCCATTCGTTGAGCATGTCCCACTTCACTTCGTCGAGTTTCTTGTACATCTCGGGTGTGCCCACGTCGGCAGCCAGTTCCAGGCGGTGGCCGTTGGGGTCGAAGAAGTAGATGCTCTTGAAGATGGTGTGGTCGGTCGGGCCCACCACGTCAATGCCGTCAGCCTGTAGCTTGGCCTTGGTGGCTTCCAGCGTGGCCATGCTGTCCACCTTGAAGGCAATGTGCTGCACCCAGTTGGGGGTGTTGGTGTCGCGACCCATCTCGGGGGCGTTGGGCAGTTCAAAGAAGGCCAGCACGTTGCCCTGCCCTGCGTCCAGGAACACGTGCATGTAAGGGTCCGGCGCCTTGGTGGAAGGCACCTGGTCTTCGGCAATGGCCAGCACGAAGTCCATGTTCAGGTGCTTCACATACCACTCAACGGTTTCTTTGGCGTCTTTGCAGCGGTAGGCAACGTGGTGAATGC
>CBKZAG010000345.1:0-2440 GCA_966692625.1 uncultured Comamonadaceae bacterium
AGGACCAAAGACTTGTCTGGCGCGGCAACGGCTTGGGCCACCATGGGGTTCTCCTGTCGGGTGCAAAGTGTTTCTACAGAAAGATTATCGACTATTTGTAGAAATATTGCATGGCCGGGTGCGACTCAGATTGGCTTGCCCCGACGTCGTCACCATCCAGATCCCGCTGCACACCAGCACCAGCGCCACGGCGTTGTGCCAGGCCAGAATGCTTTCGCCCAGGAACGCGGCCGACAGCAGCGCGCCGAACACCGGGATGAGGAACACGTACACCGACACCGTGCCCACGCGGTTGTGCTTGAGCAGCGCCGCCCACAGTGCGAAGGCGGCGGCAGACAGCACGACCATGTAGGCCAGCAAGGCGCTGGATGCCCAGGTGAACCCTTGCAGCGTGCCGCCGCTGGCGTAGCCGCCCAGCAGTAGCACGGCGCCGCCCAGGGCCAGCTGGTGGCCGGTCATCACCATCGCGTCCATGCGTTGCGACATGTGCTTGCCGTAGATGGTGCCTGCCGACAGCACGAACGCCGCCAGAACGATGAAGCCTTCACCCAGCAGGGTGAACTCCATGTTCATCTGTCCGCCACCGCCCAGGTTCACCACCATCACCCCGGCAAAGCCGATGGCGCAGCCCAGCGCCTTGCGGTGGGTAAGCCGGTCGTTGTGGTAGATGAAATGGGCCAGCAGCACGCTGAAGAAGGTGCCCGTGGCGTTGAGGATCGAACCTTTAACCCCGGTGACGTGCGCCAACCCGACGTAGAAGAACACGTACTGCAGCGAGGTCTGCGTCAGCCCCAGCAAGGTAAGGCGGCCCACGTCGCGCGCGTCCAGCTTCCACAGCGGCTTGCGCATGAGTGCGGCCATCACCAGCAACAGCAGCCCAGCGAACAGGAAGCGGTAGCCCGCGAAGACGAGCTGAGAGGCCACGTCGTCGCGCGCAATGTTGAACAGCGCGTACCCGTTCTTGATGGCGGGGTAGGCGCTGCCCCACAGGGCGCAGCACAGGGTGGCCAGGGCCAGCACCACCCTGGGCCGTTGCAGCAGCGGCAGGCGCTGCTGCGTGCTCAACACGGCATGCCCTGCCGGTCCAGCAACCAGCGGGGGGCATCTTGCAGGCAGACGGGTCGCAAAAAGCGCTGCAGCGCAGCGTCCCCCACCGAGGTGGTCATGGGTGCGGTGGAGGCGGGCCACGGGCCGCCGTGTTGCTGCGCGGCGGTAACGGCCACGCCGGTGGGCACGCCCTTGAAGAGCACGCGCCCGGCCACGCTGGCGGCGGTGCGCACCAGTTCGCGGTGGGCGGGGGTGTCTTCGTCCACACCCCACAGCGTCACGGTCAGGCTGCCCTGCACGGCGCGCAGCACCTGGTGCACTTCGTCCAGCGTGCGCGCACGCACGATCAGGCTGGACGGGCCGAACACCTCTTCGCGCAAGGCGTGCTCGGCAATGAAGCGCTGCGCGTCCACCTGGGCCAGGAAGGGGCGGGGGGCTTGCGGGCCGTCGGCCTCTTGCACCAGGGCTTGGGCGCCATGGGCCAGCTGGGCTTGCGTGCCCGCAGCAAAGGCCTTGCGCATGCCTGCCGTCAGCATGGCGTGGGGTTGCTGCTGCGCCAGTGCGGCGGCCAGGGCTTCCACGAAGCGGTCGCTGGCGGGGTCGTCCAGCAGCACGATGAGGCCAGGGTTGGTGCAGAACTGGCCGCAGCCCAGGGCAATGGAGCCCGCCAGCGTGGCGGCCAGTGCCGGGCCTTGTTCGGCCAGCGCGGCGGGCAGGGCCACCACGGGGTTGATGGCGCCCAGCTCGCCGTAGAAGGGAATGGGCTGTGGGCGTGCCTGTGCCTCGGCCAGCAGGGCCAGCCCGCCGCGGGTGGAGCCGGTGAAGGCAGCGGCGGCAATGCTGGGGTGGCGGATGAGTGCCACGCCCACGTCGTTGCCCGCGCCTTGCACCAGGCCGATGAGGCCAGCGGGCAGGCCCTGCGCCTGCAGCACCTGTTGGATGAGGCCGAACACGCGCACCGACAGGTGTGGGTGGCCCGGGTGGGCCTTGACCACCACCGGGCAGCCTGCGGCCAGGGCGCTGGCGGTGTCGCCACCCAGCACCGAGAAGGCGAACGGGAAGTTGCTGGCCGCGTACATGGCCACCGGGCCCAGGGGCCAGAGCTGGCGTGTCATGTCGGGGTGGCCCACGGGCGGGGCACCGGCCACGGCGGGGTCGTCCACCCGCGCGAAGGGGGCGCCGCTGGCGGCCAGGTCGGCAAAGCGGCGCAGCTGGAAGGTGGTGCGGTCCAGCTCGCCGTTCAGGCGCACGGGGCCCAGGGCGGTTTCGGTGTCGGCCAGCTCTACCAAAGCGGTGCGGTCGGCTTCCAGCGCATCGGCCAGGCCGCGCAGCAGTTGTGCGCGCGCTTCGCCGCTGCTGGCTGCCCAGGCGGCAGAGGCCTGCGCGGCGGCTT
>CBKZAG010000346.1:0-2426 GCA_966692625.1 uncultured Comamonadaceae bacterium
CCCATCATTCCACCGGACCTGCGCGAAAAGCCGCGCAGGCCGGTGAATTCAAACGTTAGGCCTCAGATTGCTACACCCTGCCGCTTTCCGCCTTACTCGCCTTCCGGCGCAGGTCGCAATCTGCGCAGCAGTCGCAGTGCTCGTCGATGTTGCCATCTACTACGGTCGCTGGACTGCCGTTGACCTCGCAGAACTCGATCGCTCCACGTTCATCGCAGCCCTCGGCGCTGTGGCGACACTTGTCGCGCTCTTCTGTTCGTTGTCTATCGCCTGGATTCTCTTCGTCTCACAGCAGTCCAAAGGCGAACGGTTGGCCGCCTACGACCTGATGAAATCGAGACTGCTCGAGGTTCAGCGTTGGCTACTTGACCTTCCTGTCACTGAAGATCGAGAACTGTGTCTTTCCCTCGCTTACGAACTCGACAAACTGGACTTGTCAGACCTACCGCAGACGGACCGAGGCCCAGAGTACGCCGCATATTGCACGTCCATGGAGGAGGCACTCGACAATGATGACTCTGAACGACGTGTCTTCTACTTGATATCCAGCACCCACTTTGGGTACATCGAAGGCCTGCTGAATCGCATAGGCCTCGTGTCCATCAGACAACTGGTGACGCACCTGTTCATCAGCACCCTGGCAAAGGGCGTTGCACTTGTCAGCCTCGCTGTGATGGTCCTTGTCGCCTCGCTGCTTTGGTACAACGAGTCAGTCAAGCCGGCCTACGTGATGGCTACGACTTTCATCGCCGTAGGCTCCGCGCTCTTGCTCGCAGAGGTCTGGGTAGACCTGCGGCGCTACTACGACGATGACATTGACTTCATCGAACCTGCCGCTGAGGCCTAACCCTTCGTATATGGACTCCCCCACAACAGCAAGAGCCTGGTCGATTTGGACTCAATCGGTCAAGCAACTGCCTCTCGTTATCCGGCATATGTAGTGGTCTCTGTGTTAGTCCGTGCCGTCATGGAATTTGCGCCACGACATCGCCACGCGTTACAAGCGGCTCTTTTCAAGCCGAACAGCCTCACCGCTTTGTCAAAGCGGCGCGAGGTCTAGCAGCGTGGTGCAGCAGACGCCCGCGAACTCGTCGGCCAATGCAACGCCTGTGTCCACACAGGTTCCGAGCGTCTTTCCAGGGCGACCATGCAGGCACCCCAGCAAAAATAACTGTTTTTTTATACAGTTAAGTGTTAGCATCCTGCACACCAAGTCAACTTCAGGAGCCATCCCATGCTGGACCACATGACATTTCGCGTGAAAGACATTGCCCGTGCCAAGGCGTTTTACTGCGCCGCACTCGCGCCACTGGGTTACAGCATCTGCTTCGAAGGCACCTACGGATCGAACATTCTGGGCCTGGCTTACCCAGACGCGTCCGAGCCAGACGGCAAGAAGGCTGACGTGTGGTTCATTGACGGACCATCGCCTTACGGCGGCCCAGCCGCAACGTCTGGTTGCCACCTTGCTTGGCGTGCGGCAAGCCGTGCGCAAGTGGATGCCTTCTACAAAGCGGCCATTGCTGCCGGCGGTAAAGACAACGGGGCTCCCGGGCTGCGCCCGGACTACCATGCGAACTACTATGGCGCATTCGTCATTGACCCCGAAGGCAACAACATTGAAGCCGTCTGTCATTTGCCCGAATAGGTGAAGTTTGCCAACAGCCACACCTCTGCAGCGCCCAATCAACCGCATCCAGATGTTGAAAGGAAACGGCCAATGATCGCGCGGCTGGTGGCTTCCCTGGTATTCGTGTGCATCCATGGTGCCGCTCTGCCCGTTGCAGCCCAAGACGGCCCCAGCCTGCGCGAACGCCTTGCCCAACGGCGCGCAGCCAACGAGGCACCTACAACGGCACCGCTGCCTGCTGGCACGCACACGCTACAAGTCACGCACCAAGGCCAAAAGCGCTCGGTGGTTGTGCATGTACCCGCCCGTTCAAACCCCACACTGGCCGCCCCCTTGGTGCTGGCCTTGCACGGCGGTGGCGGGTTTGCCGATTACATGGCCAATGGCGACCGTTACGGGCTCATCGCCAAGTCCGACAGCGCAGGCTTTGTGGTCGCCTTCCCCAACGGCTACAGCAAGCTCCCTGGGGGTAAGTTCGCCACCTGGAACGCAGGGGGCTGCTGTGGCGACGCGCGCGACCGCCAAGTGGACGACGTGGGCTTTCTGCGTGCCGTGGTGGCGCAATTGAGCGCCCGGCTCAGGCTGGACCCGGCGCGCATATATGCCATAGGCATGTCCAACGGCGGCATGATGGCGCACCGCCTGGCTTGCGATGCTGCCGATGTGTTCGCGGCAGTCGCATCGGTGGCGGGCACGGAGGCGGTAGGCGCCTGCCAGCCCATGCGGCCTATCCCGGTGCTTCACATCCACGCCAAGAACGACACGCATGTGCTGTTCAACGGTGGCGCAGGCAAAG
>CBKZAG010000347.1:0-2419 GCA_966692625.1 uncultured Comamonadaceae bacterium
GCTTGACGCACACCAGGCAGCAACGCAAGCAGGTCCGGCAGCGCCGTTTGCACGGTGTCCCACACCACGTCAAGGTTGATGTCGAAATAACCGTGGGCGATGCGGTTGCGCATTCCTCGCATGCTCCGCCATGGAACCTGCACATGAGTCTGGGTAAATACCGGATAGCCGTCCATTACCTTGGTGGCCGCTTCACCAATAATGATCAGACTCATGATGACTGCCTGTTGGGTGCGCTTGTCTTCCAGAAAGTCTTCTTTGACCAAGCCCTCCACGAAGCTGCATGCATCCGTTGCGGCTTGTTGCATGTGGTCCAGGTAGTCGGGCAGGCGGTATGCGCTCATACGGGCTGCGCTTCGGCCAGCACTTGGGCGCGGAACTTTTGGGGCAGATCGGCAGGCGTCAACACATCCACATGCACGCCCAGCAGCGACTCCAACTCGTCTTGCAGGCCACCCAAGTCAAACAGCGTTGCGCCCGGCAGGGCATCGACGAGCAGATCAAGGTCGCTGCCGTCTTGGTCGGTGCCGTGTAGCACAGAGCCAAAGACGCGTGGATTCACCACGCGAAAGCGGCGCGCGGTTTCGCGGACGGTGCTTCGCTGCAGGTCCAGCGCGAACGAAGGTCGCATAGGTGCCTTTCGGATGAACGAGGCCTTAATGATCGTATGTTACCAAGCGCCCTACAAGCTGCCGTCATCAAACTGCCCGTAGGCGGCGTTTTCCTTGCGCATGGTGCCCGCCGCAGGCAGGGGGGCCTGCAGCAAGGCGGGGATGTTCAGCACACCGCGCCCGTACTTGTCGGTGATGTGACCAGGCCAGTTGCCCGGCTTGGCGGTGTTCATGGTCAGGTACTTGAACGCCTTGGGTATTTGCCACAGCCCCGTTGGGCCGTACTTTTGCTTCAACGTGTCCAAGCCATGCCAGGCCAGCCACAGCGCTGCCGCGCCCGAGCAGCACGCCGTGGCGTAGGACGTTCCGTCGCCAGTCTGGGGTGCGATGCCAGTGGCCGTCTGGCCAGGGGGCAGGTCTTGTGCCAGCACTCGGCGGACTTCATCCGCCGGGCCGCACAGGTCAACATGGATGCCGGTTGCTGCACTGCGCCACGGCTTCAGGCCTGGGCCAACCCCGCCCATGGTGACACAACGGTTGAAGCGCCCCGGGTAGATCACTTCGCCCCACACCTGTCCTGCGGCGCACACCACAATCAACCCGGCGTCGTAGGCCTCATCCAGCGCCGCTGCCAGTGACTGGGATGGGCGCAATGAGCCCAGGGAGATGTTCACCACATGGCAGCCCGCTGCAATGGCCTCGCGTATGGCATCGCGAATGTGGTGCTGCACGTGGTCGGCAATCACCGAATCGGTGACGCGGTAGGGAATGATCTGTACCCCCGGCGCCACCCCATAGAACGGCCCGCCAGAGGCTCCAGGGTGAAAACCGGCAATGGCCGCGCTGATGCGGGTGCCATGCCCGGGAAACCCAGGCAGGAACGGGTCGCGCGGGCCGTCCTGGTCGTGCGCACCGCTCCAAAAGTCCCGCCCCTGGCTGGGGAGCACATACGTGCTGCTGCCGTTGCCCCACCCCAGGGCCACGTGTTCGGTGTAGCCGGTGTCGATGTGCGCGACGCGCACGTCTGCCCACGGCAATTGGGTGGTCGCGCCCTTTTGGGTGACGAACATGGCCCAGGCGTCTGAAGCGCCCACGCCCCGGTGGTCAATGTGCCAGTCGTAAGGGCCGGCGAACGCGGGTTGCACTTGGGCAACGCCGCTAGGCTTCTTTTGCGGTTCGGGGTGAGGGGCGCTGACCTTGGCGGGGGATATCAGCTCGCCCTGGTGCAGGCTAGCACCGCGTGTTTCCAGCGCGATGTAGGCGTCCAGCGCCAAGGTGTTCACCGTCAACGCGCCCCAGTTCTTGAGCTGCTGCGCCCACTGGTCCGTGCCAGCCAAGCCCAGCTTGCTGCGCACCGCCTCTTCCGCCGCGTGCGGCACCACAAACACATGGGGCGAGGGGCCTGGCGTCAAGGCCGACAGCGTGCCCTCCGGTGCCAAGGCCAACTGCAGATGCTCCAGGAATTGCCGTTGGGCCGTGGCGCTGGCGGGCAATTGGATGGTGGTGATCTCTGTGAGTTGGAGACCTTGGGCTTCGTTGGGCATGGTGGGTCCTTGTTGGGTAACCAGACTCTTGCCGTTGTGGAGGGCATCGATCTAGGAGGGGTTAACCGCCATCACGGGGAACTCCTGAGCCTTGCTTTCTATGTGCAACCAATCTGCTGATGCCTGCAACGACAACCAGCAAGATTCCGGCTAATACCTGGAAGGCTCCTACGTTACCGCAGGGTTCGCAGCCATTGCGGTTAGCCGATGGCATGGAGAACGCGACTTCTGCTGCAGCGTAGGCGAAGAATGCGGCGGTAAGGA
>CBKZAG010000348.1:0-2403 GCA_966692625.1 uncultured Comamonadaceae bacterium
CCTGGCGGCTTTTCCTGGCAATCAGCCTGTGCAGGAGTGTGTTTCTGATTTTTTCGAAACCGGTTGCCTTGGGCGCTGCCCAGTCTGTGTGTGAAATCTGCTTTATTTGGGGCGACAATCGGATCACCAATCGAGAAATACGCCACCTATCCATCAACGTGGAAACCCTGCGCTTGAGCCTTCGCACCTGGCTGTTCGGGTTGTCGCTGCTGGCCACTTTGCCAGTGCTGGTGTTTGCTTTGTCGGTGGTGTGGGAGTACAAGAGTTTCCAGCAGCGCGTGGTGGTGGTGCAGTTGGAGACGCGCACCGATGAACTGGCGCAGTCCATTGCTGAAGAACTCAAGGCGGCTGTGGGGGCCATGGCGGCCCTGGCCGAGTCCGACGCGGCGCTCATGCAGGACATGGCCCGGCTTTACGCTCATGCACGCCGTATCGTCGAGCGCAACCGGGACATCCGCGACATCACCCTGGTGGATGGCGACGCCAACATACTGTTTCTCACGTCTGCCCCGCTGGGTGGGCCGCCCCTTCGGGCCAACGCGCCCGAGCTGATACAGGAGGCGCTGCGGACCCAAAGCCCCAACGTGTCCGGGGCGTTCGACTCCCCCGTCAGCCCCGTCAAGGTGGTGGCGGTCACGGTGCCTATCATCCAGGACGGGCAGTCCACGCATGCTCTGCGGGCGGTGCTTACTGTGGAGTCCCTTAACCGGATGATCTCGGCAGACAGGCTGCCTTCTGGGTGGATCGCAGGCATTGCCGACCGCCACGGCAACATCGTGGCGCGCAGCCTGGACGCTGACCGTTACGTGGGGGGCAAAGCCAGCCAGTCGTTCCAGACAGCCATCATTGACGGCAAGACGGGCGTGTTTGCAGGCTCCACGCTGGAGGGCACGCCAACTTTGAACAAGGTGCGCCCCATCTATGGTCTGGACTGGTACCTGGGGATGGCGGTGCCGCAGGCGGTGCTCAATGCGCCAGTGCGTGAAATGCTGTGGCACGTGGCGGGCCTGAGCGCGCTTTGGCTGGGGCTGGCCGTGCTTGCTGCCAGCGTGTTTGCCGGATACGTTGTGCGGCAGATGCAGCAGGTGTCTGGTGCCATGGCGTTCGGGCATACAGGCATGCAGGACGGCAGCCCCATACGGATTCGGGAACTCTTTGATATGTTCCAGCGTTACCGCGATGTCAAGCGTACCGAAGCCGCCACGCGCACCGACCTGGGCGAGGCGCAGAGCCAGCGCGACGAGGTTCGCGATCTGTACGACCATGCCCCGTGTGGCTACCACTCGCTCGACAAAGAAGGGCGCATCGTGCGCATGAACCAGACCGAACTGGGGTGGCTGGGGCGTTCGCTGGAGGACGTGCTGGGGCGGCCCTACACCGAGTTTTTGAGTGAGCAGAGCCAGCAGGTTTTCCGGGAGCGGTTCCCCGAGTTCGCCCGTGACGGCTACATCAAGGACCTGGAGCTGGAGCTGATCAAGGGAACGGGCTCCCCCATGCCTATCCTCATCAGTGCCACCGCTATCCGCGACGCGCAGGGCAACTTCCTGGCCAGCCGCACCACGGTGTTCGACAACACCGAGCAGAAGATGAACGAGGCACAACTGGAGCGTTTGGCGCGCACAGATGTGCTCACCTCACTGAGCAACCGGCGGGACTTCTACGAACGTGCCCAGCAGGAGGTGGCGCGCGCCAAGCGCTCGGGCAAGGCGTTTTCGCTGATGCTGCTGGACGTGGACTTCTTCAAGAAGATCAACGACCAGTACGGCCACGCTGGCGGCGACGAGGTGCTGCGCCGCCTGAGCCGTGTGTTGAGCGACTTGCTGCGCGAAGTGGACACACCTGCGCGCCTGGGGGGTGAGGAGTTCGTGGTGCTGATGCCAGAGACCCCGCTGGAAGGCGCGCGATTGGTGGCCGAGCGCGTGCGCGCGGGCATGGAAGCAACCGTCGTGGAGCTTGGCGATGGCCGTCTCATCAGGTTCACGGTATCGATCGGCCTGGCGCAGTGGGCCGACGGTGAAGACGACATTGACGTGCCGCTGCACCGGGCAGACGAGGCGCTGTACCGGGCAAAGGCGGGCGGGCGCAACCAGGTTTGCAGCTGAAGCGCGACGCCGCCAGCATTTGCGCAAGAAACGGATTGCCCGCCCGGTTCGGCCCGGCTATTGTTGGCGCAACATCCCGCGTGCCTTGCCATGACTCTGCCCCACCCCGACCGCCAGTTTGCACTCGTTGCCCACGCCATCGCCTACATCCGCGAGCACGCTGGCGACCAGCCCACGCTGGACGACATTGCCCAGGCTGTGCACGTGAGCCCGTGGCACCTGCAGCGTACCTTTGCCGAATGGGCGGGCATATCGCCCAAGCGCTTTTTGCAGTACCTGACCAAGGAACACGCCAAGCGCC
>CBKZAG010000349.1:0-2400 GCA_966692625.1 uncultured Comamonadaceae bacterium
GGCAAGCACAACGACCTGGAGAACGTGGGCTACACCGCGCGCCACCACACCTTCTTCGAGATGCTGGGCAACTGGTCCTTTGGCGACTATTTCAAACGTGAGAGTCTGAAATGGGCCTGGGAACTGCTGACCGAGGTCTACAAGCTGCCCGCCGAGCGCCTGCTGGCCACCGTCTATGCCGAAGACGACGAAGCCTACGACATCTGGACCAAGGAAATCGGCCTGCCGCCCGAGCGCGTCATCCGCATCGGTGACAACAAGGGTGGCCGCTACAAGTCCGACAACTTCTGGATGATGGCCGACACCGGCCCCTGCGGCCCCTGCTCCGAGATCTTCTACGACCACGGCGACCACATCCCTGGCGGCCCCCCGGGCAGCCCTGAGGAAGACGGCGACCGCTTCATCGAGATCTGGAACAACGTGTTCATGCAGTTCGAGATGCACGAAGACGGCTCCGTCACCCCGCTGCCCGCCCCCTGCGTGGACACCGGCATGGGCCTGGAGCGCCTGGCCGCCATCCTGCAGCACGTGCACAGCAACTACGAAATCGACATCTTCGACGCGCTCATCAAGGCCGCTGCCCGCGAAACCGGCTGCACCGACCTGGCCAACCCCTCGCTCAAGGTGATCGCCGACCACATCCGCGCCACCGCCTTCCTCATCAGCGACGGCGTCATCCCCAGCAACGAAGGCCGGGGCTACGTGCAGCGCCGCATCGTGCGCCGCGCTATCCGCCATGGTTACAAACTGGGCCGTAAGGCACCGTTCTTCCACAAGCTGGTGCCCGATCTGGTGGCGCTGATGGGCGACGCCTACCCCAACCTGGCCGCCAATGCGCAACGCATCACCGAAGTGCTCAAGGCCGAGGAAGAGCGCTTCTACGAGACGCTCGAAAACGGCATGGAAATCCTCGACGCTGCCCTGGGCGGCGGCGAGAAGGTGCTGCCCGGCGACGTGGCCTTCAAGCTTCACGACACCTACGGCTTCCCGCTCGACCTGACCAACGACGTGTGCCGCGAGCGCGGCGTGTCGGTGGACGCCGATGGTTTCAACGCCGCCATGGAGCGCCAGAAGGCCCAGGCCCGCGCCGCAGGCAAGTTCAAGATGGACAAGGCGCTGGACTACAACGGCGCTGGCAACACCTTCGTGGGTTACGAACAGTTGGCAGCCCAGGCCAAGGTGGTGGCCCTGTACGTGGACGGCACGCCCGTGGCCGAACTCAAGCAAGGCCAAGCCGGTGTGGTGGTGCTGGACACCACCCCCTTCTACGCAGAAAGCGGCGGCCAGGTGGGCGACCAGGGTGCGCTCACCAGCGGCTCCGCCCGCTTCGCGGTGGAAGACACCCTCAAGATCAAGGCCGACGTCTTCGGCCACCACGGCGTGCTCGAAACAGGCACCCTCGCCGTGGGCGACCACGTGCAGGCCCAGGTGGACATGGCCCTGCGCGCCGCCACCATGCGCAACCACTCGGTCACGCACATCATGCACAAGGCCCTGCGCGAAGTGCTGGGCAGCCACGTGCAGCAAAAGGGCTCGCTGGTCAACGCCGACCGCACCCGCTTCGACTTCGCGCACAACGCCCCCGTCACCGACGCGCAAATCCGCGAGATCGAAGCCCGCGTCAACGCCGAAATCCTGGCCAACAGCGCCACCCAGGCACGCGTGATGGACATTGAAAGCGCCCAGAAGACCGGCGCCATGATGCTGTTTGGCGAGAAGTACGGCGAAACCGTGCGTGTGCTCGACATCGGCACCAGCCGTGAACTGTGCGGCGGCACTCACGTGCAGCGCACCGGCGACATTGGCCTGTTCAAGGTGGTGGCCGAAGGCGGCGTGGCCGCAGGCGTTCGCCGTATTGAAGCCGTGACCGGCGCCAACGCCCTGGCCTACCTGCAACAGCTGGAAAGCACCGTGGCCGAGGCGGCAGGCGCGCTCAAGGCCCCCACCGCCGAACTCACCAACCGCATTGGTGCCGCGCTGGAGCAGATCAAGACCTTGGAAAAGGAAGTGGCCGCGCTCAAGGGCAAGCTGGCTTCCGCCCAGGGCGACGAGCTGCTGGGCCAGGCCGTGGACGTGAAGGGCCTGAAGGTGCTGGCCGCCAAGCTGGAAGGCGCCGACGCCAAGACCCTGCGCGAGACCATGGACAAGCTCAAGGACAAGCTCAAGACCGCCGCCATCGTGCTGGCTGCCGTGGACGGTGGCAAGGTGCAGATCGCCGCTGGCGTAACCGCCGACAGCACGGGCAAGGTCAAGGCCGGTGAGCTGGTCAACTTCGTCGCCCAGCAGGTGGGCGGCAAAGGCGGCGGCAAGCCCGACATGGCCATGGCCGGCGGCACCGACGCCGCAGGCCTGCCCCAGGCCCTGGCCAGCGTGCAAGGGTGGGTGGCCGAGCGGGTGTGA
>CBKZAG010000350.1:0-2395 GCA_966692625.1 uncultured Comamonadaceae bacterium
CGGTCAAGAGCGTGGGCGTGATGGGTGACGGCCGCACCTACGACTACGTGGTGGCGCTGCGCGCCGTGCAGACCAGCGACTTCATGACTGCCGACTGGGCCGAGCTGCCCTACAGCCTGCTCAAGCGGGTGTCCAGCCGCATCATCAACGAGGTCCGCGGCATCAACCGCGTGACCTACGATGTGAGTTCCAAGCCGCCTGCGACCATCGAGTGGGAGTGATTGGGCGTTAGACCGCAGACGGGTTTGTCCAGGCATGCAGCATCAACAACCCCTCCCTTCCGCGAGTGAGCGCGACGAACATTACATGCGGCTTGCGCTGGCAGCTGCCGAACGGGGTGCACGCGAGGGTGAGGTGCCGGTTGGGGCAGTGCTGGTGAGCCCTGAGGGCAGGGAAGGCGGTGGCGTGGTGCTGGCCTGCAGCCACAACGCACCGATCGGCCTGCACGACCCCACTGCGCATGCCGAGATCCGGGTGTTGCGGGAAGCCGCGCTGCAGATGGGCAACTACCGCCTGGATGGTTGCGATCTGTACGTGACGCTGGAACCCTGTGCCATGTGCGCGCAGGCCATGCTGCATGCCCGGGTAAAAAGGGTGGTTTACGGTGCAGCCGAGCCCAAGACGGGGGCAGCAGGTTCGGTGCTCAACCTCTTTGCCGTGCCCGAACTCAATCACCAGACAGAAGTTGTGGCAGGCGTGCTGGCGCAGGAGTGCGCCGGACTGATGCGCACGTTCTTCGAGGGCAGGCGGCGCAACGCGAAGTTGCACGCCGAGCCGTTGAGAGAGGATGCGTTGCGCACACCTGCGCAAGCGTTCGATGCCGCGTGGGAGCGCTGGCCCATGCTCCGCAGTGCCAGCAGAACCCTGGATGACATTCCTCTTTTCGAGGGGCTGCGCTTTCATTACCTCGACGTGGGGGACGCACATCAAAGCGACGCATGGCTTGCTCTTCATGGCCCCGACGGTTGGTGGCCTCAGTGGGCCGAATGGGCCTTGGCGCGCGCACAACTTGGCGAGCGCGTTCTGGTGCCCGATCTCATGGGTTTCGGCCAAAGCGACAAGCCGAAAAAGTCAAACTGGCATTCACTGCAGGTCCACGTGCAAGGTCTGTTGGGCTGGTTGCAGCGGCTGGGCGTGAAGCGCCTGCGCTTGGCTGTTGCGCCGGGGCAGGAATTCTTGGCCAACGCTTTTGTGCTCGCCTGGGGCGTCGGCGCTGCAGACATCGATCTGCACGCCAGCAGGCAGGCAAAGGCTCTTCCTGATGCGTGGCAGAACCTCCCGTATCCCGATGCTGGGCACCGTGCGGCACAACGGGCTTGGCGCACCCCCGGCGGGCCTGGTGGCGGTGCTGGTCAATAATGCCCGCATGGCACATCTCTACATTTACTCCCCAAGCGGCGCGGTGCGCGACAAGACCGGTTTCAAACGTGCAGTGGCACGGCTCAAGGCACAGGGCCACGAGGTTGAACTCGATCCATCGGCTCTCGCCAGCCATACCCGCTTTGCCGGTGACGATGAAGCGCGGCTGGCGGCCATTGCCCGGGCTGCGGCAAGCGGGGCCGATGTGGCCCTGACCACCCGTGGCGGCTATGGCCTGACCCGGTTGCTGCCCAAGCTGCCGTACGTCAAGCTGGCCAAGGCGGCGGAAAAAGGCACAGCCTTCGTCGGTCTGAGCGATTTCACAGCTCTGCAACTCGCCTTGCTGGTGCGTGAAGGTGTTGCCACGTGGGCAGGCCCCGCGCTCATGGAAGACTGGGCTTGTGAAGGCGAACCTGACGAGATCATGCAGGCCTGCTTCGACGATCTGGTCGATGGCCACGGCGAGGGCACAGGCTGGCGGCTGCCCGTGGCAGACGTGAAGGCGCACCCGGTGCTGGGGACCGAAGAGGGTTGGGGCGTGAGCAAAGCAATGCTCTGGGGTGGCAACCTGTCAGTGCTGACCTCGATGGTGGGCACACCATACTTTCCCGAGGTCAAGAACGGCCTGCTGTTTCTGGAAGACGTGGCCGAGCACCCCTACCGAATTGAGCGCATGCTCACGCAATTGCTCCACGCGGGCGTGCTGGGCAAGCAAAAGGCCATCATCCTTGGGCAATTCAACCGCTATCAGCTCACGCCGCACGACAAAGGCTTCAAGCTGGCCAGCGTGGTGGACTGGCTGCGCACGCAGGTCAAGGTGCCGGTGTTGACCGGCCTGCCGTTCGGCCACGTGCCCACCAAGGTCCTGCTGCCCGTGGGCAGGCAGGTCCAACTCATGGTGCAGCAGCGCGAGGCGCTGCTGTTCTGGGGCTGATCAGGCGCTGACCGGATTCGCGGCCTGCACCCGCGCCGCGATATGGTCCAGCGCCTCCTGCACCTGGTCGATCAAGATCAGGCACAGGTCGCCAGGCTGCAG
>CBKZAG010000351.1:0-2389 GCA_966692625.1 uncultured Comamonadaceae bacterium
GTTCGTGGCGCCGCTGATGCTGCCCGAGTACCCGGCCGCCTTGCAGTCGGTGGCGCGCTACCTGGCATTCGGTCTGCTGTGCATCCCCTTGGCCTGGCCCGACCGCCACACGCTGCGCCAGCTCACGCGCGCTGACTGGATCGAGGCCCTCAAGCTCGCGGCGGTCGGCAACCTCATGTACTACCTGCTGCTGGCCAGTTCCATCCAGCGCACGGGCGGGCCGCTCACCACCATGCTCATCGGCACCCTGCCGGTCGTCATCGCCATTTCTGCCAACCGGCGCAACGCCCGCCGCGACGGGCACCTGCCTTGGCGCCGTCTGGCGCCGTCGCTGGCGCTCATCGGTCTTGGTATCGCGCTGGTCAACCACGCCGAGATGTCGATGTTGACGTCACAGGAAGGGTTTGATTTGCCCAATTACGGCTTGGGGGCGTTGCTGGGCATAGGCGCGGTGGCCTGCTGGACCTGGTACCCCCTGCGCAACGCAGACTGGCTGCGCCACCACCCAGACCGCAACCCGCGCGCCTGGGCCACCGCCCAGGGCCTGGCCACGCTCCCTCTGGCGTTGGCGGGCTACATCGTGCTCTGGGCGTTCATGGCCTGGCAGGGTGACGCCTTTCCCATGCCAGCCGGGCCGCGCCCGGAGGTGTTTGTCGCCCTGATGGTGTCCGTCGGTCTGCTGGCCTCCTGGCTGGGCACGTTGTGCTGGAACGAGGCCAGCCAGCGCCTGCCCACCGCTTTGGCCGGGCAGCTCATCGTCTTCGAGACCCTGGCGGCGCTGACCTACGCCTTCATCTGGCGCGGTCAATGGCCCGAACCCGCCACCCTGGCGGGCATCGCCCTGCTGGTGGCTGGCGTGCTGTGGGCCGTGCGCATCAAACCTGTGTCCGTGGTGGCAGAGGGACATCCCAACTGAGAGGCGGCCCGGCCGTTTAGAATGCTCGGTTGCTGTCGCCTGAACCCATTCGGGCGCACTCAACCAACTTACAGGACAGAGACACCGTGTTCATTTCCAACGCTTATGCCCAAGCCGCCGCTGGTGGCGACACCGTTTCCTCCCTGACGAGCCTGCTGCCGCTGGTTCTGATGTTCGTGGTGCTGTACTTCGTCATGATCCGCCCCCAGATGAAGCGCCAGAAGGAGCACAAGGCCATGATCGAGGCCCTGGCCAAGGGCGACGAGGTGGTGACCGCGGGCGGCCTGCTGGGCAAGGTCTCCAAGGTCGGTGACACCTACATCGGTGTGGAACTCGCCGACGGAATGGAAGTCCAGATGCAGCGTTCTGCCGTGGTGCAGGTGCTGCCCAAGGGCACCATCAAGTAATTTGACGTCCCGGGATTGCGTTTCGGGCGTGTGACCGGCTGGGCCAGTGGCCCGGCCGTTTGATTTTTGTTGCGGAGCCTTTCGCTCATGAACCGATACCCGCTGTGGAAATACGTGACCATCGTGGTCGCGTTGATCATCGCCACCCTCTACACCCTGCCCAACTTCTTCGGCGAGGCCCCGGCGGTGCAGGTTTCGGCAGGCAAGGCCACGGTGCGCGTGGATGCTGCCACCGTCACGCGGGTCGAAGCAGCGCTGGCGGCGCAGAACATCACGCCCGCTGCCGTGCAGTTCGACGGCCAGTCGGTCAAGGTCCGCTTCGACTCGACCGACACCCAGATCCAGGCCCGTGACGCGATCGACCACGCCCTCAACCCCGACCGCGCCGACCCGACCCACATCGTCGCGCTGAACCTGCTGCCGCGCACCCCCGCCTGGCTGCAGTCCATCCATGCCAAGCCCATGTACCTGGGGCTGGACCTGCGGGGTGGCGTGCACTTCCTGCTGCAGGTGGACATGCCCGGCGCGCTGGACAAGCGTGCCGAAGTCATTGCCAGTGACCTGCGCGGCGCGCTGCGCGACAAGAACATCCGCCACGGCGGCATTCGCCGCGAGGGCCAGTCGGTCGAACTGCGTTTCCGCGATGCCGCAGCGCAGACCGCAGCGCGCAACCTGCTGGCAGACCAGTTCCCCGATCTGATCCTGGCCGAAGCGGCCGAGGGCAGCGAATTCAAGCTCACGGCCACCTTGCGCCCGGAAGCCGCGCGCCGCATCCAGGAGCAGGCGCTCAAGCAGAACATCACCACGCTGCACAACCGCATCAACGAACTGGGCGTGGCCGAACCCGTCATCCAGCAGCAGGGTCTGGACCGCATCGTGGTGCAACTGCCCGGCGTGCAGGACACCGCCAAGGCCAAGGACATTCTGGGCCGCACCGCCACCCTGGAGGTGCGCATGGTGGACGAAAGCGCCGAAGGTCAGGCCGCCGAGCGTGGCAACGGCCCGGTGCCGTTTGGCTCCGAGCGTTACCTCGACCGCAACGGTCAGGCCGTCATCACCAAGCGAG
>CBKZAG010000352.1:0-2389 GCA_966692625.1 uncultured Comamonadaceae bacterium
CCACGGCAGGGCGCGCACGCTGTAGGTCAGCGCCTGCGGCTCGAACCGCGACGGTTCGTCCAGGCTCGTTGCGGGAATCGCGATGAGGTCCGGCGCCGCCGCAAAGGTCAGATAGACGGGCGTACCGCAGACCGGACAGAAGGCATGGGATTTGAGGTTGCCGCTGTCGCCCGCCACTTCCCAGTGCGATGTCGCCCCGGCGATCTTCATTTCCTGGCGTGCAGGGAACGTCAGGTACGAGCCGTGGCCAGTGCCGCTTCGCCGCTGGCAGTCGCGACATTGGCAGTGATTCTGGAAGACAGGCGCATGAGGCGTCTCGAAGCGAACCGCGCCGCAGGCACAGCCGCCGGTGAAAGCTTGGGTCATGATTGCTCCGATAGGGCGCCGCTGGGCGCGATGCTTGGACGTGGTCGGCAGGGGAGTTCCAGGGACTGCGCGCGTCAGCCGCCCCTGGGCTTGGCAAAGACGTCGATGCCCTGGCCGGTTTCGAGCAGCGACTTGAGGCTGGACAGCACGATGGGCCAGCCTTGCTGGATGCCCCTGGCCATGCCGCTGCCGGCCTCGAGCTCATCGTGGCTGACGGTCAGACGCACCATGCCGTCGTACGGCGCGATGTCAAAGGTGACGCGGCTGTACGCTGCAGGATCGTCGGCGCGCGACGGACTGGCCCAGGTGATGACCAAGCGGGTCGGCGGCACGACTTCGACCACCTTGCCGACGATGTTGACGGTGCGTTGCTCGTTGTCGCGCACGTGCTGCCAGTCCGACCCGGGCTTCCAGTCGGAGATGTTCTCGTGGCCCCAGTAGCGCCGCGCGATCTCAGGCTGGGCAATGGCCTCGAACACCTTCTCTGGTGTCGATCGGATGTAGGTCACGTAGACGAAGCTCGTCTTCTCGGTTTCCATGGTCACTCTCCTTCGAGTTCCTTCTTCAGATCGTGCAGCAGGCTCAGCCGTTGACGCTCGAACTTGCGCACCCAGCGCTCGTAGATCTCATGCAGCGGCATCGGGTTGATGAAGTGCAACTTCTCCCTGCCCCGCCAGACGGCGGTGACCAGGTGGGCAGCCTCCAGCACCCCAATGTGCTGCGTGGCCGACTGACGGGACATCGCCAGGTGCTCGCACAGCTCGCCCAGGGTCTGTCCATTACGTTCGTACAGGAGGTCCAGCACCTTCACGCGTGTCGGGTCGCCCAGCGCCTTGAAGACCTTGTCGATGTCCATTTGGTCCGTCATCGTTGAAGTTATTATGCAGGTATTTACCTGCATGTCAAGGCCGCTGGGATTTCGAGATGGACGAGGATCTCGACGGCGCAGCTTCTACTCGCGCGCCAGTACCGTTCCCGGGCACCTTCGCCTGCCAGTACCTGGACCACGCCCAGACCCAGGTCACGGCTACTACCATCACCAGCACCCGGGTTGAGAAGCCAAGACGTACGGCGCGCTTCACAGGATGCGGCGCGTGGCCATTCGACCGCCCGTGCTGCAACGACGTCATCGCTGTAACCGAACAACTCCTCCATCCCTGCCCCGCCGCCCCGCCCGTCAGCCAAAAACTCCCGGAATCCCCCCAAACCCCCCGCCCAGGCGTAGCATTCTCCTGCAAGGAGGGCCACGCCATGCCAGCCACCCGTGAAGAACGCGACACCCTGGGTGCCATCAAGGTGGACGCCCGCCGCCTGTGGGGCGCGCAAACCCAGCGCTCGCTGGAGCACTTCGCCATCTCCACCGAACGACTGCCCACTGCCTTCATCCGCGCGCTCGCCGTGGTAAAGGGCGCGTGCGCCACCGTCAACCAAGCGCTGGGCCTGCTGCCGCCAGACAAGGCGCTGGCCATAGCACAGGCCGCACGCGAGGTGGCCGAAGGCCAGCTGGACGCCGAATTCCCCCTCTCCGTCTGGCAGACCGGCTCGGGCACGCAGACCAACATGAACATGAACGAGGTGCTGGCCAACCGGGGCTCTGAGCTGCTGGGCGGCGGCCGGGGCGCACAGCGCCTGCTGCACCCCAACGACGACGTCAACCTCGGCCAGTCGTCCAACGACGTGTTCCCCACTGCCATGCACGTGTCTGCTGCCCAGGCCATCACCGGCGACCTGCTGCCCGCGCTGGACGGCCTGCGCGACACGCTGCATGGCAAGGCGCAGGCGTTTGCGGGCATCGTCAAGATGGGCCGCACGCACCTGCAAGACGCCGTGCCGCTCACGCTGGGGCAAGAGTTTTCGGGCTACGTGGCGCAGCTGGACCAGGCGCGTGCGGCCATCCAGGCCAGCATGCCGCAGCTGTGTCAGCTGGCCATAGGCGGTACGGCGGTGGGCACGGGGCTCAACACCCACCCCGCGTTTGGCGAGCGGGTGGCCGCAGAGCTGGCGGGCATCTACGGCCTGCCCT
>CBKZAG010000353.1:0-2383 GCA_966692625.1 uncultured Comamonadaceae bacterium
TGCACGGCACCATCGAAGCCAACAACGCCATGCAGAACTGCGACGTGCTGCTGGCCGTGGGTGCCCGTTTCGATGACCGTGTCATTGGCAATCCCAAGCACTTCGCGCAGAACGAACGCAAGATCATCCATATCGACATCGACCCGTCCAGCATTTCCAAGCGGGTAAAGGTGGATGTGCCCATCGTTGGCGACGTGAAAGACGTGCTGACCGAGCTGATCTCCATGCTCAAGGAAGGCCAGCAAAAGCCCGACGCGCAGGCCCTGTCCGCCTGGTGGGAAACCATCGAAGGCTGGCGCAGCCGCGACTGCCTGAAGTACGACCGCAACAACACCGAGGTCATCAAGCCGCAGTTGGTCATCGAGACCCTGTGGAACATGACCAAGGACGCCGATGCCTACATCACGTCCGACGTCGGCCAGCACCAGATGTGGGCGGCCCAGTTCTACAAGTTCAACGAGCCGCGCCGCTGGATCAACTCGGGCGGCCTGGGCACCATGGGCGTGGGCATTCCCTACGCCATGGGCATCAAGCTGGCCAAGCCCGAGAGCGAGGTGTACTGCGTCACCGGTGAAGGTTCCGTGCAGATGTGCATCCAGGAACTCTCCACCTGCCTGCAGTACAACACGCCCATCAAGATCCTGTCGCTCAACAACCGTTACCTGGGCATGGTGCGCCAGTGGCAGGAGATCGAATACTCCGGCCGCTACAGCCACAGCTACATGGACGCGTTGCCCAACTTCGTGAAGCTGGCAGAGGCGTATGGCCACGTCGGCATGCTGATCGAGCGTCCACAAGACGTCGAGCCGGCACTGCGCGAGGCCCGCAAGCTCAAGGACCGCACCGTGTTCATGGACTTCCGCACCGACCCCACCGAGAACGTGTTCCCGATGGTGCAGGCTGGCAAGGGCATCACCGAGATGCTGCTCGGCGCCGAAGACCTGTAATCCGTTCAATCTTCCTGGCCCGTTGCCGCCTCCGGGTGGCCGGGTCACCCCAAAGACGAATCTATTTGCAGCCAAGCCCGCGCATTACCGTGCGCGGGGGAGGGCTCAGAAAAGAGGAATCACACATGAAACACATCATTGCCGTTTTGCTGGAGAACGAGGCTGGTGCCTTGTCCCGCGTGGTGGGCCTGTTCTCGGCCCGTGGCTACAACATCGAGTCGCTCACCGTGGCCCCCACGGAAGACCCGTCGCTGTCGCGCATGACCATTCAGACCACCGGTTCCGACGACGTCATCGAGCAGATCACCAAGCACCTCAACCGCCTCATCGAAGTGGTCAAGGTGGTGGACCTGACCGAAGGCGCCTACACCGAGCGCGAGCTCATGATGGTCAAGGTCCGTGCCGTGGGCAAGGAGCGCGAGGAGATGAAGCGCATGGCCGACATCTTCCGTGGCCGCATCATCGACGTGACCGAAAAGAGCTACACGATCGAGCTCACCGGCGACCAATCCAAGAACGACGCCTTCCTGGAAGCCATCGACCGCACTGCCATTCTGGAGACGGTGCGCACCGGCGCCAGCGGCATCGGACGCGGCGAACGCATACTTCGCGTTTAACATTCCATGTTTTTCGGGCTCAGCCAAGCGCCGCTCGGGCTGGGTCTGTCGAAGCCCTTCGACGGGCTCATCCACGAGCGGCAACATATACCTAACGAGGACCAACCATGAAAGTTTTCTACGACAAAGACTGTGACCTGAGCCTGATCAAGGGCAAGACGGTTGCCATCATCGGCTACGGCTCGCAGGGCCACGCCCACGCCCAGAACCTGAACGACAGCGGCGTCAAGGTCGTGGTGGGCCTGCGCAAGGGCGGCGCTTCCTGGGACAAGGTTGGCAAGGCCGGCCTGACCGTGATGGAAGTCAACGACGCCGTCAAGGCCGCTGACGTGGTCATGATCCTGCTGCCCGATGAGCAGATCGCCGAGGTTTACAAGAACAACGTCGAGCCCAACATCAAGGCTGGCGCATCCCTGGCGTTTGCCCACGGTTTCAACGTGCATTACAACCAGGTCGTGCCCCGCGCTGACCTGGACGTGTGGATGGTGGCTCCCAAGGCTCCCGGCCACACCGTGCGTTCCACTTACACCCAGGGCGGCGGCGTGCCCCACCTGGTGGCCGTGCACCAGGACAAGTCCGGCAAGGCCCGTGACCTGGCCCTGAGCTACGCCATGGCCAACGGCGGTGGCAAGGCTGGCATCATCGAGACCAACTTCAAGGAAGAGACCGAGACCGACCTGTTCGGCGAGCAGGCCGTGCTGTGCGGTGGCGCCGTCGAGCTGATCAAGATGGGCTTCGAAACCCTGGTGGAAGCTGGCTACGCCCCCGAGATGGCCTACTTCGAGTGCCTGCACGAGCTCAAGCTGATCGTCGACCTGA
>CBKZAG010000354.1:0-2373 GCA_966692625.1 uncultured Comamonadaceae bacterium
GATTGACCCAGACGAAATGCGACGCCTCGCCCTTCACCCTGCTGTCATAGGCCCGAGCAAAGTCCCCCGCACCGGGGCGCTCGACCTTGATGACGCGCGCGCCCATATCGGCCAGCTGGCGCGTGCAAAACGGTGCCGCAATCGCGTGCTCCAGCGAAACGACGGTGATACCTTCAAGTGGACGCACCATGTGGCTTCTCCTCAATCGGTTCAATAAGACTTGGGCAAACCCAGCACATGCTCAGCCACATAGCTGAAGATCATGTTGGTGGAAATCGGGGCCACTTGGTACAGGCGGGTTTCCCGGAACTTGCGCTCGATGTCGTATTCACAGGCGAAGCCAAACCCCCCGTGCGTCTGTAGGCACACGTTGGCAGCCTCCCAGCTGGCTTTGGCCGCCAGGTGCTTGGCCATGTTGGCTTCGGCACCGGCGTTCTGGTGGGCGTCGATTTTTTCGCACGCCTTCCATCGCATCAGGTTCGCCGCTTCCAGTTCTATGTAGGCGTCGGAAATCGGGAACTGGACGCCTTGGTTATGGCCAATAGGCCGCCCAAAGACCACCCGCTCCTTGGCGTAGCGGGTAGCACGGTCGATGAACCAATATCCATCGCCAATGCATTCGGCGGCAATCAGCGTACGCTCAGCGTTCAAGCCGTCGAGCAGCGTCTTGAAACCTTTGCCCTCTTCGCCCAACAAACTGTCCTCGGGGACTTCAAGGTTGTCGAAGAACAATTCGTTGGTCTCGTGGTTGACCATGTTCAGGATCGGCCGCACGGTCAATCCGTTGCCTATAGCCTGCTTCAGATCCACCAGGAAGCAGGACAGGCCTTCGGACCGTTTCTTCACCTGGTCCAGCGGCGTGGTGCGGGCGAGCAGAATCATCAGGTCACTGTGCTGGATACGAGAAATCCACACCTTCTGACCGTTGATGACCCATCTGCCATCTTTGCGCACCGCGGTGGTTTTGAGCTTCGTTGTGTCAGAACCGGTGGTGGGCTCTGTCACACCCATGGACTGGATGCGCAGCTCCCCCGCCGCGATCTTCGGCAGAAACTGGTCCTTTTGCGCCTGGGAGCCGCTGCGCACAATGGCGTTCATGACATACATCTGGCCATGGCAGGCGCCAGAATTCCCGCCGCTGCGGTTGATCTCTTCCATGATCACAGACGCTTCGGCCATGCTCAGCCCCGAGCCACCGTACTCCTGCGGAATCAACGCGGCCATCCAGCCTGCCTGGGTCAGGGCGTTGACGAATTCTTCGGGGTACGCCCTTTGCTCGTCGATTTTCCGGTGGTATTCGTCGGGAAACTGGGCGCACAGCGCTCGCACGGCATCGCGAATTTCTTGGTACTGGTCCGGTTGGTAGTGCATGATCGGTGAAGGATGGGTACGGGGTATCAGGCGAGTTCGACGGTGGCTTGCATGGTCAACCAGCCTTCGTGGTCGTTGGCCCAAAGGCGAACTGTCTTGCCATCTTCGGATGGCGCACCGTTGATTCGGAACGGATGCAGATCAAACGTGGGACGCACGGCCTTGAACTCAAAGCTCTTGACAAAGGCCTCGGGTCTGTTTCGCCGGACCAAGTCCACCAGCAGGGAAGCAATCAAAGGGCCGTGCACGATCAATCCCGGGTAGCCTTCCACCTGGGTAACGTACTGACGGTCGTAGTGAATGCGGTGACCGTTGAAGGTCAACGCTGAGTACCGGAACAGGAGCACATCGTCCGGCACGATGTCGCGTTGCCATGGTGCACCAGTCTCTGCCCGCGTCGGTGCCGGCACCGGGTCGGTGGACAGCGCTGCCGAACGGTACACGATGTCGTGTTCCTCGTTCAAAGCCAGCCCCTGCCCGTTGAGGACCGCATGTTTGACCAACACAAACACCAAGTCTCCGGTGCGCCCGGCCTTGGGGGTCACGGACTCGATGGTTGAAACACGCCTGATGGCGTCACCCAGGCGAAGGGGGTTGCCAGGATTCCACGCCAGTCGCCCACCCGCCCACATGCGCCGAGGCAGGGGCACCGGTGGCAAGAAACCGCCACGTTTGGCATGACCATCCGGGCCGATCTCGCGCTGAAGATGCTGTGGCAGAAAGTACAACCAGTGCGCCAACGGTGCCACCGGGGTTTGCGCACTAGGCGGTGGATCATCGCGATCAAGCGTCGCGCTCAGTCCTCGCAATGGCGCCGCCGTGATAGTGTCTTCGAGCACCTCTGTTTTGCCTACCCATTGCTGAAGCGTTGCCAGAACATCAGGGCTCAACGATTGAGTCATGTCAGTTTCCTACTCTTTTTCTGAATGGTCGGCGCAGCCACTCCCAATTGCAATCATTCATTCTCGAACCCAGCATTCGAAATTCATAAAGGCTGCCCCA
>CBKZAG010000355.1:0-2363 GCA_966692625.1 uncultured Comamonadaceae bacterium
CCTGGCCAGCGGCGAGGTGCACGACATGCCCTGCCAGCATGTGGTGCTGGCCCTGGGCCACAGCTCGCGCGACACCTTTGCCATGCTGCATGACGCCCATGTGTTCCTGGAGCCCAAGCCGTTTTCCATTGGCGTGCGCATAGAGCACCCGCAGAGCGTGATTGACCGCGCGCGCTGGGGCCGTCACGCCGGGCATCCGCTGCTGGGCGCTGCCGACTACAAGCTGGTACACCACGCCAACAATGGCCGTGCGGTGTACAGCTTCTGCATGTGCCCGGGCGGCACCGTGGTGGCCGCCACCAGCGAGCCGGGCCGCGTCGTCACCAACGGCATGAGCCAGTATTCGCGCAACGAACGCAACGCCAACGCGGGCATGGTGGTGGGCATAGACCCGCCCGACTACCCGCTGGACGCCGAAGCCTGGGTGGCCGCCTTTGGCGACGAGGCCGGTGCGCGCTACGCCGCCGAGGCGCAAGCCCTGCATGCACAGGGCCGCACCCACCCACTGGCAGGCGTGGTGCTGCAACGCCAGCTGGAAACCAGGGCCTTTGAAGCCGGTGGCCGCAACTACGAAGCCCCCGGCCAACTGGTGGGTGACTTCCTGACCGGCAAACCCTCCACCGCCTTTGGCGAGGTGGAACCGTCGTACAAACCCGGCGTGCGACTGGGCGATCTGGCCCAGGTACTGCCCGACTACGCCGTGCAGGCCATGCGCGAAGCCCTGCCCGCCTTCGGCCGCAAGATCAAGGGTTACGACATGGCCGACGCCGTGATGACCGGCGTGGAAACACGCACGTCCTCGCCCCTGCGCATCACCCGGGGGGACGACTACCAGAGCCTGAACGTGCGCGGCCTGTACCCGGCGGGCGAAGGCGCGGGTTATGCGGGCGGCATCCTGTCGGCGGGGGTGGATGGCATCAAGGTGGCGGAAGCGGTGGCGCTGGCTGCTGTGGGGTAAGCGGCTGTTTTAACGACAGCAAGCGAACCGCCAATGTTCGCCATTCTGGACAAATTGCCATTGATTTGCCTAGAACGGTTTTCCCCAGCGATACATTGCTGGACTTGAACCCACACGTGTGGGGGCCCTTGCGCTCATCAAGGACTCAACCATCAAGTCACGCGACTTGACCCGCAGGCCGCAGGCACCCCGACTCCGGCAACGCCCAACAGCGAGTTGCCCCAGGGTGCCGCCTACGGGGAGAGGAATCGAGGAACGGAAAGCACCCGAAGCCCATGTGGCGTATCGATGTACGCGGCCAAGCAAGCCGACGGAGCAGGCGACGGTAGAACTGAAACCGGCCCGTCGAACGCCAGCGATGAAAGCAACCCGGTAAGACGGCTGGGGTCTGGATGGAATATCTCGAGCTTGACAAGAGACAACCCCTTGTCTTCCAGACGTGTGGCAGGATGGGCATCGGTCTGCCATTCGATGAGAGCTGGGGCACCACCATCGAGTGGAACCGAACCGTCAGCAGGAATGGTGATGAGCCAGTTGAGGGCACCTCGACTCATGGGCTCAATAGCCCCCAGAGACTCCGCAGCCGCATCCACGGCGGCATGAATACCGGCAGTACGAACCACCCAGGTGGACAGGCGAGGCGGTGACTGTCGACCAAGCCCGTCAAGCCCGAACCAACGGGGGCGGGACGGCGCAGGAGCGGCTGGGTTGGGTGCAATCACCTCGAGAAATGTGGACTCGCCAAGCCGCAACAACAGATTGTGGGTCGCCATGCGAGGGTGTTCACCACCCACCTGCGGAAACACACCAAGGGTCTCGGATACGAACGATGCCCCTTCCTCAAGCGAGTGAGCGGTAACGGTGATGTGATCGAGAATAGTGCGTGACATTCAGAGCCCAATCCTGAACGGGACAGATAGCTTCAGGTGTACGCACGCGGGCAACTGATGAGCATCTCCGTTCAGGGGATGGCCCATTACTGCAACCGCAGCCCCCCGTCCGCCTTGCCCTTGCCCGCACGTGCCGGGGGCTTGCACAGGCCGCAGACGAAGTGGCGGGCGTTCTGGTATTCGTCCGTCACGAACATGCCGCCGCAGCAGGTGCACTTGGTCTGCGTCAGCATGCCGGCGTCCATGAACTTGCTCAGGCGCCAGGCGCGGGTGAAGGTCAGCATCGGCTCGATGCCGCAGGCGCGCATCTGCTCGTCGTACAGCTTGTAGGCCTTCATCACAGCGTCGATGCTGTCCAGCGCCACCGTCTTGTTCAGGTACTGGTGGATGTTGACGTACAGCGAGGCGTGGATGTTGGGCTGCCAGGTGAGGAACCAGTCGGTGGAGAACGGCAGCTGGCCCTTGCTGGGGGACTTGCCCGTCACTTCCTTGTACAGGCGCAGCAGGCGCTCGTA
>CBKZAG010000356.1:0-2324 GCA_966692625.1 uncultured Comamonadaceae bacterium
AGACCGGTGAAAACCCGGTGGCACTCATCGATGCGGCTCTGGCACAGCTCAGAACCGGCGGCTACCGCTACACGCTGGAGCCCGGTGTGTATGGCCAGAACACGGCAGATGAGTTCTGGTTCGATCGCAAGGCCGGTTTCTGCGAACACATCGCCTCCAGCTTCGTCGTGCTGATGCGTGCACTGGACATCCCGGCGCGTGTGGTCACCGGCTACCAAGGGGGCGAACGCAACCCAGTGGACGGTTACTGGACAGTACGCCAGAACGACGCACACGCCTGGGCTGAAGTCTGGCTGGAGGAGCGTGGCTGGCAGCGCATAGACCCCACATCCCATGTGATGCCCGACCGCACCCAGGCCCTGCAAAGGCTGGTGCCCGATCCGGGCCCCATTGCTGGCGCCATCCTGCGCCTGAACCCCACCTTGCTGGCCGAAATTCGCCAGATGTGGGAAGCCACCAACAACCGCTGGAACCAGTGGGTGCTCAACTACACCCAGAGCGACCAGCTTGATCTGTTGAAAAAGCTGGGCTTGCGCTCAGCCAGTTGGCATGACCTGGCCTACGTGCTGCTGGGCACCCTGGTGGTGGTGAGCATGGCTGGCGCGCTCTGGGCCTGGTGGGAGCGCCAGACCCGCGACCCTTGGCAAAGGCTGCTGCTGCAAGCCCGCAGCCGCCTGCTGGCGGCTGGCATCAACCTGCCCGCCCAGGCCACGCCCAGGCAAATGGCCCTGGCCGTCAAGTCAAACAGCACGGGCACAGACCTGGCTGCACTTGAACAATGGTTGATGCTGCTCGAAGCACAGCGTTACGATCCACACAACCGACTCTCATTGCAAACATTGCGCGCCGAGATGGCACGCCTCCCCTGGCCCAGGCCAGGTGCCCGCACTGGCTAAGACGTTCATGCGCTCCCCCTCCGCTTTTCCCCCTGACGCCAAGCGCTGGCTTGCAAGCTGCCTTGTCGCCCTGACTGCCATCGCCCAGTGCCCGGCCACCCATGCGGGTACGCCTGGCCACCCCGCCAAGAAGCCATCCAAAGCAAAGCCGCGCCCGGTGGAAACCACTCAGCCAGTCTACGGCAGCAACGAAGCCGCCATGCGCTTCGCCGCCGCGCTGGACGAGCAGGAGGGCTGGAGCGACGGCTGGGCACGTCGCTGGATAGCGCGTGCCCAGTACAACCCCAGCGTGGTGCGGCTGATGCTGCCTGCCCCAGCGGGCACCCCAAAAAACTGGGCCGCCTACCGCGACCGTTTCATTGAACCGCGCCGCCTGCAAGCCGGGCTGCGCTTCTGGCAAAACCATGCCGACGCCCTGCAACGTGCCGAAGCCGAATACGGCGTTCCCGCCTGGCTCATCGTCGGCATCATCGGCGTGGAAACCCTGTACGGCCAGCACACGGGCAACTACCGGGCATTGGACGCGCTGGCCACGCTGGCCTTCGACTTTCCGGCCGAGCACCCGCGCGCTCAGCAGCGCAGCGCCTTCTTCCAGAGCGAGCTGACCGCCCTGCTGCGCCTGGCCCGGCAAGAAGGTGTGGCGCCAGACGAATGGCGCGGCAGCTATGCCGGAGCCATGGGCCTGCCCCAGTTCATGCCCAGCAACTGGAGCAAACTGGGGGTGGACTTCGACCGCGACGGCCACATCGACCTTCTGGGCAGCCCCGGCGACGCCATTGCCTCCGTGGCCCGTTACCTGCAATCGCACGGTTGGCGGCCAGGCATGCCCACCCACTACGCCGTCAACGTGAGCAATGCCGGCTCCGGCATGGCCGAGCTGCTCGCGCCAGACATCCTCCCGACCTTCAGTGCGGAACGCATGCAGGCCCTGGGGGCCGAACTGGAACCCACGGCCCGTGCGCACACCGGCCCCCTGGCGCTCGTGGAACTGCAAAACGGCACGCAGCCCCCGAGCTACGTGGCAGGCACGGAAAACTTCTACGTCGTCACCCGCTACAACTGGAGCAGCTACTACGCCCTGGCCGTCATCGAACTGGGCCAGGCCGTGCAAACCCTGCTGCCCCGCTGAGCAGCAGGTTCGTCAGACCCTGTGCGCCACCACGCGCTGGCGCTGTTCGCCCAGCAAGGGGCTGCCCAGGGTGATCACGTCGCCGTCCTTCAGGTACAGCGGCGGCTTGTGACCCATGCCCACCCCAGGCGGCGTGCCCGTGGGAATCACGTCACCCGGCATCAGGCGCATGAAGCGGCTCACGTAACTCACCACGGTCGCCACGTCAAAAATCATCGTGCGGGTGTTGCCCGTCTGGCGGCGCACACCGTTCACGTCCAACCACAGGTCGATGTTCTGCGGGTCGGCCACCTCGTCGG
>CBKZAG010000357.1:0-2315 GCA_966692625.1 uncultured Comamonadaceae bacterium
CCCGCCGCCACGTCAGCGCCCCTGGCGCCAGCGGCTCCCGCGCGTTCGCCAGTGCCACAGCCGTCCGCGCAGCGTCCCGTTGCCGTGCCGGTGGTGGCGCACGAGGCGCCGCAAGGGGCAGACCTGTCCGGCCTGGGCTGGGCCGCGCTGGAAGACGCCATCCGCGCCTGCACCCAGTGCGACTTGTCGCGCCGCCGCCAGCAGGCCGTGCCCGGCATGGGCGACCGTTCGCCCGACTGGCTCATCGTGGGCGAGGCCCCGGGCGAAGAAGAGGACCGTCAGGGCCTGCCCTTCGTGGGTCGTGCAGGCCAGTTGCTCGACCGCATGCTGGCGGCCATGGGCCTGACGCGCGAGCAGAAGGTCTACATCGCCAACGTCATCAAGTGCCGTCCGCCGCAGAACCGCAACCCCGACCCCGTTGAAATTGCCCAATGCACGCCGTACCTGCTGCGCCAGGTGGAACTGCTGCAGCCCAAGGTGATTCTTGCCATGGGCCGCTTTGCCGCGCAGACCGTGCTGGCCCAGGGTGGAGCCTTCGATGCCGAAGTGTTGCGGCAGATGCCACTGGGCAAGCTGCGTGGTCAGGTGCACGAGGTGACGCTGGCAGGGCAGCGCCTGCCGGTGGTTGTGACCTACCACCCAGCCTACCTGCTGCGCAGCCCTGCAGAAAAGGCCAAGGCCTGGGCCGACCTGTGCCTGGCCATGGACACCATGGACCGCCTGCACCCGGTGCGTAGCCAGGTGTAACAGCGGTAACAGCTGCCCCCAAAAGCGCGTTTCCATCGCCCACGCCTGCCGTGTGGTGGTAATGTGCCTGACTTGGGGGGTGCCGTCTTGTGTTGTCTTTCGTGCGGCGCTCCTTGGGCACAAGGAAGGAGAAAAACCATGTCCATCCGTCAACGATTCATGGCGCTGCTGCTGGGGCTGGCCGCCTTTGCGGGCACAGGGGCCGTGCTGGCGCAAACCAACCCGGTGATCCGCACGTTCACCGTGCAACAGGTGAGCGAGCTGGCGCCGGGCACCGAACTGGTCTTCAAGGTCAATGGCACGCCTGCCGGTACTGCCACCGTCACCCTGGACGGCAGCGTACACGCCATCACGCTCAGTGAGACGAGTGCGGGCAACTACACCGGCGCGTACACGCTGGGTATTCGAGACCAGGTGAAGTTCAACAGCGTGGTGCGCGCCACCCTGCGCGTGGCCGACAAGGAAACCCAGGCCGTGCTGGGGCAGACGCTGCTGACGTCATCTGCGCACAAAGCTGCGCTGGCGGCAGCAACGCCCACGCCGGTCATCGACTATTTCGGCACACAGTCCGGCACCTTGTCCGGCGGACACGAAATCACCTTCACTGTCAAAGGCACGCCTGGCGCGCAGGCGCAACTCACGCTGGGTGGCACGGACGCACGCATCGCTCTGGCGGAATCCCGCCCCGGCGAGTACACCGGTGCCTACACCATTCGCTCGCGCGACCGCATTCAGGAAAGCAGTGTGGCCACCACCACGCTGACGTTGGGTGGCAAGTCCGTGAAGGTGAGCAAGGCCTTGTCCGCACAGGCGGTGCAGCCCACGCTGGCGGCTCGGCAGAGCTGCGATGCCTGCGGTGTGGTGCAGTCGGTTGAGGTGGTGGAAGTCAAGGGCGAGCCGGGCTACGTGGGCGCCATTGCTGGCGGCGTGGCTGGGGCCGTGCTGGGCAACCAGATCGGCAAGGGCGACGGCCGCACGGCGGCGCGCATTCTGGGGGCCGTGGGTGGCGCCTACGCGGGCCGCGAGATCGAGAAGAACCTCAACAAGGACAAGCGCTACGACGTGACCGTGCGCCTGCACAACGGCACCCTGCAGACCGTGCAGCACGCCGAGGACCCGGGCCTGAAGAATGGCCAGCAGGTGAAGATTGTTGACGGCAAGGTGGTGGCGAATGACTGAGCGACGCAACCGCTTCGCGCGTGCCGTTGCGGGCACACTGGCGGCCGCCGTGGTGGCGGTGCTGGTGGCCTGCAGTTCGGGTCTGGAAGGCACGTACGAGGACCCGATGGGCCTGACGCGCTACACCTTCCAGTCGAACGGCAAGGTGCTCATGACGATGATGGGCACCGAGGTTGAGATGACCTACGAGAAGGAAGGCGACAAGATCAAGGTGGGCACGCCTGAGGGGCGTGTGGTGATGACCCTGCTGGAGGATGGCTCCATTCAGGGCCCTATGGGTGTGAAGCTGACGCGCAAGCAGCCCTGAGGCTTTTGCTTGTCTTAGGGTTTTTGCGCGGCTCAAGGCGTGTGCGCCCAGGGGCTGGCGCTTCAACGAGGTGGCCGGTGCT
>CBKZAG010000358.1:0-2295 GCA_966692625.1 uncultured Comamonadaceae bacterium
GAAAAAATCAGAAACACACTCCTGCACAGGCTGATTGCCAGGAAAAGCCGCCAGGTCGAGCATGACGACTCATCCCCCACCGAAACTTCCTGGAAACCGCATGGACACCTTCATCACCCTGCTGCAAACGCCCTTCCTGGGCACTGCCACATGGATATGGCTGCTCTTTCTGGGCATCGTCGCTGGCCTGCTGGCGTTCGATCTGGGCGTGCTGCACAGGGACTGCGAGCACGAGATCGGCGTGCGCGAAAGCCTGCTGCTCTCGGCCGGGTACATCAGCGTGGCGCTGGTCTTTGGCGCCTGGGTGTGGTGGTACCTGGGGCCCGACAGCGGCATGGACTACTACACCGGCTTCATGATCGAAAAGTCGCTGTCCATGGACAACGTCTTCGTCATCGCGCTCATCTTCAGCTTCTTTGCCATACCGCGCAAATACCAGCACCGTGTGCTGTTCTGGGGCATTCTGGGCGTGATCGTGCTGCGCGCCATCATGATCGGCCTGGGCGCTGCACTCATCAGCGAATTCAGCTGGATCCTGTACGTGTTCGGCGGCTTCCTGGTGCTCACCGGCATCAAGATGTGGTTTGCTGGCGACCATGGGCCGGACATTGCCAACAACCCCCTGCTCAACTTCCTGCGCCGCCACATGCGGGTGACCGACGGCCTGCGCGGCAACGCCTTCACCGTGGTGGAACCCCACCCCGCCAACGGGCGCCCGGTGCGCTGGGCCACGCCGCTGCTGCTGGCGCTCATCATGGTGGAAGCTGCCGACCTGGTGTTTGCCGTGGACTCGGTGCCTGCCATCTTCTCCATCACCACCGACCCCTTCATCGTCTACACCAGCAACATCTTCGCCATCCTGGGTCTGCGCGCCCTGTACTTCGCCCTGGCCGCCATGATCCACCGCTTCTATTACCTGAAGTACGCCTTGGCTCTGGTGCTGGTGTTCATCGGCGGCAAGATCTTCTTGCACGACATCGTGGGTAAGGTCCCGGCCGTGATCTCGCTGTCGGTCACCTTCGGGCTGATTGCCGGTGGCGTGCTGTACTCGCTGTGGAAGACGCGCAATGAGCCGGACGGGTCACCGTCCAGCGAGGCGGCGCGCTAAGCACACAGCCAGCCGCTGGCTGGCATCACCCCGGAACGGGCTGCGCATCACGCAGCCCGTTTGTCCACCACCACCAGCACGTCACCGTGCGACTCAGACAGCACGTGTTTGGTCACGCTGCCCAGCAAGAGCTCCTCGGTCACGTGCGTGCCGTGTTTGCCCATGACGATGAGGTCACACGCAGCACGCTTTTCGTTGTCAAGGATATGTGCAGCAGCGTTGCCGTGCTCCACGACCGGCACGTAGTGATCGCGGCTCAGCCCCACCTTGGTGGCAAGCGCATGCAGATCGCGGATGGCGCGCTCACGCGCTTCGGCGCGGTAGCGGTGAATTTCGTCTTCAGACACACCGGCGTACTGCAACACACCCTCAAATGGCACGTCGAACACATTGAGCAGCACGATCTGGGCAGAGGGGGCCAGCTCACGCACCAGACGCACGGCAAGCTCGGACGCGGGCGAAAAATCGACTGGAAGCAGCGCACGGTGGTAAGCCCCATGGCAGGGTCTCTTCACCACCAGCACGGGGCATGCGCTCTTGCGCATCAGGTGCGAAGCGGTTGAGCCGATGAAAAAACGGCGCACCGGGTTCTCGCCCTTGGCACCCACCACAACCAGGTCTGCGCCCACGCTGGCAGCACGGGCAGGCACCACGTTGGCGGCCAGGCCGTCCTCCACGACCACATCTGCATCCACCCCAACGTTGTGCTTGGGGTCTTTCACCACAGCGTCCAGTGCGGCCCGCTGGTGGGCCATGGCACGATCGGTCACGTCGTCCGCCTTGTCACCGAGCAGCATCTTCAGCGGGCCCAATGCATCCAGACCCAGCGCGCTCATGACGGTATAGCGCGCCCCTGTGGCGCGCGCCAACTGGAAGCCCCGGTCCACCGCCTGCAAAGAATAGGGAGACAAATCGGTGGCGGTCAGTATCTGCCGGATGTTGTGGTTCATGGCTTTCCTCCTATGGTGTTGCGGGATGCAGTGATAACGGTCACTTGTGTCCGTCCGGGCCTCGCTTGCTCTGGAATTCACTCAGGATGTGGCTGGTCATGCCTTTGGCCAACTCGTCTTCGCCGAAGAACACCGTGCCCAGGCTTTCGGTGCGCAGCAGTTCCGCCTCTTCCTCGTTGTGCGTGCGCAGCACCACCGCAATGTCAGGGTTGAGCGTGCGCGCAATCTCGACCATCT
>CBKZAG010000359.1:0-2275 GCA_966692625.1 uncultured Comamonadaceae bacterium
GCATGGCAGGGTAAATCCTGCGCTGCATGGGCCGCAAAAGTTTCTAGAATGAGAACGATGCTGTCAGCCTTTGTAAAGGGTTGATGCCCACTTTCTCGACAGGAGTCTGCCCAGTGCAAAACGACCAGGCTGATGCCTCGGCCACGCGTTCATCCCCCGTTCGCGTGATCAAGAAATACCCCAACCGCCGCCTCTACGACACCGACACCTCTTCCTACATCACGCTGGCCGAGATCAAGGCGTTGGTGATGAAGGCTACGCCCTTCGTTGTGCGCGATGCCAAGAGTGGTGACGACCTGACCCGCAGCATCCTGTTGCAGATCATTCTTGAAGAGGAAACGGCGGGTGTGCCGCTGTTCTCCGAAAACATGCTGGCCAACATCATCCGTTTCTACGGACATGCGATGCAGGGCTACATGGGGTCTTACCTTGAGAAGAACCTCCAGGTTTTCATGGACCTGCAAAAGTCCATGGCCGACCCCGCCAAAGGCTGGACGCCAGAGCTTTGGCAGCAGTTCATGGGCATGCAGGCGCCGGTGGTGCCTGGCATGGCTGCATTCACGCAGATGCAGGAGAAAATGCTGGAAGCCATGGGCGTCAAGCGCTGACACTCCGCGCTCTGGCTGACGGCTTGGCCCCGACCTGAGACAATCGGGGCCCATGACCGACATTCTTTCTCCTCAATCGCCCGTATCGGGTGCCGCCGTGCCCAAGGTGGGCTTCGTCAGCCTTGGTTGCCCCAAGGCGCTTACCGATTCCGAACTCATCCTCACGCAGCTCAGCGCTGAGGGCTACCAGACGAGCAAGACCTTCCAGGGTGCCGATCTCGTCATCGTCAACACCTGCGGTTTTATTGACGACGCCGTCAAGGAGAGCCTTGACACCATTGGCGAGGCGCTGGCCGACAACGGCAAGGTCATCGTCACGGGTTGTCTGGGGGCGCGTTCAGGCGAAGGTGGCGGCAACTTGGTGCAGCAGGTGCATCCGTCGGTGCTGGCCGTTACCGGGCCGCATGCCACGCACGAGGTGATGGAGGCGGTGCACAAGCACCTGCCCAAGCCGCACGATCCGTTTGTGGATCTGGTTCCGCCGCAGGGCGTCAAGCTCACGCCGCGCCACTATGCCTACCTCAAGATCAGCGAAGGTTGCAACCACCGCTGCACCTTCTGCATCATCCCGTCCATGCGCGGCGATCTGGTCAGTCGCCCTGTGGGTGACGTGCTGACCGAGGCGCGCAAGCTGTTTGAGGCTGGCGTGAAGGAGTTGCTGGTGGTGAGTCAGGACACCTCGGCCTACGGCGTCGACGTGAAGTACCGCACTGGTTTCTGGGATGGCAAACCGGTGAAGACCCGCATGTTCGACCTGGTTCGCGCCTTGGGTGAGCTGGCGCGCGAACACGGTGCCTGGGTGCGTCTGCACTACGTGTATCCGTACCCGCATGTGGATGAGATCGTTTCGCTCATGAGCGAAGGTTTGTGCCTGCCTTACCTGGATGTTCCGTTGCAGCACAGCCATCCCGATGTGTTGCGGCGCATGAAGCGCCCGGCCAGCGGTGAAAAGAATCTGGAACGCATTCAGCGCTGGCGCGAGCTGTGTCCTGACATCGTCGTGCGCAGCACCTTCATCGCGGGCTTTCCTGGCGAAACGGAAGAGGAATTCCAACACCTGTTGGACTTCGTGGAGGAGGCGCAGATCGACAGGGCAGGGTGCTTTGCCTATTCACCTGTAGAGGGTGCTGCTGCCAATGAGATCCCTGGTGCGGTTCCCGATGACGTACGCGAGGAGCGCCGGGCCCGTTTCATGGCCGTGGCCGAGCGTGTGTCGGCAGCCCGGCTGGAGCGGCGCGTGGGTGCCACCATGCAGGTGCTGGTCGATCAGGCGAGCGGGCTGGGCAAGAAAGGCGGCGTGGGCCGCAGCTACGCGGACGCGCCAGAAATCGACGGCGTCGTTCGCCTGCTGCCGCCAGAAAAGATCAGCAAAACCTACAAGGTGGGCGACTTTGTGAAGGCGCGCATCGTGTCGGCGCAGGGGCACGATCTGGTGGGTGTGCCTGTTTGATCGTGAGGGAGGTGTCAGAGCCTCCCCCATTTGCTGTTGGTTGCCGGGCCTCTTGCCTGACTGCGGTCAGCGGCCTTCGGAAAAGCAAAAAGGCTTGCATTGCTGCAAGCCTTTGAACTTTTTGGTGCCCAGGAGAGGACTCGAACCTCCACGCCTCTCAGCGCTAGTACCTGAAACTAGTGCGTCTACCAATTCCGCCACCTGGGCATCTCAGGAA
>CBKZAG010000360.1:0-2248 GCA_966692625.1 uncultured Comamonadaceae bacterium
CAGTTGGCCCGGCTGGGTGCCGACGAGTTCGCCCTGCTGGTGCCGGACCTGGGCAGCAGCCACGAGCGGGCCAACACGACGGCCCGTGCACATGCGGAACAGATGCTGGCCACACTCGCCACACCGGTGCTGGTTGACGGCAACGAACTGCCGTGCAAGGCGGCAGCGGGTTACCGGGTTTTCGACGGCGTGGAGCAGAAGACGGCCTCGGAACTGCTCAAGCAGGTGGATCTGGCACTGGAACAGGCCAAAACCAGCCAGAACGTCAAGGCCATGGTGTTCGACCAGTCCATGCAGGACCGTTTTGCCGAACAGGTGGCGCTGGAAGAGGACCTGGCCCGGGCCATTCCCCACGAGCTGCGGCTGGTGTTCCAGCCCCAGGTGGACGAGACAGGCCGTGTGATCGCGGCGGAAGCCCTGCTGCGCTGGGAGAAGCCCGGCCTGGGCATGGTGTCACCCGCGCGGTTCATACCGGTGGCTGAGGCGTCAGGGCTCATCATTCCGATCGGCCTTTGGGTGCTGCGGCAGGCGTGCGAGACCCTGCAACGCTGGCAAAGCGACGAGCGGCTGGCGCATCTGGTGCTGGCCGTGAACGTGAGTTCCAAGGAATTCGACAACCATGCCTACGTTGATCAGGTGCTGCATGTGCTCAAGGAAACGGGCGCAGACCCTTCACGCCTGAAGCTGGAACTGACCGAGAGCATTGTGGCCAGCAACATTGCCGAGACCATCGAAAAGATGAACGCCCTGCGCGCCCACGGCGTGAGGCTTTCCCTGGACGACTTCGGCACCGGGTTCTCGTCGCTGGCCTACTTGCAGAAGCTGCCGCTGACGCAGCTGAAGATCGACCAATCCTTCGTGAAGGACGTGAACACGAACCGCCGCGATGCGGCGATCGCCAGCACCATCATCAACCTGGGCACGGGGCTCGAACTGATGGTGATTGCCGAGGGGGTGGAGACCGAAGAACAGCGCCAGTTCCTGGCCAGCGCAGGCTGCCAGTTCTTCCAGGGTTACCTGTTTGGCAAACCCATGCCGCTGGCCGATTTTGAGAAGCTGTGTTGAAGGGGCAAACCATGCCGCCCGTGCCGTTTCCAGATCAGCTCAAGCGGCAGACACATGCTCGGCGTACTGAACGGCACGGTTGCGTCCCAACAGCTTCGCGCTGTAGAGCGCATCGTCTGCATGGCTGAGCAAGGTTTCGGGGTTCACGTCGGCGCGGGGGACCATCGCCGCCACGCCGATGCTGACAGTGACCACCGGCGCCACGGGGGAGCCGGCATGGCGGATCTGCAAAGCGGCCACCGCCTCAACCACCTCGCGCGCCTTCTTGAGCGCGCCATCCACATCGGTATCGGGCAACAAGGCGACAAACTCCTCTCCGCCGTAGCGTGCCACCATGTCCCGGGGGCGCTTGCACCGGGCCTGGAACTCCAACGCCACCCGCCGCAAGCATTCGTCGCCCTGCAGGTGCCCATAGGTGTCGTTGTAACGCTTGAAGTGGTCGATATCCAGCAACAGCACCGACAGGGGCTGCCCGTCCCGCGTGCCCGTGCGCCACTCCAGGCTGAGGCTGTCGTCGATGTGGCGGCGGTTGAAGACACCGGTCAAACCGTCATGGAATGCCATCTCCTGCAGTTGCGCCTTTTGCGCCTCCAGGCGGACATTGAGCTGCTCGATCTCACGCTTGGCCGTCTGGTCTGCGGTCACGTCACGGCCGCTCAGGAACAGCTGGCGCTCGGAGTAAAGGGCGCGCCACTCGATTTCGAGGAACTGCCCCGACACCTGCCGCATCCGCACGATGAACCCCATGACCGGCTGGCCTGAGATCAGCAACTGGCACTGGGACTCGATCTTTTGCAGATCGTCCGGGTGGACCAGTTCGCGCACGTCCTTTCCAAGGAGTTGTTCGCCAGGGTGCCCCAGCATGCGCTGCCACGCGTCGTTGACGCGCTTGAAACGCCCGCTCTGGTCGAGCACCACAAACAAATCCAGGTTCACGCTGAAGAACCTGTTGAGTTCCTCCTCGCGCTCGCGAATCTCTTCCTGGGCGTCCCAGAACGAGCGTGCGGCGGCCAGACGCAATCGCTGGTTGACCAACAAGCCACCCACCGCCGCCGCTGCAACGACGGCCGAGATGAGCATGAAATTGTTGCGCTGCACTTCGGACGGCTGGAACACTTCATCCAGCCCGCGGCTGACCCCCAGCACCAAAGGCGCGTCCATGTTCAGGTGCGGCACCTGTATC
>CBKZAG010000361.1:0-2243 GCA_966692625.1 uncultured Comamonadaceae bacterium
TGGTCCAACCTCTACTACCGCTTCGCCCAGGCGATGGTGGCCCGCGACCGCGGCGGCATGAACCCCCACGCTTCGCTGCCCCCCGAGGGGGATCCCGCCACCTTGGGGCGGCCCGGCGGTGGCGCTGCCACGCTGCAAACCATCCGCTACCCCGACGTTCACGCCGGGGTGGAAGGGGTGCGTTGGGTGGAGAACTGCGTGCGTTCGGCCGATGCGGGAGCGGTCTGGGTGGATTACGTCTGACCCGGCCCTTAACCCTGCACCTGCTCCCGCAGCCACGTCATGCTGTCCGCCAGCGCGGCCTGCGGGTCGGCCAGTTCCTGCACCTCGGTGGCAAAGGGCTCGAAGCTGAACGGGCCGCTGTAGCCAGCGGCTTGCAGGGCGCGGATCTGCGGTACGTTGCCCAGGCGGTCGCGCTGGTCCACCAGCACGCGGTGGGCGTCCAGCATCTTGTCCACGCCCACTTCCGGGTCGGCCACACCAGAAATGTGTACCAAACCCGTCCACTCGGGGTGGAATTCGGTTTCGCTCGCCAGGTGGTGGTGGAAGGTGTCGTGCACCAGCTTGAACACACCTTCCCCGCCAGCGGCCTTGATGGCGGCGATGGCGTCGGCCTTGCGGCGCAGTGAGGACACGGGGAAGCCGAGCGGCTCCACCAAGCCTTTGATGCCGCGCGATTCCAGGATTGGCTTGATGGCTTTCAGAGCAGTGACCACGTTCTCCAGCGGCACCGGTGTGCCGTCGTTCAGCGGGCACATCACCAGCGCCTGGGCACCGCAGGCAGCAGCGTAGTCGGCCAGCTTTTCGGTCTGGGCGCGGCGCTCGTCGTTCCACACGTTGAAGGGGTACAGCGCGTTGATGGACAGCAGGTTGACGCCCGCGGCCTGCGCCGCTGCCTTCACTTCGGCGGGCGCAATGGTGCCCACCACGTTGGGCGTGTCGTTGCGGATTTCAACGTCGGTCACGCCCAGGGCGCGGGCCATGGCGAAGAACTCGGCGGGGGACTGGCGCGGGGCCAGGATGTGGCTCAAAGAAAAGCGCATGGTGAGTCTCGGTGCAAATGTGGTTTGAAAGGATGAGTCCGCCTGGAGGAGCGGGCGTCAGGCGTACAGCGCCGGGCGGGTAGGCAGTTCAATGGCCACGGCCTGGCCCGCGCTTTCCTGGGCTTGCACGCAGGCGTCGGACGTGACGGCGGCGGCGTAGCCGTCCCACGAACTGGGGCCGGTGGCCTTGCCTTGCGTGGCGGCCTTGATGAAGTCCTGCAGCTCCACGTCGTAGCTGGCCACGAAGCGGTCCTTCCAGTCGGTGAGGATGCGGTTCTGGCGCTTGGCGGCCAGGCGCATGTCGATGGCCATGGGTTCGGGCAGACGGGCTGTGCCGTCTTCCCCTACCACTTCGCACTGGATGTCGTAGCCGTAGTGGCAGTTGACGAAGATTTCCACGTCGATCAGCACGCCTTTTTTCGTTTCCAGCACCACCACCTGGGGGTCGCGCAACTTGCTGTGGCTGCGCGCCGCGTTGCGTGGGTAGAGCACGCGGGCCGACACGTAGTCGTCGTCCAGCAGCCAGCGGAACACGTCGATCTCGTGGATCAGCGTGTCGTGGATGGCCATGGGGGTGACGTAGGCTTCAGGCACGGCGGGGTTGCGGTGCGCCGCGTGAACCAGGATGGGCGCGCCGGTGTGCTGCTGCACGGCGCTCTTCAGTGCGACGTAGCCCGCGTCGTAACGGCGCATGAAGCCCACCTGCACCAGGCGCTTGCCGTGGGCCACTTCAGCGTCCACGATGCGGCGCGCGCCTGCGGCCGTGGTGGCCAGGGGCTTTTCGCAGAACACCGGCTTGCCTGCGGCAATGGCGGCCAGCACGTAGGGCTCGTGCGTGGCGCCCCACGATGTCACCAGCACGGCGTCCACTTCGGGTGCGGCAATCAGGGACTCGCCGGTTTCGTACAGCCTGGCCTTTGGGGCCAGGTCGTCGCGCACGCTGGCGGCGGAGGCCTGGTTCACGTCGGACAGCGCCACCACCTCGGCGCCTGCGAGCACCTGTTGAATGCGCCGCGTGTGGTCGCGGCCGATCATGCCGGTGCCGATGACACCAATCTTCAAAGTCATGGAGTTGCTCCTCAAGGGGTTGTGTGTGGGGTTTAACGGTGGAAATACTTGTCGAGGTAGCGCTGCATCTCGGCGCACATGAAGCGGCTGGAGTCCTCGGCGCGCTCCTCCCAGGCGAAGACGCAGGAGGAC
>CBKZAG010000362.1:0-2233 GCA_966692625.1 uncultured Comamonadaceae bacterium
CGGTGGCCATCCGCGAGGCGCAGGCGCGCGGTCTCGTCATCGCCGACCGGGTGCAGCTGGACTGCGTGCTCAGCTTCATCTGCCTAGTTGAACGGGAGCAGGAGCCCGCCATTCAGGCGGCGTGGGCGGCGTTGGAGGGGGTGTGGGGGTAAGTTCAATCTGAGGGGAGGCCAAGCGCCGCGGCGAGGTGCGCAGTTTTCGCCAGACAAGCGGCGCTCAACCCCGATAGAAAAACAAGGCACTCATCACCAGGCCAGTCACCACCACCAGCGCCCGCACCCAGGCCACAGGCAGCTTCTTGGACCAGTGTGCGCCTGCGTAGCCCCCCGCCGTGGCGGCCACCATCATCAGCAGGGCCGGGCCCCAGGCAATGGCGCCAGCCAGCGCAAAGGTCACCACCGACAGCAGCGACAGCACCAGTGAATTCAAATTCTTGAGCGCGTTGGTGGTGTGCAGGTGGCGTTCGCCGGTCACGGTGTAGAGCGCCATCAGCAATATGCCCAGCCCGCCGTTGAAGTAACCGCCGTAGATGGCCACGCCCAGCAAGCCCACGCCGCGCCAGCGCTCGAAGGGGTGGGTGGCGTCGTCATCAGAACGGCTGGCACGCCGGGCCAACCAGGGCCCAGCCACGAACAATGCCGTGGCAAACAACAGCAGCCAGGGCACCAGGCCGTTGAACACCTGGGCAGGCGTCACCAGCAGCAAAAGGGCCCCGGCCACGCCGCCCACCGCCGCCAGCAGGGTTTCGTTGCGCAGGCGCTGGCGCGGCAGGCGTTGCAGTTCTGCCTTGAAGCCCAAAGTGCTGCCCAGGTAGCCGGGGCTTACCGCCAGTGCACTGGTGGCGTTGGCCACGATGGGCGGCACCCCGGTGAACACCAGCGCCGGAAAGGTCAGAAAGCTGCCGCCGCCAGCAATGGCGTTGAGTGCACCAGCCGCGAAGGCCGCAACCGCCAGCAACGCTGCGGTTTCAAGGCTGTCCATCGCGTTCAAATGTCCAGTGGCAGGCGCACGTCGTCGTGCACCATTTGTTCGTACTGCGCCACGGGCAGGGGCGGGCTGAACAGGTAGCCCTGCAGCTGGTCGCAGCCCAGCGCCCGCAGAAAGGCCATCTGCTCGCGGCTTTCCACGCCTTCGGCCACGATCTCCTGGCGCAGCTGCTGGCCCATGGTGACGATGGCCTGTGCAATGGCGCAGTCGTTGGCCTGGGCGGGTATGCCCACCACAAAGGAACGGTCGATCTTGAGCGTGGTGATGGGGAATTTCTTCAAATAGGCCAGGCTGGAATAGCCGGTGCCGAAGTCGTCCAGCGCAATGCCCAGCCCCATGGCGGCCAGCTCGTTCATGATGGGTACCACCTCGTCGGTGCCGCGCACCATCAGGCTTTCGGTGATTTCCAGCTTCAGTTGCTGGGGCTGCACGCCGTGTTCGCGCAGCAGCTTGTCTATGCGTTTGGGCAATTGTTTGTCGAACTGCCGTGCCGACAGGTTCACCGCCAAGGGCGGCATCTGCAGGCCGCGCTCACGCCAGTCACGGATCTGGCGGCAGGTTTCGTGCAGCGCCCATTCACCCAGCTCCAGGATGAGGTTGGTTTCCTCGGCCACGGGTACAAAGTTGCCCGGCGTCATGAGGCCGTGGCGCGGGTGCTGCCAGCGCATCAGCACCTCGGCCCCCACGATGCGGCCGTTGCGCAGGCTGACCTTGGGCTGGTGGTAGAGCAGGAGTTCGCCATGGGCCAGGGCGTGCCGCAGTTCGTTTTCGATGCGGAAGCGCTCGTTGGCCTTCTGGTTCATCTCCTCGCTGAAAAAGGTGGGTTCACCGTTGGACTGTTCCAGCCCCCGGGTGTTGGCCACTTCGGCGCAGCGCAGCAGGGCCACGGGTTCGTCGCAGTTGTCCGGGAACACGGCAATGCCGACGCTGGCCACGCAGTGCACCTCGTGCCCGGCCGCCGCAATGGCCGGGCGCAACTGTGCCAGCAGCTTTTGGGCGACCAGGCCCGCGTGTTCGCGCTTGCGCAGGCTGGGCAGCACCACGCCCAGTTTGTCGTGCCCCAGCCGTGCCAGGATGTCTTGTTCGCGCAGCGCGCTTTGCAGGCGGCTGGCGGCCTGGTTGACCAGCTCGTCGCCGGTTTCGTGGCCCAGGGTGTCGTACACCTCGCCCAGGCGCTGCAACTGCACCACCAGCACGCCCACCACCTCGCGGCTGCGCCGGGCCTGGTTCAGGTTCTGCTCCAGCA
>CBKZAG010000363.1:0-2231 GCA_966692625.1 uncultured Comamonadaceae bacterium
GCCAGCGAGGAACCGCTGTGGACGAGTTGCCCCCGCGCTGGCTGGCTGGAGGGCAAGGAAGCGCGTTACATGGAACACGAGGCGCCGTTTGGCGAACTGGCCCTGGTGTGCCCCGACGGCCAACTGCTGCACCCCCTGGACTGGCAGAGCGACCATCCTGTGAGCCTGCTGAAGAACGTGCAGCGCCTCACCGCGCCCAACCCAGGCGTGATGACCGGCCCGGGCACCAACAGCTACCTCGTGGGCGACCCGGTCACCGGCCACATCGCCATCGATCCGGGCCCGCAAGACACCGCCCATCTGGAACGCTTGTGGCGCGCCGCCGGGGGCGACATCCGCGCCATCGTCTGCACACACTCCCACCCCGACCACTCCCCCGGCGCGGAGGCGCTGCAGGCGCTTTGTGCACAGCAAGGCAGGCCCAAGCCCCCCATCCTGGGCCTGGCCAGCGCCGCCACGGCACGAGCCAACAGCCACTTCGTGCCCGAGCGTGAACTGACCCACGGCGAACGGCTGGTGCTGCAAAGCACCGACGGCACGGTGACGCACACCTTGCGCGCGCTGCATACCCCCGGCCACGCGGCCAACCACGTGTGCCTGGTGCTGGAAGAGGATGGCCTGCTCTTCAGCGGCGACCACATCCTCAACGGCAGCACCACGGTGATCGACCCGCCCGACGGCAACATGGATGCTTATCTGCGTTCGCTGGACCTGCTCAGCCAGGCATGTGACGAACACGGCATCGAATTCATCCTGCCCGCCCATGGCTACGTGCTGGGTCACGCCCCCATTGCCATTGCCCAACTCAAGACGCACCGGCTCAAGCGGGAGGCGAAAGTGGCTGCGGCGATGCGCGCCCTGCCCCACGGCAGCCATGATGACTGGGTGAAACTCGCCTACGACGACGTACCCCTCCGTCTGTGGCCGGTGGCCAAACGCTCGCTCCTGGCCCATGTGGAGCGCATAGAGAGCCTGGGGGGCTTCAACCTGTAAACCTGCCGCTGGTCAGCAAGGTCATCAGGAGCGGATCAACTCCTTGACCAGCACGTCCCACGGGCGTGTGCGCCCCCACTGCTCCAGCCAGCCAGGCAACTGGTCCGCTGGCATGGGGCGTGCGAGCGCATAACCCTGCGCAAGGTAGCAGCCCATGGACAACAAGGCACGGGCATGGGCCATGCTTTCCACGCCTTCCGCCACCACAGAACGGCCAAAGGCCTGGGCCAGGTACGTCACGCTGTGCACGATGTTGTGGTCGTCGTCGTGGTCCAGCATGTTGCGCACGAACCCCCGGTCGATCTTGACAGTATCCAACGGCAACGCACGGAAATACGCCAAGGACGAATAACCGGTGCCGAAGTCGTCCAGCGCAAAGCGCACACCCGCCGCACGGCAATCCGACATGACGCGAGCGGCCAGTGTCAGATCGGCAATGGCCGCCGACTCCAGCACCTCCAGCTCCAATTGCTCGGTCATGCCCCCTGGGTATTGCTCCAGCACGCCTTCCAGCCAGTTGCTGAAACCCGGATGCAGCAGATGGCGGCTTTCCAGGTTCACACTCACCCGCGTTTCCGGCGTCAAGCCAATGCCCTGTTTCAACCAGGTGCCCAGTTGACGCAAAGCCGTTTCGATCACCCATTCGCCCACCTGGATTTCCAGCTCCGCACCAGCCATCTGCGCCAGAAAAGCCTCCGGCGCGAGCAATCCGGCCTCGGGGTGCTGCCAGCGCAGCAATGCCTCCAGCCCGACCACCTCCCCTGTCTGAAGGTTGACCTGTGGCTGGTAATAGAGCACAAACTCTCCGCGCTCCAGCGCCTGCGCCAACCTCGTGGTTTGTTCGCGCTGAGTCTGCACTTCGCGGTCCTGAGCCATGTCGAAGAGCTGGAAACGGTTGCGGCCGCTCTGCTTGGCCCGGTACATCGCCTGGTCGGCATGGCGCAGCAAGGTGTCGGCGTCAACGTCGTCCGATGGATACAGCGTTACCCCAACGCTGACCGAAGCCGTCAACGCGTGCTCGCCCAGCATCACTGGTTGCTGCACCTGCTGCATCACACGCTGCAGAATGTTTTGCCACTCGGTGTTGTCTTCCAGGTCGTTGAGCAGCAAAACGAACTCGTCACCGCCCAGGCGGGCCAGCGTGTCCTCGCTACGCAAACTCAACTGCAGGCGGCTGGTGACTTCGACAAGGAACCGGTCCCCCACCGCGTGGCCAAACCGGTCGTTGATCGGCTTGA
>CBKZAG010000364.1:0-2196 GCA_966692625.1 uncultured Comamonadaceae bacterium
AGATCCGCGAATGGGTGCTGGCCAACGTGCGCGGCACGGTGCAGGCCGACATCCTGAAGGAAGACCAGGGCCAGAACACCTGCATCTTCTCCACCGAGTTCAGCCTGAAGGTGATGGGAGACATCGCCGAGTACTTCGTGCACCACGACGTGCGCAACTTCTACTCGGTGTCCATCAGCGGCTACCACATTGCCGAGGCGGGGGCCAACCCGATCAGCCAGTTGGCCTTCACGCTGAGCAATGGTTTCACCTTCGTGGAAGCCTACCTGGCGCGCGGCATGCACATCGATGACTTCGCGCCCAACCTGAGCTTCTTCTTCAGCAACGGCATGGACCCGGAATACACCGTGCTGGGCCGCGTGGCGCGCCGCATCTGGGCCGTGACCATGCGCGACAAGTACGGTGCCAACGAACGCAGCCAGAAGCTGAAATACCACATCCAGACCAGCGGCCGCAGCCTGCACGCGCAGGAAATCGCCTTCAACGACATCCGCACCACGCTGCAGGCGCTCATCGCCATCTACGACAACTGCAACAGCCTGCACACCAACGCCTACGACGAGGCCATCACCACGCCCACCGAGGAGTCGGTGCGCCGCGCCATGGCGATCCAGCTCATCATCAACCGCGAGTGGGGCCTGGCCAAGAACGAGAACCCGAACCAGGGCGCCTTCATCATCGACGAGCTGACCGAGCTGGTGGAGGAAGCCGTGCTGGCCGAGTTCGAGCGGATTGCCGAGCGCGGCGGTGTGCTGGGCGCCATGGAGACCGGCTACCAGCGCGGCCGCATCCAGGACGAGTCGATGCACTACGAGATGCTCAAGCACACGGGCGAGTACCCCATCATCGGCGTCAACACCTTCCGCAACCCGCACGGCGACCCGATCCCTGAGAGCCTGGAACTGGCCCGCTCCACCGAAGAGGAAAAGCAAAGCCAGCTGACCCGCCTGAACGGCTTCCACCAGCGCCATGCCAGCGAGGCCCCGGCCATGCTGCAGCGCCTGAAGGACGCGGTCATCGAAAACCGCAACGTCTTCGAGGTGCTGATGGACGCCGTGCGCGTGTGTTCGCTGGGGCAGATCACCTCGGCGCTGTTCGAGGTGGGGGGCCAGTACCGGCGCAATATGTGAGTGTGAAAGTGGCACCAGAATGGGGCGCGGGGGCGGCTATAGTCGGTCGGTGACCCACCCCAAGCCTCTCCATTCCCGCCACCAGGGCAACGTCAAGAGCATCACCGCCATGGTCGTGGCGGTGGGCTTCTTTGCCTTGATGGACAGCATCCTCAAGACGCTGGCCGACCACTACCCCGCCGTGCAGGTGGCAGCCTTGCGCGGCCTGGTGGCTCTGCCGCTGGTATTTGCCTACCTGAGCTGGCAGCGTGCCTGGCACAAGGTGTGGCACCTGCGCTGGCCCTTGCACCTGCTGCGCGGCGTACTGGCCGTTTGCATGCTCTCGCTCTTCACCTTCGGCGTGCACGGCCTGCCCCTGTCGAACGCGTACACGCTGTTTTTCATCGCTCCGCTGCTCATCACGCTGCTGGCCATTCCGGTGCTGGGGGAGCGTGTGCCCCGTACGCACTGGTGGGCCATCGGCGTGGGGCTGGTAGGCGTGGTGGTGGCCTTGCGCCCCAGCCCGGACGCCTTCGTCGGCTGGGCGGGCATGGCCGTGCTGGCGGCGGCGGCCTGCTATGCGGCGTCGGCAGTGTCAGGCAGATTACTTTGCCGAACCGATGCTCCAGAAAGTCTGGTGTTGTGGTCGATGGTGATGATGGCGGTTTTTGGCAGCGCCCTGGCCGTGCCCGGCTGGGTGCCGGTGCGCGCGGAGGATGGCTGGCTGCTGCTGGCCCTGGCCATCACCGGTTTCGGCGGGCAGCTCGCCATCACCCAGGCGTTCAGCCACGGGCAGGCTTCTGCCGTGGCACCGTTCGAGTATTCGGCCCTGGCCTGGGGCATTGCGCTGGACTGGGTGTTCTGGCACACCCTGCCCGACGGCTACACCCTGCTGGGCGCGGCCATCATCGTGGCCAGCGGTATCTACCTGGTGCGGCACGAGCGCGTTCACGCGCAGGCGGACATTCACACCAGCACGGAACATCCCTGAGCATTCTGTTTGCGGCTTGGCATTTTGAAGGTTGAAGGCGGCACCTCGCTTGCTGCGGCAGGCCTGGCCCTGTGGGGGCTCATGCTGTGACGGTCG
>CBKZAG010000365.1:0-2189 GCA_966692625.1 uncultured Comamonadaceae bacterium
GGGCTCGGCCTGTAACGGCCGAGGACCGCGGTAACGGCCCGTCCTGGCTGACAAAAATGGGCAGGATCAGAAGAGCGTCTGGGCCCAGGGCGCATTGCGCCCGCTGACGAGAATTGGCACAACGGCTGTATCCAGCAACAGGCAGCTATTGCGCTCCGACACGCGCGGATAACGGATGTGTCCGTGATCTATGCCGCTAGTCACCAGATGCGGAGCACCGTTCACTGAAGGCCCCGCCCGCCAGGATTCAACCTAAGAACCGCAGTTGAGTCTGCGTTTTTGCTGCTTTCTTCAATGCTGGAGAGGGGTTGAGGCTGTTTGGCAAACTCACCTGATGGGTGAACCTGACGAAGCGAAGAAGACCGTGCTGGCGCAGGCTGGCGAAGACGCGATGGTGGTCGACACGCTGGGTGGACGCATGCACGTGCGTTGGGACGACAAGGCACAGGCGACGCCACACGGGCAGATCGTGTTCTTCGCCGAGTTTTTGGCTGCGGCCGGTGTGTTCGATCGCTGGGTGCAGGCGTGCCCGCTGCACTACAGCAGCCCCAACGCATCGCGGCCACGCGACGTGCTGGGCACGCTGATGCTGGGCATCCTGGCGGGCAGCAAGCGTTACGCGCACATTGCTGGCGTGCGCGGCGATGCGGTGGCTGCCAAGGCTTTGGGCCTGAACGGCATGGTCAGCGAAGACTCGGTACGCCGTGCGCTCAAGGCGATGGCGCCCGAGGCCAGCGAGCCGTGGATGCGCAACGCACTGATGCTCAGCGTGCGCGAGGCCCTGCAGCGGCCGTGGGTGCTGGACATGGACGCCACCGTCAAGCCGCTGTACGGCCGCCAGGAAGGCGCTGAGGTCGGCTACAACCCACACAAGCCGGGTCGGCCCAGCCACGTGCTGCACACCTTCTGGGTGGGCAACCTGCGCTTGGTGCTTGATGCAGTGCTCAGCTCGGGCAAGCAGCACACCTCGGGCCATGCCAAAGCCGCGCTGGCGCGACTGCTCGACGAGCTCGGCAACAAGGCTCCGGCGCTGGTACGCGGTGACTGCGGCTATGGCAACGAAGACATCATCGACGTGTGCGAGCAGCGGGGATTGCGCTACCTGCTGCGTCTGCGCAAGACGGCCAACGTCAAGCGGCTGATCGAGCGGCTGTTCCGGCGTGAAGACTGGACGCAAGCCACCGAGGCCAGCCAGGGCTGGCAGGCCATCGAAGACGAGTTGCGCTTGAGTGGATGGAGCAAGACGCGCCGCGTGGTGGTGCTGCGTCGACGCATCAAGCACGACATGGTGTTGACGGCCAGTAAGCGCGGCCCCAACGACAACAGCGAACAGCTCGTGCTGGCGCTGCCGCATGACGAAGTGCAGGACAAGGCTCAGGCCTGGGAATACACCGTGCTGGCGACCAACGTGCAGTACGACATCACCGCCATCGGCCAGCTCTACCGCGACCGCTGCGATTGCGAGAACGGCTTCGACGAGTTGAAGAACCAGTGGGGCTGGGGCGGCTTCACCACGCAGGACATGCACCGCAGCCAGGTTACGGCGCGAGCCGTGGCGCTGGTCTACAACTGGTGGAGTTGGTACGTGCGCGCGGCCAACCCGCAGGCCCGGCGCGAGGCGCTGACGAGTCGGCCGCTGCTGCTGGCGGCCGTGGGTCGCGCCACCAGCAGCGGCAACCAGACGACGCTGTACCTCACCCCGATGCACGCCGAGGCCGGCTTGATCAAGTCGATGATCGCCAATGTCCACGCGGCCCTTGAGCATGTCAAAGCCGCTGCGGAGCAGTTGCCTAAGCTCGACCGCTGGAGAACCCTGCTGCACTACATCTGCCAGCGCATCCTCCGTCACATCGACCTGCCAACCCCGCCGCCAAGGCTCTCGGCTCCGGGGTAGCTGCCGTTTTTAGGTTGAAAATCTTCCGGGCTCGACATCGCAAGTTGCCCATCTCCGTGCGGACGCTGCACTCCAATGACATTGCCCGCGCCATGGCACTGCAGGAGGGTGACGTCGGCATCGTTTATGGCCGGCTTCCTCACCCTGCGCTGTCCGACGAACTCGTGGCCACAGGGAGGTTGGTCTGCGCGACGCCGCGCGGCAAGACGTCTGCCGATCGCCGCAGCTCGGTGGACCTTCAGGATGTCTTGCGGGAACCCTTTGTCTGTATTGATGAGCGCGACCCTTTGGGCGC
>CBKZAG010000366.1:0-2173 GCA_966692625.1 uncultured Comamonadaceae bacterium
GGGTCGTTCATGAGCGCGCGGGCGATGGCGATGCGCTGGCGTTGCCCGCCGGAGAGGGTGGAGCCGTGTTCGCCCACCAGGGTGTCGTAGCCTTCGGGCAGTTCGGTGATGAATTCGTGGGCGCCCGCCAGTTGGGCGGCGTGCATGACGGCTTCGAGCGGGGCACCGGGGTCGGTCAGGGCGATGTTGTCCCGGATGGTGCGGCTGAAGAGCACGTTGTCTTGCAGCACCACACCCACCTGGCGGCGCAGCGAGGTGGCGTCGGCCACGGCCAGGTCCACGCCGTCCACCAGCACGCGCCCGCTCTCTGGCACGTACAGGCGCTGCACGAGTTTGGTGAGGGTGCTTTTGCCGGAACCGGAGCGGCCCACCACGCCGAGCACGGTGCCTGCGGGCACGTCGAGGGTGACGCCTTTGAGCACGGGGGGCGCGTCGGGGCGGTAGCGGAAGACCACGTCTTCCAGGGTGACGCGCCCGCTCAGGCGGGGCAGCGCGCTGCGCTGGGCGGCCACTTCGGTGCGGGTGTTGAGGATGTCGCCCAGGCGCTGCACCGAGATGCCGGTCTGCTGGAAGTCGGTCCACAGCTGGGCCAGGCGCATGACGGGCTGGGCCACCTGCCCGGCGAGCATGTTGAAGGCGACCAACTGGCCGACGGTGATCTGGCCGTCGATGGCCAGGCGCGCGCCCAGGTACATGGTGCACACGGTGACGAGTTTGGAGACCAGGGTGACGCCGCTGCTGGCCAGGGTCTGCACGGTGGTGGCGCGCATGCCTGCGGACACGTACCCGGCGAGCTGCTGGTCCCACTGGCGGGTCCAGTGGGGTTCCACGGCCATGGCCTTGACGGTGTCGATGCCGCTGATGCTTTCCACCAGAAAGGACTGCATGGCCGCGCTGCGGTTGAACTTGTCGTGCAGGCGAGCGCGCAGCAAGGGGGTGAAGCCGAGCGACAGGGCCACGTAGCACGGCAGCGAGAGCACCACCACCAGGGTGAGCCAGCCGCTGTAGTGCCACATGACGGCGATGAAGACGACCGAGAACAAGAGGTCGAGCACCACGGTGATGGCGTTGCCGGTGAGGAAGGCGCGGATGTTCTCGAGCTCGCGCACGCGGGCCACGGAGTCGCCCACGCGGCGGGCCTGGAAGTAGGCCAGCGGCAGGGCCAGCAGGTGACGGAACAGCCGCGCGCCCAGTTCCACGTCGATGCGGCTGGTGGTGTGCGCGAAGACGTAGCTGCGCAGCCCGCCAAGCGCCACCTCGAAGAGGATGACGGCGCCCAGGCCGATGGCGATGACGTCCAGCGTGGTGAGGCCCTTGTGCACGAGCACCTTGTCCATCACGACCTGGAAGAACAAGGGCGTGACCAGGGCGAGGCATTGCAACACGAGGCTGACGATGAGGACTTCACCCAGCAGCCTGCGGTATTTGACGACGGCGGGGATGAACCAGGTGAAATCGAACTTGCCGAGTTCCGCTGCCAGGGAGGCGCGGGAGGTGAAGAGGATGAGTTCACCGGCCCAGCGCTGGTGCAGTTCGCCCAGGCTGAGGGTTTGCGGGCGGCCTGCCGAGGGGGACTGGATGAGGGCCTGTTCGCCATCGACCCGGGCGAGGATGATGTGCTCGATGGTGCCTTCGGGGGTGCGCACCTTGGCCACGGCGGGCAGCGGGGTTTTGCCGAGGCGTTCGGGCGCCACCTGCACGGCCTTGGCGTGCAGGCCGAGCTTGCGTGCGGCGAGCAGCAGTTCGGGCGTGCCCAGGCCCTGCCCGGGCGGGCAGAACTCATGGGCAATCTGGTCGCCATCGGCGGCAATGCCGTGGTAGCGCGCCATCATGAGCAGGCAGGCCAGGGCGCTGTCGGCGCCGGTGTTACCCGGCGCCGTGTCTTGCGGGGGCCGCACGCGCCTCAGCTCCAGTTGGCGGCCAGCACCGGCACCAGGGTGGGCTGGTAGCTCTGGGGCAAGGTGGTTTCACCAGCGGAAGGCGGCGCAAAACCGGCCATGGCTTGCACCAGCTGGTCCACCTGGCTGTCCAGCAGGGTCTTGCCGTCGCTGGTCTTGATCTGCTCGATGTGGTACTGGCTACCGCTGTACCAGTTGCTCACCGTCACCTGGTCGTCGGTGCCGATGATGCTGATCTGCAGATCGGCGCCGTTGCGCTGGAACCAGAGTTGGTC
>CBKZAG010000367.1:0-2142 GCA_966692625.1 uncultured Comamonadaceae bacterium
GCCTTCACCGACCCCGTCACCGGCCAGCCCCGCCGGTTCGAGAGTCGCCTGCACCTGACACTGCCCCCATCGGCATGAGCAACCCACGCCAACCCGCCATAGACGCCCTGAAAGTGGTTGCGTCGCAATTGATCGTTCTGCACCACCTGGCCGCTTACGGCCCGGTGGCCGAAACCATGTACGGCAACGCGCCCGGCCCCATGGGCTGGCTGTACGACTACGGGCGCATGGCGGTGCAGGTGTTCCTGGTGCTGGGCGGCTACCTGGCCGCGCAGAGCCTGACGCCCGCCATGGCTGGAAGCGCAACCGTTCTGTGGCGCACCCTGTGGCGGCGTTACCTGCGGCTGGCCCCGCCTTTTCTGGCGGCCTTGCTGTTGGCCCTGGGGGCCGCCGCCGTGGTGCGCCCCTGGCTGGCCGAAGACTTTGTGCCCGGCACGCCCACCGTGCAACAACTGCTGGCACACGCCATGCTGTTGCACGAAGTGCTGGGCGTGGAAGCCCTGTCAGCCGGGGTGTGGTACGTGGCCATAGATTTCCAGTTGCACGCGCTCCTGGCCCTGCTGCTGTGGCTGGGTCAACGGGGCGGCCAGCGTTGGCCCGCCATGGGGCTGGTGCTGCTGGCCACGGTGGCGTCGCTTCTGCTGTGGAACCGCAACCCTGGGCTGGACGACTGGTCCATCTACTTCTTTGGCGCCTACGGCCTGGGCGTGGCTGCCCGCTGGGCGGGCCAGTGGGGCAGCACCAGCCGCCGTGCCTGGTGGCTGCTGGCCATGGCATTGGTGGGCCTGCTGGCATTGGCCTTGGAGTACCGCACCCGCATTGCCCTGGCCTTGAGCGTGGCGCTGTGGCTGGGCCTGACCCAGGGGCGCACCTTCACACTCGCCCCCAGGTGGCTGGAACGGGTGCTGGAAACGCTGGGCCGCTCATCTTACGCGCTGTTCCTCATCCACTTCCCGGTGCTGCTGCTGGGCAACGCACTGTTTGCTGCACTGGAATGGTCCAGCGCCGCTGCGGGCATGGCGATCTACGCCGTCCTGTGGGCGGTGAGCGTGGCACTGGGCTGGGCGTTCGAGCGGTGGGTAGAGGCGCCGCTGGGCAGGTGGGCAAAACCGCGGAAATGACCGTGCCATCGCAGCGGTCACACGTGGAAACACAATAGTTGCACCGCTACCCCCGGGGGGTTCATAGAATGCCAACGCTCCATTCACAGGAGTTCCCCCATGACACATCCCAGACACGTCTTTGGCGTCAGCATTCTTGCGGCGCTGCTGCTCGCGGGGCTTGCGGCTCAAGCCCAGACCACCACCAAAGGCCAACCCTTCGCGGTAGAACTCGCCAAATCCAGCCTGGAGAAAGACGGTATTGAAGCACCGACGCCCCAGCAGTTGGACACGGCCGTGAAGAGCATTGAGGCACAACGCGCCAGTGGCATGGGTTGGGGCGAAATCGCCAATTCGATGGGCCTGCACCTGGGTCATGTCATCAGCGCCTATACGCGCAGCAAGAACGACGACGACAGTGCCACCGACGGCACCAAGACAAAGTCACGCGCCAAAACCAGCGACGACGCCAAAGAAACCGAAACCGAGAAACACGCTTTCCATGAGCGTGCGGAAAAATCGGAACGCACTGAGCGAACCGAGCGCTCTGAACGCGGTGAACACCGGGGCAGCGAAAGCAGGGGTGGCGAAGGCCGGGGGGGTGACAGCAAAGGTGGAAAGAGCCGCTGAAACCGGCCCCGGCCCTCAGCCGTGGGCCGTGGCCACCAGGTCCAGCTCCACAGTGGCGTTCTTGGGCAGTTGATATACCCCCACGGACGTTCGCGTGTGTGCCCCGGCGGGTCCGAGGATGCTGTAAAGCAGCTCGGAAGCACCGTCGGCCACCTCGCTGTGCTGAGTGAAGGTATCGGCGCACTGCACGTACACAGTGATGCGAAGCACGGAACGCACCTGCTCCAGCGAACCCAGCGCCCGCTGCAACAGGGCCAGCGCGCGCATCACGCAGACCTTGGCCGCCAGTTGCGCCTGCTCCAGCGAAACCGCCTGCCCCGCGCGGCCGGTGACGACCACGGCATCCTGCACGCGGGGAATCTGGCCGCTGATGTAGAGGGTGTTGCCGTCACGCACCAGCGGCACGTAGTTG
>CBKZAG010000368.1:0-2135 GCA_966692625.1 uncultured Comamonadaceae bacterium
GCCGGTCAGCGCGATTTCGAAGCTCATGGTCAGTGTCCTTTCAGCTGGAAGAAGATGTCTTGGAGAAAGCCGTGACGGCGGTGGAAGCGACCTCGCCCACGCCCGCGACGTTGAGCAGCAGGCCCGAGGTTCCCGACAGACGCACGCTCTGCAGGGTGCCGGTGATGCCGACGGCAGGCGCCTGGCTGCCTGCCTTGACGGCTATGCTGTATTTGCCGGGCGCCAAGCCAAGGGCGGCCGGATCGATGGTGAAGTTCACCGTGCCCGCTGCCTGGCTGCCGAGGTTGACGGTGTGGCTGACGCCATCGGCCCCTGTGAGCACGACGCTGGCGTCGTTGGCAGCGCTGCTCAGCGTGAAGCTGCCATGCACCGCGTCGCTGCCCAGTTCGACCTGGCTGGTAGACACGGTCACGGTGGAGCCCACCTGGGCGCCCATGGCCAGCACCTGCAGCCCTTCGAGCATGCTGGCGCTGCTGCGGTTCTGGCTCACCAAAGACTCCAGCATCTGCGTCTGCGACAGCTGGTTGAGCTGGTTGACGTATTCGCTGGAGTCCTTGGGGTCGAGCGGGTCCTGGTTGCGGATCTGCGCCACCAGCAAGGTGAGGAACATGTTGGCGGTGTCGCTCGTGCTGGAGCCGTTCGCCGCGACCGCCGCATCGCCGGAAGACGATGACTGCGTGCTGCCACTCACACTGGAAAGAACCGTGCTGCTCATGATCAGGACTCCCCGAGGCGCAGCAGCGACTGCTGCATGGCGCGCACGCGCCCCAGCACCTCGACATTGGTTTCAAAAGCGCGCGAGGCCGACATCATGTCGGTCATTTCGGCGACGGCGTTGACGTTGGCGTAGAACACGTTACCCTCGGCGTCGGCCATGGGGTTGTCGGGCTCGTGCACCTTGCGCACGGGTTCGGTGCTCTCGACCACGTCGAGCACCTGCACGCGCGCACTGGCCATCAGGCCCTCGTCGTCGCGTTCATAGATGGCGGCAAACACCGGCTTGCGCGCGCGGTAGGCGGTGGCTTCGTCGGTGGCGGCGGAATTGGCGTTGGCCAGGTTGCTGGCGATGGTGTTGAGCCGCACGCTCTGGGCGGACATGGCAGAACCGGCGATCTGGGTGATGTGCTTGAACGGCATGGTCACTGCCCCGCGATGGCCTGCGCCAGACCCTTGAGCTTCATCTGCACGAAGGTCAGGCTCATCTGGAAATCGGACGCGTTCTGCGAGAACGCTGCCTGCTCTGCGCCCAGTTCCACGGTGTTACCATCTTCCGACGGGTGGTTGGGCACGCGGTAAGCCAGATCGGCACCTTGCGTGTCCAGCGGCAGATCCATGGCGTCGTCCTCACCGGCGCGCCGCAGCGTCGCCGCAAAGTCGATGTCTCGCGCCTGATAGCCGGGCGTGTTGACGTTGGCCAGGTTGGACGCGAGCACCTTGGTGCGCTCCGCCCGCAACTTGAGTGCATCGGCATGCACATCGAGCACCTGATTGAAGTTGATGGCCATGCGTTCTCCTTTCACATACAAATGGTGGGTTCTGTTGCTGGGCTGGCCCGCGCTGTCGTGGGCGGCTCCGCCGTCACCACAGGCCTTGGTGAGCGACGCCGCGCGGCAGTACCTGACAGCACAGGCCGATGCACAGGGCTGGCGGGAAGCGGTATTCGACGTAACGGTGCCCACCCGGCTCGACCACGACGGCCAGTGCACGCGGCCACTGGAAGTCAGGCCCGTGGACACGCGGCAACTGTCGCGCATGCGCTTCGAGGTGATCTGCCCCGGCAACCCCGGCTGGAACGCCACCTTCGTGGCGCGGGCCCGCGTGTCGGCCAGCGTGCTGGTGGCGGCCTCGGCCATCGCATCGCGCCAGGCGCTGCAGGCGGCAGATCTGCGCGAAGAGGTCAGGGACATCACCTCGACCCCCGACGCCGTGAGTGCCCCCGAAGAGGCTGAAGGGCAGACCAGCCGCCGTGCGCTGCGCGCCGGGCAGGTGCTGCAAAAGCGCTTCCTGCAGGCCGACATGCTGGTCAAGCGCGGCAGCGCGGTGCAGATCGTTGCGCGAGCGGGCGGCGTGCAGGTGACCCATGCGGGCGAAAGCCTGGACGGCGGTGCGCGCGGGCAGGCAGTGCGCGTGCGCAA
>CBKZAG010000369.1:0-2129 GCA_966692625.1 uncultured Comamonadaceae bacterium
AGTTTCAGCACACGGGTGAATCATTGCATATTTGGCGCCGGCTGGAGGCACTCGACCCTCCAGCCGCTGGTGTCTCAGTGTTCGAGCCACTCCATGGCGGTCATGGACTCGCTGAGCGGTTTGCTGCAGACGTGACCGCTCAAACCATCGCACAGCCGTGCCAGTTCTGGCGTCCGTGTGATCACCCGGCTGGCATGGTGCAACACTGCGCGCAGAGCAGGCCTGCACTCCCACTCTGTTTGTCCTTGGCGCCGCTGCAGGAAGTCAAGCGAGTCGATCCGCGCGATGACGGGAATCTCTGGCAGGCAACGCCTGGTCTCCTGGAGCAGCTTTTGCAATGTGGGGGATTTCGACGCATGCAACACGATGGCGTCGGGCATGAGCTTGGCGACTGTCAGCGCGGACAGCTCCTGGACACGCATGTCAACCACAACCAGTTGCACTTGCGCCGCGTCCTGCCAGCGCATGGCCGTGTCGTAGAAGACGTTGTCGTTTGCGGGCTCGCCATCGGTGGCCAGAATCAAGATTCTGGGTCTGTGCGAAGGGCCATCGGTCCACGACAGGGGGATGTGGTGCTCGAATTGACCGGGGTTGTCCCAGCTCCACATCGGATGCAGGCATGCATCCGCGGCAAGTTCCCGGACGTGCCGTTCGAACAGGTGTTGCCGCGACTCCTCTGCCGGGGTGGCTTGCTCGGCGTGGCAATGCAGCGTGGCATGGGGAGTCCATATCAGCGTGTGGCCACCTCGCGCGAGCCGGAGGCAGAAATCAACGACGGCGTCGCCGAGGTTCATGGCCGCCAGGTCGAACCCGTCCAAAGCTTGGTATACCGCTTTGTCCACCAGCAGGGGCAGCCGATTGACCGCCAGTTTTTCGTGTGTACAGAGGTTCAAGCCAAGAGGGCCGGGCGTGTCTGGCAAAGATGATTCATCGGCATCTTTGATTCCAGCTTTGTACGTCCATTCGGCATTGACGACAGTGGCTTGAGTTTGCCCCGGGAGCACCAGACGGGGTGACACGGCTGCGACTCCGGCGCGCTGCATCGTCCCAAGCAGTTCCGCCAGTTGCTGAGGCGTGGGCGCCGCAGCATAAGGCGAGGTCATGTACAGAAGGTTGCCCTGTGCCAATTCAGCCGCCAGACTTGGCCAGTTGGAAGCCGTTGCGGTGTGCACTTGCAGCCGCCCAGACCATTCGGGCGTTGCCGCGAGGTCGTCGAGCAGTTTGCGCATGTCCGGATCGCCACCGACGTCGAATACCCTGACGTCCTGGACGGTGAGAGCCTGGGCGTCCGTCAGAAATCGGCGGACGAGATCCAACTCGTCCGTTACCGCGAGGACGATGCTCACGGAGGCTTCACGGGCGCCTAAATATTCGATGTGCCTTGTGCCTGCCTGAAGGCCGCTTCGTATGGTGGCCCGCTGGCCTCTGCGGGAAAGATGTTCGGCCAGCGCGCGGGCTTCGGCTTCCTCGTTGGCGGCATTGGGCTGTGCGTCTGCTGGCGCATGCACCACCACTCTGGACAGGCGCCCAAAGGTCTGTGGGTGCAGGCGGTCGGCCATGCGCAGGGCCAGGTCGTAGGTATGCGCCCCCTGGTGGGAGCCGAAACGCCCGGCGTCCATGAACGCGTCCTTGTGCACCAGAACCATGGTGCCAAGGTAGTTGCACGACCTCAGCAGCTCAAGGTTGAAGCCCGGCTTGAAGCGCGGGGAAACGTGGCGGCCGTCCTCTTCGATCTGGTCCTCGTCGGTGTAGAGCAGCCGCCACTCCGGGTGGAGCTTTATCGCATCAGCCATGAGCAACAATGCTTCTGGAGCGAGGGTGATGCCCGGGCGCAGCACCGCAATCCAGTCGCCGCCGGAAGCCGCAGCCATTTCGTCAATCACGTAATCGATGTGTATGGCGTCCTTCAGTGCCAGCCACTGCGTTTTGGCTGTTTCCACCCAGCCCTCGGGAGGGGGGTGGTCGGACACCACGGTGACCTTCCAGTGGGGATAGAACTGTTTGTTCAGGCTGTCCAGGCTGGCGGCAAGGCGGGGCGCATCCCCAGCGCGGCAGGGCATCAGCAGATGAATCACAGGCGGCGCCTGCATTTGCACCATGCGCTCGGCCAGCAGTTGAACCTCGAACTC
>CBKZAG010000370.1:0-2124 GCA_966692625.1 uncultured Comamonadaceae bacterium
CTGCTGGATCTGTGTCGTGCCCTCGTACAGGCGAAGCAATCGCACGTCACGGTAGAAGCGCTCCACCTTGTATTCGTTGATGTACCCCGCGCCGCCATGTATCTGCACGCCACGGTCGGCCACACGGCCAACCATTTCTGTCGTGAAAAGCTTGGCACACGACGCTTGCATGCTCACGTCGGGATCGGTCACGCCAAACGGTTTGGCGTCATACCGCTGCGCCACCGCCTTCACCATGGACCAGCCTGCCAGTAACTCGGCCTGGCTGTCAGCCAGCATTGCCTGCACCAGTTGAAAGTCCCCGATGCGTTGGCCGAACTGCTTGCGTTCCTGCGCATAGCTGATGGACTCTTGCAGAATGCGTTGCGCCATGCCACAAGCCAGGGCTGAGACGTGCAAGCGGCCGCGATCCAGCACTTTCATGGCCGTCTTGAAGCCTCTCCCAGGCACTCCGCCAATGATGTTGGCGGCAGGCACGCGCACGTTGTCCAGATTCACGTCGCAGGTCTTGGTACCGCGTTGCCCCATCTTTTTGTCCGGCTTGCCCAAGCTGATGCCGGGAAGGTCCGATGGAACGATGAAAGCCGATATGCCACCCGCACCTGGTCCGTCCGTTCGCGCCATCAGCGTGAAGGCACCAGCTCGGGGCGCGTTGGTGATGTAGCGCTTGTTGCCGCTGAGCAGGTAGTCATCCCCTTCTTTAACCCCCCTGGTCTGAAGTGCGGCTGCATCCGACCCTGCGTTCGGCTCAGTCAGCGCGAAAGAGATGATCAGGTCGCCGCTGGCGATACGAGGCAGGTATTGCGCCTTCTGCTCAGCGGTTCCGTCCATGAGAATGCCCTGCGAACCGATACCGATATTGGTGCCCACCACCGAACGGAACGCCAGCGCCGTCTGCCCCAACTCGAACGCCACCTCGCACTCCTGAGCCATGGAGAGGCCAATGCCCCCAAACTCCTCAGGGATCGACAGGCCAAAGAGGCCCATCGCCTTCATGTCATCGACGATGTCCGAGGGAACCTCGTCCATTTCTTCCACAGTGTTTTCGGCAGGGACCAGACGCTCCCGAACAAAGCGTTGCACGCTGTCCTTGAGCAGAGAAAAGGTTTCTGTATCGAGAGCCATGTTGTTCGCAGTTCCGAAGTGATGCCCCGCAGGGCTTGATTGAGGTTTTGGGGATTGTGTTGCCAAGATTAAGACTTGACAATCCAGGAACTTTTTAACATCATGTCAAACGAAATTTGACAATACAATCATGGATCTGACGGGACTTTTGCTGTTGGTGGACATTCTTGAAGCTGGCAACCTGAGCAGTGCAGCTCGCAAACTGAAAGTCAGCCGCGCCAACGTGAGCTATCACCTGCAGCAGCTCGAGAAGTCGGTAGGCGTGCAACTGGTGCGCCGAACCACGCGGCGCATCGAACCAACCGAAATCGGCCAAACACTCTATCGGCATGGGAGTGCCATACGCGACGAGCTGACGGCAGCCAAAGAGGCCATAGCCACGCTGGGACGGGGCCTCCACGGCTCGGTACGGGTCAGCGTCCCCACCGGATTCGGTCAACTGGTCATGACGAGCTGGTTGCTCGATTTCAAGCGTGCATACCCGGAAATCAGTCTCGAGTTATTGTTTGAAAACCGCGTTGATGACCTCATGCGTGAGGAAGTGGACGTGGCCATCCGGGTCATGTCGGACCCGCCAGAAGCGTTGGTGGCCAGAGAGCTCGCGCAGGTCCGCCACGTAGCATGTGCCTCGAAGGAGTTCGCTGAATCGAAGGGGCTTCCAGAGGACCTGGAAGCCATGCGACGTGTGCCCTTGATCACATCGTCGGTCGTCGGGCGTGAGCTGCGCCTGGCCGCCTACAAAGGCGAAGTTCGCCAAGAGGTGGCGCTGAACCCGACTCTGGCATCCGAGAACTTTCAGTTTCTGCGCGAGGCCATCCTGTCGGGATTGGGTGTGGGTCTGGTCCCCAGTTACGTAGTTCAGGAGGATGTGAACACGGGGCGCGTGGTGACCGCGCTGAATCCCTGGCGTCTGAGCATTTTCGGCACCCGGCTTTTTCTGCTCAGAATGCCGGGACGCTATCAAACCCAGGCGGTTCGAACTTTCATTGACTTCATCGT
>CBKZAG010000371.1:0-2104 GCA_966692625.1 uncultured Comamonadaceae bacterium
CAAGACGCGGACCGAATGCACGAAATCATGTCCACATGGCGACCTGACACGGTGTACCACGCCGCTGCTTACAAGCATGTGCCGCTGGTGGAACACAACCCGGCTGAGGGTGTGAAGAACAACGTGCTGGGCACGTTCAATACAGCCCGTGCTGCCATGGAAAATGGTGTGGCCGACTTTGTGCTCATCAGCACAGACAAAGCGGTTCGGCCAACCAATATCATGGGGGCCAGCAAACGGCTTGCAGAGATGGTGTTGCAAGCATTGGCTGCGAATGAGCCTGGCACCAAATTCACCATGGTTCGCTTTGGCAACGTGCTTGGGTCGTCGGGCTCGGTGGTTCCTCGGTTCCGCCAGCAGATCCGTGATGGCGGCCCCATCACACTGACCCACCCGGAAATCACCCGTTACTTCATGACCATTCCCGAGGCTGCACAGTTGGTGATTCAGGCGGGCGCCATGGCCAAGGGTGGAGACGTGTTTGTGCTGGACATGGGGGAATCGGTCAGGATCATTGACCTGGCGTGGCGCATGGTGGAGCTGTCTGGCTTGACGGTGCGAGACGACGATCACCCAGATGGCGACATCGAAATTGAAATCACCGGGTTGCGCCCCGGTGAAAAGCTATATGAAGAACTGCTGATTGGCGACAACCCGAAGCCGACCAATCATTCACGAATCATGAAGGCCCACGAGGAATTTTTGCCCTGGGCAGAGCTGGAGCCAAAGTTGCAGGCCCTGGACATGGCCTTGAACGTCAACGACATTGGTGTGATTCGGCAGATGCTGCAGCAACTGGTTGCCGGTTACGTGCCAAATGGTGAAATCGTTGACTGGGTTTACCTGGAACAGGAAGCCGAAGCCAAGGCCGTGGGCTCAGGGGGGTGAAGCCCACCCCCCGCAATCATGCTCAAGGCGCCAACAGCGCATCAATCGGCTTCAGGTCTTCCACTGCCAGCGCTCCGCTCGCCTGCTTGAGCCGCAGGTTGCCCACCAGCACGTCGTACCGGGCCTTAGCCAGGTTGGCCTTGGTCTGGAAGAGTTGGCTCTGGGCATTCAACACGTCGATGTTGATGCGCACACCCACCTGGTAGCCCACCTGGTTAGCTTCCAGGGCACTTTGGCTGGAAGCTTCTGCAGCCTCCAGCGCCTTGACCTGTCCCATGCCCGACACCACGCCAAAATAGGCCGTGCGCGTGGCTTGCGCCGTGCCGCGCTTGGCGGCTTCCAGGTCGGTACGGGCCTTGTCCTGCAGGGCCAGGGTCTCGGCAATGCGGTTTTGTACTGCGCCACCGGTGTAAAGCGGCAGGTTGAACTGCACGCCAACCGTGGCCGTGTTGTTGCGGGCGTAAGGGAAGGGCGGTGACGACCCTGCGGCGCGCGCCATTTGGTATTGGGCCGTGGCGTCCACCGTGGGGCCTTTGGCGGCTTCTGCCTTGCGGGTTTCCAACTGGGCAATTTCCAGCCCGGCGCTGGCCTGGCGCACCAGCGGGTGTTCCGCTTCGGCGCGGTTCACCCAGGGGTTCAGATCGGTGGGTTGAAGTTCTGGCAGATCTTTGCCCTGAGCCAGGCGCCAGGGGGTGGTGCCAGCACGGCCCACCAGTTGGTCCAGAGCCAGCTTTTTCACGCGCAGGTCGTTTTCTGCAGCAATTTCGCGGGCAATCACCAGGTCGAACTGGGCCTGGGCTTCGCGGGTGTCGGTGATGGTGCTGGTGCCAACTTCGAAGTTGCGCTTGGCGGCGGCCAACTGCTGTTCTACAGCCGCCTTTTGCGCTTTCACGAAGGTCAGGTTGTCTTCCGCTGCCAGTACGTTGAAGTACGCATCGGCCAACCGAACAATGAGTGCCTGTTCAGCGTTTTGCAGCTGTGCCTCGGCAGCCTGCAACGACTTTTGGGCCTGCTCTACAGCCACGCGGTTGGCTGGGCGGTACAGCGGTTGGCTGGCGGAAAGGGCTGCGTTTTGCGCGTTGCGGGTGCGGTCAAACCCTGCAACATCACTGTCGATGCTGGACCAGTTGGCCCCAGCCGAGAGGGCCACATTGGGCCGTACGCCTGCGTAAGCCTGCTCAGCCTTGGCCTGGTCTGCCTCGTACTGGGAGCGGGC
>CBKZAG010000372.1:0-2087 GCA_966692625.1 uncultured Comamonadaceae bacterium
TGTTGGTTGGTGCTTTTGGTCTTTTTGAGATCGCGCTTTCGCGTGGTCTGTCTGTGGCCGAAGCCAGAACGATTGCGGCCAATGTCTTTGTTCTTGTCGAGGCCATATACCTGTTCAACTGCCGCTCGCTGACCAGACCCGTCTGGTCTATCGGTGCATTCTCGAACCTGTGGGTGTGGGCGGGTTTTTGCGCGATGTTGGCGTTGCAGATGGTTTTCACATATGTACCGGTCTTCAACGATGTTTTCCAGACTGCACCGATCGGGGCCAGGGAGTGGTTTTGGATTCTGGCTGTTGCCCTGGTATCAGCAGCTGCGGTTGAAACCGAAAAATGGTTGCGCCGAGCCACCCCCAGCGCCTAGCTGGCGGTGCTATCGCAAATCACGGGCGGCTAAGCATTTATTGCGCTCAGGCCGAATCGCTCTTGATCAGCGCGGGCGTGCCCGCTCGACGATGCCGCCCAGATCTTGCCCGGCGCCCAGCGTGCCGAAGGTGTGGCCCCAGTGCCCCGCCAGCCGCGAGTCGCAGAAGGCGGCAAACACGGCAGGCGGCGCGCTGCGGGCAAGCAGTGCGGCCTGAACCGCCAGCGCCACCTCTTGGGCCAGACGGCGCGCCGCAGAGGCGCTGTTCATCGCCTGGAGGCGCCCAGGCAGCGATGCGGCCGCTTGGTCCAGCGCGGCATGCATGCCCCGCGCCTGGGCCAGCTCCTGTGCCAGCGCCGCTGCAGCCTCAGGTGGCTGCAGCGCACGCAGCAGGTCGAGCGCCATGATGTTGCCCGCGCCTTCCCAGATGGAGTTGACGGGCATTTCCCGGTAGATGCGGGCCATCACGCCTTCGCCGTTTTCCTCGACGTAGCCGTTGCCGCCCAGGCACTCCATGGCTTCCTGGGCCAGGGTGCTGCCGCGCTTGCAGACCCAGAACTTGGCCACGGGAGTGAGCAGGCGGTGCAGGGCCTGCTCGCGGGGGTCTTGCAGGCTGTCCAGGCAGTGCGCCAGACGCAGGGCCAACGCGGTGGCCGCTTCGGACTCCAGGGCCATGTCGGCCAGCACGTTCTGCATCAGCGGGTGCTCTGCCAGGGGCTTGCCAAATGCCTGGCGCTGGGTGCAGTGGTCGGTGGCCAGTGCCACGGCACGGCGCATCAACCCGGCGGTGCCCAAGGCGCAGTCTAGGCGCGTCAACATGCCCATGGCCAGGATCTGGGGGATGCCGCGCCCTTCGTCACCCACGAGCCACGCGGCAGCCTGATCGAATTCCACCTCGGCACTGGCATTGGCGTGGTTGCCGAGCTTGTCCTTCAGCCGCTGGATGAACAGGCGGTTGCGGCTGCCGCCGGGCAGCACGCGCGGCAGAAAGAAGCAGCTGAGGCCTGCGTCCGTGCGCGCCAGCACCAGGAACGCATCGCTCATTGGCGCGGAAAAGAACCATTTGTGGCCGGTGACCAGATAGCGCTGGCCCCAGGTGTCGGTGTCATCGGCAATGGCCACGGTGGTGTTGGCGCGCACGTCGGAGCCGCCCTGTTTTTCCGTCATGCCCATGCCCATGGTCAGGCCGGTCTTGGTGTTCCACGGGCGCAACGGCGCGTCGTAGGCGCGGCTGGTGAGTCCGGCTGCCCAGTCGGCATGGATGGCGGGATTCGCGCGCAGCGCGGGCGTGACCGCGTACGTCATGGAGATCGGGCACAGCGTTGAGGGCTCCAGCTGCGTGAACATCAGAAAGGCCGCAGCGCGGCGCAGGTGGGCGTGGCCGCGCGCCTGTTCCTCGTCGGCAAACGGGGTGCCATGGAGGCCCGCGTGCATGGCCGCCGCCATGAGCGTGTGGTAGCTGGGGTGGAACTCCACTTCGTCGATGCGGTGCCCCTGCCTGTCGTGTGTGCGCAGTTGCGGCCGGTGGACGTTGGCCTGCCGCGCGTGGTATTGCATGGCGGCACTGCCCAGGAGCTGCCCCAGCCCCCGCAGTTCCTGCAGGTCCAGCTCAGGTGCGTGCAGGCACAGGGCCGCCTGCAGCGCCTGATCGCCGTCGAAGAGGTTGTCGTCCTCCAGCGGACGGGGCTGGTTGAACACGTCGTGGGTGGGCCACATGTCAGCCTC
>CBKZAG010000373.1:0-2058 GCA_966692625.1 uncultured Comamonadaceae bacterium
CCGAGGAACGGTGGATGGACGCGCAAAGCGACGCCGCCCCCACCACCGAAGCCGATGCGCCGCGCGAACCCACGCCCTTCGACGCCTTCCCCGCAGGCAGCGCCTACGGCACCCTGCTGCACGACCTGCTGGAATGGCAGGCCCTGCGCGACTGGCCCATCGCCGCCCCGGCGGGCAGCGAAGAGGCACAGATGCACCAGCCCGACTGGCAAGCCTACCTGCAACACCGCACCCAGTCCGAAGGGCTGCCCCCGGAAGATGCGGACTTGCTGCCGCGCTGGCTGCGGCTCACTGCCACGCGCGAGCTGCCGCTGCCTGACGAGCGAACCCCGCAAATTCCCCTGCGCCTGGCCGACCTGCACACCCGCCGCGCCTGGGCCGAAATGGGCTTTTCGCTGCCCAGCGCCACGCTGCCCGTGGAGCGGCTGGACGCGCTCATCACCCGCCACCTGTGGCCCGGCGAACCCCGGCCCGCCTTGGCGCCGCGCACGCTGGGCGGCATGCTCACCGGCTTCATGGACCTGGTGTTTGAGCACCAGGGCCGCTACCACGTGCTGGACCACAAATCCAACAAACTGGCGCGCTACACCCCGCAAGCCATGCGCCAGGCCATGCTGGAACACCGTTACGACGTGCAGCTCACCCTTTACGTGCTGGCCCTGCACCGGCTGCTGCGCGCGCGCCTGCCGGGCTACCGCTACAGCCACCACGTGGGCGGTGCGGCCTACCTGTTCTTGCGCGGCATAGACGAGCCCGGTGCGGGCCTGGTGCACCTTTGCCCGCCGCAGGAACTGATTGAAACCCTGGACGCCTGGCTGCGTGGCGCGCAAGCACCCAGCCCCGCTGGCACGGAGGCCACCGCATGAGCACCCCCTTGCCCAAGCTGCCCGGGGTGACTGAGCAGGCACCCTTCACCGCGCTGGACCGCGCCTTTGCCGCCTTTTTGCAAGAACGCCAGCCCAGCGCCGACCCGCGCCACACCTGGCTGGCCCTGCTGGTGAGCCACCTGCACGGCCTGGGCCATGCGCGGCTGGATTTGCCCACCCTGCACGCCGCGCCGCAGCAGATGCTGCCCACCTGGCCAGACGCGGCACGCAGCCTGCTGCCGCCCGACCTGGACCTGGCCGCCGACACCTTGCCCTGGGCCGGGCGTGGCGACGGCACCGAGCCACTGGTGCGGCAAGGCAGCGCCCTGTACCTTCGCCGCGCCTGGGTGGCGGAACAGCGCATCCTGGCCTCGCTGCGGCAGCGGCTGACACTGGCGCAACCCGCACCCGGCCAACTCCCGCCCCTGCTGGACGAACTGTTTGGCCCGGCGCCCAAAGGTCAAGTGGACTGGCAGCGCGTGGCCTGTGCCCTGGCTGCACGTGGCAGGCTGTTGCTGCTCACCGGCGGGCCGGGCACCGGCAAAACCACCACCGTGGCCCGCCTGCTGGCTTTGCTTCAATCGCAGGCCGTGGCCGGTGGTGCGCCATTGCGCATCCACCTGGCGGCCCCCACCGGCAAGGCCGCCGCACGGCTGGGCGAATCCTTGAGCGCCGCGCTGCAGCGCCTGCCCACGGCCTATGGTCAGGCTCTGCAAGCTCACCCGCCACAGGCCCCCACCACGCTGCACAGGCTGCTGCGCCTAAGCCCCACGGGCGACCACCCGCCAGCGCAGCCGCTGGCCACCGACCTGGTGGTGGTGGACGAAGCCTCCATGATCGACCTGGAAATGATGGCCCGCCTGCTGGCGTGCGTGCCAGAACAGGCACGGCTGGTGCTGCTGGGCGACAAGGACCAGTTGGCCTCGGTGGAGGCGGGCGCCGTTTGGGCCCAGTTGTGCGAAGGCGCGGAACAGGGCGGCTACGACGCCAGCACCGTGGCCTGGCTGCGCCAACAAGCCGGTTGTGACGTGGCGACCTGGCAAGCACAACCACCCCAAACCACCACCAGCCCCGCGCAGCGCGGCCTGTGGGACGAACCTGCGCCCACACAAACGGCATCGGCCTGGGCGCAACATACCGTGATGCTGCGACACAGTCACCGCTTCAACGCCTTGGGCGGCATTGGGCAGTG
>CBKZAG010000374.1:0-2026 GCA_966692625.1 uncultured Comamonadaceae bacterium
GGTGGAGCTGTTCGTCAAGGGCGATCAGGTGTGGTTCAGCGAGGTCAGCCCGCGCCCGCACGACACCGGCCTGGTCACGCTCGCCACGCAGTGGCAGAGCGAATTTGAACTGCATGCCCGCGCCATCCTGGGCCTGCCGGTGGATGCCTCGCTGCGCAACCCCGGTGCCAGCGCCGTCATCTACGGTGGTGTCGATGCGCACGGCATCGTGTTCGATGGCGTGGATGAAGCGCTGGCCGTGCCCGGCGCCGACCTGCGCCTGTTCGGCAAGCCCGAGAGCTTCACCAAGCGCCGCATGGGCGTGGCGCTGGCCCGTGCGGCAGACACCGACACGGCCCGTGCCAACGCCAAGCTGGCTGCGTCCACGGTCAAGCCGCGCGCGGTCTGACCTTTCCGCTTACAACACCGGTCCGCCCGAACCCTCGCGCAGCGCCTTCAGGCGTTCAAGCAGGACGTCCGACGGCATGGCGTAGCCGTACAGGCGCTCCGGGGGAAGCTTGGCCACCAGGCGGTTGTCGGGGGCGGTGCCAACGATGGCGTGGGCGGCCAGGCCAGTGTCCAACTGCAGGGTGTGCGCCACGGGTTGACCTGCCGTGTCGGTGATGGTGGCCACGGTGGGGGCCTTGGCGTTGCCGGTGCGCTGCACGACCACCGCCCATTCCCCCGAAGCCAGCCGCACCACGTCGCCCGGCGGGTAAAGGCCAAACACCTTGACCACCGCCGTGGACAGTGGGCCGCCCTGGTCTTCGCGGTAGAGCTGGCGGATGGCCTCCTGCGGCGACAACGCGCTGCGCAGCAGGCGGGGGCTGATCTTGGCCATGAAGACGTCGGCCACGCGCAGCGCCACAGCCATTTCTGAGGGCGTCTGTTCACCCTTGGGGTAACCGCTGCCATCAGGCCGCTCGTGGTGCTGGGCCACGGCGCCCAGCCAGTCGGCGTCGTCAATGCCCGCCTTTTGCAACAGCGCCACAGTCTGCTGGGGATGGCCCTGGATCGTGGTGCGCTGGCGTTCGCGCACGGGGCCGTCCTGGCCCGCCATCTGGCCCTGCAGGTCGAGGATGCTGAGGTTCATGGTGAGCGCCGCCTTGACCAGGCTGCGCTGGCGCGTTTCCGGCCATTCGAGTTGGCGCGACATCAACTGGCACAACACCGCCGTTTGCACCGAGTGGCTGTAACCGTAGTAGTACAGGTGCAGCTGCTCCTGGCGCACGCACTGGTAAATGGCGATGTCGGGGTGATGGTCGAGCAGGCCAATCACATGGTCGGCGAAACGGTCCAGCGTGCGGCCGAAGTCCACTTGCTGTTCCAGCCCGGTGAGCACGCGTTTGAGGTCTTCGGCCGATTGGCGCCAGAGCTCAAACAGGTTGGGCAGCACGGTACGGGAAGGGCCAGTGTTTGCTTCGTCGGTTTGTGCTGCCTTGATTTCCTCTACATCGACGAAGGCGCCGCGCTGTAGCAGGGTATCGAGTTGGCCATCGTCGCTCACCACATGGCCTTTGCTCAGCAGCAGGCGGCCGAGTTCGTCGCGAACGTTCCAGGGAAGCGGGGCCCCGAGCTGCACCTTGGCGCGGGGCAGCCTGAGCATTTTCATGATGGGCGGCCTCCTGGTGCCGGGGCGCTGGGCCTTGGCACTACCAAGGCAATGTAATTCTCGCGGCCCGAATGCGCAAGCCGTTCATCACTGGAACGCCACCTCGGCAAAGCTGCGCAGCTTGCGGCTGTGCAACTGGTCGGCACCACCCTGGCGCAGCCGTTCAACGGCGCGGATGCCGATGCGCAGGTGCTGGTCCACGCGTTCGCGGTAGAAGGCGTTGGCCATGCCGGGCAGCTTGATTTCGCCGTGCAAGGGCTTGTCGCTCACGCAAAGCAGGGTACCGTAGGGTACGCGGAAGCGGAAGCCGTTGGCTGCAATGGTGGCGCTTTCCATGTCCAGCGCCACGGCGCGCGACTGCGAAAACCGCCGTTGCGGCGTGTTGTCGGGCAGCAGTTCCCAGTTGCGGTTGTCGGTGCTGGCCACGGTGCCGGT
>CBKZAG010000375.1:0-2024 GCA_966692625.1 uncultured Comamonadaceae bacterium
GCCCGCCACGCGGCGCACGCCCTGGCCCTGCACGCGGCGCAGCAGCAGCCAAAGCTTCTCGGTGACCAGCTTGGGGTCGCCGCTGCCCTGCACGTAGAGGTTGCCTTGCAGCACGCCGTCGCGCAGCGGGCCGTCCGCCAGCACCCGGGTGAGCCAGACATGCCCGGGCCCCAGGGTATCCAGCGCGGCAAAGGTGGTGACCAGTTTGAGGGTGGACGCCGGGTTCACTGGCTCGCCAGCGCGGTGGCTCAGCCGTACCGCGCCAGCGGGTGCTGCATCGGACACGACCACTGCCAGCGCGTCGGCCGGCACCTTGGCACGCTGCAGGGCGGACAGCACTTCGGGCGGCAAAAGCCCGTTCCCGGGCACTGGCGGCTGGGCAAGGGCGGGCGACGGTGTCCAACTGAGTGACGCCAAGGCGAGGGGCAGGCCCCGCCACAGGGCGGCAGCCCGCCGCAACGCGGTATGCAAGGGGGGTAGGAGAAACAGGGGCAAGCGAAATGGCGCAGGCATGGGAACGATTATCCCGGCACCCCGATAATCGGGGGATGCAGTCCAACCCCATTCCGGCCAATCAGTCCTTGCAGAAGGTGCTGGCCATCGACACCAGCACTGAGCACCTTAGCATTGCGCTGGGTGCGGCTGGCGACGGCACGCCCGTGACCGTGTACGAAGGGCCCGGCGGTTCGCACGCTTCGGCCGCGCTGGTGCCCGAGGTACAGCGCCTGCTGGCCGAGGCAGGCTGGACGCTGGGTGGGCTGGACGCCATTGCCTTTGGTTGCGGGCCGGGGTCTTTCACCGGTTTGCGCACGGCCTGTGCCGTGGTGCAGGGCTTGGCCGTGGCGGGCCGCCCTGGCGGCATTCCCGTTCTGCCGGTGAACACCCTGCTGGCTGTGGCCGAGGAAGCGCGCTGGCAGTGGCAATCGCAAGGGCAGGCCATGCCCGCGCGCATTGTCGCCGCCATGGACGCGCGCATGGACGAGATGTACGTGGCCGAGGTGGCGTTCCAGCCGGATCGCGGCCTGACCCTGGTGGGCGAGCCCTGGCTGTGCAGCCCTGAGGCCTTGCCCGAGGTGCTGGCGGTGTGCGCCGACGGATCGCGTGCCTTGCTGGCGGGCAACGGCGCAGCGGCCTATGGTGGGCGCCTGCCCCCCGTGTGGCAGGCCGCACCCCAACTGGCCGCGCTGCCCAAGGCAGCAGCCATGCTGCGCCTGGCACCCGCGCTGTGGGCGCAGGGGCTGGCCGTCGATGCCGCAGGTGCGCAGCCGCTGTACGTGCGTGACAAAGTGGCCCAGACCACCGAGGAACGTGAACGCATCAAGGCGGCCAAGCTGGCCGCCCAGGCAGCTGAAGGGGCGCGGGCTTGAACGCCGAGGCAGAGGCCGTCCTGCGTCCGGAGGCATCGGCCTGGGCCGGGCGTGAACTGGCCTTTGTGCCCATGGAAGCAGAGAACCTGCCCCTGGTCGCCGAGGTGGAGAAAACCGCCTACGCCCACCCTTGGAATCTGCGGCACTTCAGCGATTCGGTGGATTCAGGCTACGCCACACAGTTGCTGGTGATGACGCCGGACGCCACCCAAGACCCGGCAGCCTGGGCGCACGCCCCCGCCTTGCCGGATGGCCGGTGGCTGCTGGGTTACTTCGTGGCCATGAAGGGTGTGGACGAGGTGCACCTCCTCAACATCACCACCGTGCCGCAGCACCGGCGCCAAGGCTGGGCCAAGCTCATGCTGCAGGCGCTGGCCACATGGTCCCGCATGCAGGGGGCGCACTGGCTTTGGCTGGAGGTGCGCGCCAGCAACGCGGTTGCCCGTGCCTTGTACGAATCCATCGGCTTTCAGCAAGTGGGCTTGCGCCGGGCCTATTACCCCGACGCGGGCCAACAGCGCGAGGACGCCGTGGTGATGAGCTGGAACCTGACGCAGCAAGTGCAGGAGGCGCAGACATGAGCGGCCGCCTGCCCAATTTGGACGAACGCCAATCCGCGATGTTGGCGGAAATGGGGGTTGCCCTGTGGTGGCAGCA
>CBKZAG010000376.1:0-2023 GCA_966692625.1 uncultured Comamonadaceae bacterium
AGTTTGGAGCGCCAGCCGCGCTATCAGGCACTTGCGCAATGGTTGGAGGATGGTGTGCGTGCCGGCAGGTGGAATGCGCACACGCCCCTGCCGTCGGAGCGCGATCTGGCGGCGCTGCATGGTGTGTCGCGAGTCACTGCGCGAAAAGCGCTGGATACGCTTGTGGAGCAAGGCTTGGTGCAACGCCGACACGGCAGCGGCACTTATGCCTGCCCGGTGTTGCGTGACGACCTGCGCACGCTGACATCGTTTTCAGATGCCCTGCGGGCACGAGGTTACTCGCCGGATTCCCATTGGCTGCGCCGGGAGTGTTGCACTGCGAGTGCAGAAGTCGCTGCCGCATTGCAGTTGCAGGACGATGCGCAGGTGGTGGTGCTGGAACGAGTACGGCTGGCCGATGGCGTACCCATAGCGTTGGAGTGCACCGTGCTGCCCGAGTCTGTGCTGGGTGATCTGGCTGCATTGGGCAACTCCTTGTACGACCATCTTCGCGCTCGCGGTCAAGTGGTGGTTCGAGCGCGGCAGCGCATCCGCGCCGCCAACGCGAACCGTGAGCAGGCGAAGCTGCTTGGTCAGCCAGATGGCCAGGCGTTGCTGTGGGTTACCCGCACCGGTTTTGGGGCAGACGGGCGTCCACTGGAATGGACCCAGAGCTGGCTGGTGAGCAGCCACTGGGATTACCTCACCGAACTTGTTGCTGCCAATCCATGAACCACAGCCCCATTGCCTGCATTCTCACCCCCAACGGTTTCGTACGTGGTCATCTGCGTTGGGACGCCGAAGGCCGCATTCGCGGCATTGAGGGCGTGCCTGTGGACGAAGAGCAGGCCCGCTCCAGCGGGCTGCCATGGTTGTTGCCAGGTTTTGTTGACCTGCATGTGCACGGTGGAGCAGGGCGCGACATCATGCAGGGTGGCGACAGTGCTCAGGCCGTGGCATCGCTGCATGCACGCTACGGAACCACGTCGTTGCTGGCCACGACCATGACCGCACCGCAAGAGGACCTGACGCAGGCCTTTGACGCGCTGGCTCCGTTGTGTCGCGCCCATGCCCCGGATGGTGCCCGAGTGTTGGGTGTGCATCTGGAGGGGCCTTACATCAGTGAGAAGCGCTTGGGGGCTCAACCCGATTTCGTCCGGTCGGCGCACCTCGGCGAGATTCGCTCCCTGCATGCCGTGGCACCGATCCGGCTGATCACTCTGGCACCTGAGGTGTATGACAACCAGCAGTTGATCGAGGACCTGTGTGCCATGGGAATGAGGGTGCAGATCGGTCATAGCAGCGGCAGCTACGAACAGGGTGTGGCTGCGCTGGGTTGTGGAGCCACAGGCTTCACGCATCTGTTCAACGCGATGAGCGGTTTGCACCACCGAGAACCCGGAATGGTGGGCGCCGCGTTGGCTCACGCCGAATATGCCGAAGTGATCCCGGATCTGCTGCATGTGCATCCAGGTGCGATCCGGGCTGCCTTGCGTGCGATTCCTCGTCTTTACTGTGTGACCGACTCCACCGCGGCTACCGGCATGCCCGATGGTGACTATCTGCTGGGCCGCCATACGGTCACCAAATGCCTTGGCGGTGTGCGATTGGCGGACGGTACGCTGGCAGGATCGGTGTTGACCATGGACGCCGCGCTGCGGAATCTGGTCAATGTCTTGGGGCTGTCGATGGTCGAGGCGTCTGCCAGGGTGAGCAGTCATGCCGCTCACCATCTGGGGTTGACCGATCGCGGTCTGCTTGCCGTGGGCGCCTGGGCCGACTTGGTTCTGCTCGATACCCAACTGCAGGTGCAGGCTGTCTGGGTGGAGGGGCGGCAGCAACGGTGAGGCTCAGAGGATCGTGTCGGAGGCGTCGGCCAGGGCCGGTAGCGACACCGTGACCACCAAGCCCCCGCTGGGGTGGTTGTGCAGACGGATATCTCCGCCGTGAGCCTGCACGATATTGCGCGAAATACCCAGACCCAGTCCGCTGCCCCCCCGGTTGCGCTTCTGACCGTGCGCCAACCGGACTTGTGCTTCGAAGG
>CBKZAG010000377.1:0-2008 GCA_966692625.1 uncultured Comamonadaceae bacterium
AGGTGGTGCGGGGGTTGTGATAGATAGGGAGATGTGTGTAAATCCCTATGGTTCTAACAGGCCGTTGAAAAAGTGTTCATCAAAGCTGCCGCATCACCGTGCGCATCGGTTTTCAGCCGACTCAGCGCGCATTTCACGGTCTGTGCAGCCCTTTTCGGGGCCTGTTTCAGGCCTGTTCGCCCATTTTGGGCGCACTGACCCCGTGTTTCACGCATGATGCGCGTCCCACCAGCCGCCGATGCTGCCCATTCGCACCAGGTTGTAGGTGGCAAAGCACAGCAGCGCTTGCCCCGTGAGCTTGGCCTGACCGATCAGCCGGGTCTTGGCCAGACCGCCCACCGTCTTGATCCAGCCAAAGGCCTCCTCGATGCGCTTGCGCACCTTCAGGCTGGTCCGGGCGTGTCCGAATTTTTGTGTAAACGGGTCGGACATCAGTTGACGGAGATGCGGTCTCCGAACTGAATGGTAAACCGGGTCAGCGCTGCCTTCCAATCCCGGATGGGCATGGTCCACTTCTGGCTGATGTTCTTGAGGGCCAGGTAGAACAGTTTGGTCAGCGCCTCGTCGCTGGGGAACGAACCCCGGTTCTTGGTCAGTTTGCGCAGGCTCATGTTCACCGACTCGATGGCGTTGGTGGTGTAGATGACCTTGCGGATTTCTGGCGGGTAGTCGAAGAACGGAATCAACCGGCTCCAGTTGCGCCGCCAGGACTGGCCAATGGGAAGGTACTCGTCATCCCAACGGTCCTCGAACTCACCGAGCATCAGCTCAGCCTCCTCGGCGGTGGAGGCCGTGTAGACGCGGCGCAGGTCGGCGGCTACCTCCTTCCTGCGCTTCCACGACACGTAGTTCAGGCTGTGGCGCACCATGTGCACGATGCACAGTTGCACCACCGCCTTGGGGAAGACGGCCTCGATGGCGTCAGGAAAGCCCTTGAGCCCATCGACGCAAGCGATGAAGATGTCCTGCACGCCTCGGTTGCGCAGTTCGGTGACCACCTGCAGCCAGAACTTGGCCCCCTCGGTCTGGGCCAGCCACAGGCCCAGCACTTCCTTCTCGCCCGCCATGGTGATGCCAATGGCCAGATACACGGCCTTGACCCGCACGGCGCCTTCACGCACCTTCACATGGATGCAGTCCAGGTACACGATGGGGTAGATGGGCTCCAGTGGTCGGGCCTGCCAGGCCTTGACTTCATCGGCCACGGCGTCGGTCACAGAAGAAATCAGGCTGGGTGAAACCTCCGCACCGTACATTTCCTGCAGGTGAGCCTGTATCTCGCGCACCGTCATGCCACGGGCGTACAGCGAGATGATTTTGTCGTCGAAGCCGGCCCAGCGGGTCTGGTGCTTGGCGATGAGTTGGGGCTCGAAGCTGCCGTGGCGGTCGCGGGGCACCTCGATAGGCAGCTCGCCGAAATCGCCCTTGAGGGTCTTCTTGCTCTTGCCGTTGCGGGTGTTGCCCCTCGCATTGGAAACGGCTTCGTTGCGTTCGTGGCCCAGGTGCTCGGTCAGTTCAGCGTCCAGGGCCCGCTCGACCAGCAGCTTGGTCAACTGCTTGAGCAGGCCGTTCTCGCCGATGAGGTCTTCAGGCTTCTTGTAGTTGGCCAGCAGGCCGGACAACAGTTCTTCGGGTACTTCGTGTTTCTTGAGGGTCATGGTGCTTACGGACAGGCCGGCTTGCGCCGGCGGTGGATTGTCCGTTTACACAAAATTCTGCACACCCTCCGACCATGCGGAGCGCATCCAATATTTCCGAAAGTGGCAGCCGCACAGCCGCTGACTCGGGTCTGTGGCTGATACTGCACCGTGTGGCTTTGGCGAGCGGTGTCGGGACATGCTGGTTCGCTCATCGACGGGGACGATAAGCGATGTCTGAGTCAACGTCATGACCAAGAGACCTGGCCCCTTGAAGTGGGATTCTTGGCCCTCGGTGAAAATACCGGCAAGCGCGCCGTGGTGGTATGGTGAGCGACATCATTTCGAAAGCGACCCACATGGCAAAGCCC
>CBKZAG010000378.1:0-2005 GCA_966692625.1 uncultured Comamonadaceae bacterium
GGTTGAGGATGCCGTAGGCGATGAGGGAATCCAGCTCGTTGTAGCCGTCGAAGGTGAGGATGGCGATGTGCATGGGGGCAGGCTGAGAAGGTGGTTATGGGAGGGTGAGGTGGTCAATGAAGGTGCGGACTTTCTTGGGCACGAAGCGGTTGGACGCATGGACGGCGCTCACGGGCCTGGGGCTGTAGGCCCCGCCCAGTTGCCAATCGGCAAGCAATTGAACCACGTCGCCCTGTTCCAGGGCCTTGGCGGCGGTGAATTCGGGCATGACGCCCACGCCTACACCAGCCTTCACCAGTTCGAGCATGGCCTGGGTGTTGGACACCGTGACCCGCGCGGCCATCTGCACCGCCAGTTGCCGCCTGCGACCCTTGGCCTCCAGGTCCAGCTGGTTGCCGAAGGGGCCATAGGCCAGGTGTATCCAGTCCAGGGCAGCCAGGCTGGCGGTCTGAGCAGTGACTTTGCGGCCCCGCAGGTACCTTGGTGAGGCGACGATGACGTAGCGCATGTCGAACAGGTGCCGCGCCACCACGCCTTCGGGCAGGGCGGACGCTATGCGTATGGCCACGTCGATGCCCTCTTCGACAAGATCGACCTGCCGGTCTTCCAGAACGAGGTCGAGTTTCACGCCGGGCCACTGCCCCAGAAAGGCAGGCAGACGCGGCACGAGCCAGACCTGGCCCAGCACCACCGGCGCGCTGACGCGCAGGTGCCCCATGGGCGTGGCCACGTGCTCCCCGGCCAGGGCCTGCACCTCGCGCAGCGTGTCTGCCAGCACGGCGCAGCGGGCCACGATCTGGCGCCCAGCGTCGGTGGGGGTGAGCGAGCGGGTGGTGCGGTTCAGCAGCCGCAGCCCCAGCTGCCGTTCCAGGCGGGTCACGCTGCGGCTGGCCGCCGAGGTGGTGATGCCCATCTGCCGCGCGGCGGCGGTGAAGCCGCCAGCGTCCACCACGCGCGCAAAGGTCATCAGGTCGCTGATCGATTCGAACGCCATTTGTTGATTCCTGGGCAACAGTTTTTTGCCTAACCAACGTATTGTTGCTCAAGGGTTGAGTTTTTACAGTGGTGCCATCTCTCAAGAAAGAAAGGCACTTTCATCATGAACACACCTTCCAGCGGCGGCCAATGGCACATGGCGGCGGCCATGGTGCTGTCCGGCACCATCGGCGTTCTGGTCACGGAAAGCGGCCTTTCCGCGTGGCAGGTGGTGGTGGGGCGCTGCGCGGTCGGGGCGCTGGGCCTGGCAGCATGGATCAGCTTGCGCCGGGCTTGGGTGAGGATGTCTGCAAGGCAGGTGGCGTGGACGGTGCTGGCCGGGGTGGCGCTGGTGTTGAACTGGGCGGCCTTGTTCTCGGCCTACCCGCTGAGCGGCATTGGCATCACAACGGTTGTCTATCACCTCCAGCCCTTGATGCTGGTGCTGCTGACGGCGCTGGTGCAAAGGCAACGCCCCGATGTGGCGGCCCTGGGATGGCTGGCACTGGCCGTGGTAGGGGTGGCCTTGACCACGGGCGTGGAGCTGGGTGGTGCGCCTGCCGCCGCGCTGTGGCAGGGCGTGGCGCTGGCAACAGCCGCGGCCTTCCTGTACGCGCTGGCGACGCTGGCCACGCGCCGCATCAGCGGGGTGGCACCGGCCCAGGTGGCCACCGTGCAGATGGTGGTGGGCCTGGCCCTGCTGGCGCCTTTTGTGGCGTGGCCCGGCACGGCGCTGGCGGGCAAGCCGGGGGCCATCGTGCTGGTGCTGGGCCTGGTGCACACGGCCTGGATGTACGTGCTGCTCTACACGGCTTTCCAGAAGCTGCCGGTGGCGCAGATTGCCAACCTGTCGTTCATCTACCCTGCGGTCGCGCTGCTGGTTGACCTGTACTTTTATGGCACATCGCTGAGCGCTGAGCAAGGCGTGGGCTTGGCCTTGATCATGCTGGCGTTGGCGGCACAGCAGAAGGGGTTGCGGTTGAGCCGCAGCGGCCCTTACTTTGCCCGGTAACCCGTTTGCGCCACGCAG
>CBKZAG010000379.1:0-1998 GCA_966692625.1 uncultured Comamonadaceae bacterium
CGACCAGCGCTGCGAAGGCCGGGTTGACATACAGGCGGCGCAAGTCTCGCCCGTAGCGGGCAACCGTGTCCACGGAGTTTTCAACCAACGTGCGGAACTCCTGCTCGCGCTTCGCCAACCTGCGCTCCATGAGCCTGTGTTCGGTCACGTCGCGGATCGCCGCACAGACCGTGCCCATCGCCCCCTCCATTTCCGGCAGGCGCGCCAGACTGACGTCGACGTATAACTCGCTCCCGTCCTTGCGGCACCCGCGCAGACCGCCCCTGCCACTGGTCATTGGCCTTCCCGGCGAGCCGGATTCGATGAAACCGACGCGCAACGTCTCGTGCGCGTTGCGCATCTCAAGCGGCACCAGCAATTCAATGGTCTGCCCAACCAGTTCCCGGTCCTCGTAACCAAACATGTGGCAAAGCCGCGCATTGACCAAGCGGATCACGCCTCGCGCATCCACCACCACCATACCGTCTGGCGCCGACTGCAAAATGCCCCGGTACCACGCTTCGGTCTGCATCAGCTGCTCTTTGGACGCCTCCAGCTCCACCGCCTGCTCTTCCAGCGTGCAGGCGTTCTCTTGCAAACGCGCATTCAACTCGGTAATTCGCTCGTACCGTTCCAGCAGCTGGATTTCTGCCTGCTTGCGCTCGGTGATGTCGCGTGCCAGGGCCAGTACCCCCCAGGGCGTGCCATCGTCATCGCACAGCGGGACCTTGATGGTGTGGAAGGTATGCACCTCTCCGCCCACGGTGACAGGATGGTCCGGATACATCTGCACCTTGTTGCTCTCCAGCACCTGTTGGTCATCTGCCCAGAAGCCGCGTATGCCCTTGGCAGGATTGCCCTTCACCTGCTCCTCGGGAAAACCCAGCTCCAAACCGTTCTTGCCGATGAAGTCCTCCGGAGCAATGCACAAGGCGTCCGCATAACTTTTGTTGACCAGCCGGTACCGGTGATGCCTGTCCTTGACGAATATCCAGTCCGGCGTCGCATCGATCACCGCACGCATCAACCGCTCGGACCGCCGCAAGGATTCCTCAACCTGCTTGCGTGCCGTGATGTCGTGCGCCACGCCGATGACGCCTATCACTTTGCCGTCGGCGTTGAACACTGGCGTCTTCACGGTTTCCAGCATCGCGCGCCGGCCATCGCTGGCGAACGTCACCCATTCCTCGTTGATGCAAGGCTGACCAGCGGCCTCTGCTTCCTTGTCTTTTTGGCGGAAGAAGGTGGCAAGCTCTGTGCCAACAAAGTCGAAATCGGTCTTGCCGAGTATGGCCGCCTCTGTCTGACCATACAACTGCTCGAACATCGGATTGCACGCCAGGTAGCGGCCTTCCACGTCCTTCATCCAGGCCAGATTGGGCATCGCGCCGAAGAAGGCTCGCAACGTGGCGCGCTCGTTGGCTATGGCCTCTTCCAAACGTTTGCGTTCGGTGATGTCTCGCGCCACGCCCAGCACGCCCAGCAACTTTCCTTCGGGGCTTCGCACTGGTGTCTTGCGGGTCTCCATCAGGGCCTGCTCGCCGTTGTCACCGAACGTCCACCACTCCTCGTTGACCAGCACCTGCCCGGCCTCCAGCGCGGACCGGTCCTTGTTGCGGTAGAACTCCGCCTGCTCGGGCGGGAAGAAGTCGTAATCGTCCTTGCCGATGATCTCTTCCACCGGCCTGTTGAACAGACGCGCCACGCCCTGGTTGCACACCACAAAGGCCCCCTCGGCGTCTTTCATCCACACCGGGTCGGGAATGCCCTGCAGCACATCGCGCAACAGCAGGTTGGCCGCTTCCAACGCCGCCTCGGTGCGCTTGCGCTCACTGATGTCTCGCGCCGTCGTCACGACGTGACGAACGCCATCGATCTCAAAGAATGTGCCGGTGATTTCGACGGGGATGTTGCGCCCATCTTTGGTGCGATGGCTCGTTTCAAAACAGGCCGGCTTACCCAGTTCGGCGGTAACGAAAGCACGCACCACCCGCTCCCGCGTGTAGTCGGGGTCGATGT
>CBKZAG010000380.1:0-1993 GCA_966692625.1 uncultured Comamonadaceae bacterium
GACCCTCAAGAGCCGCTCAGAATTTCTGGCCCAGCGCCGGCAGTGCAGCGGTTGCTGCCGTTCGAGTTTTCAACGTGAATGCCCTTGGCGTGCCGGATTGCGATCACTCCTATTCATGCATCGTGGTAATGCGCAGAGACAGGTTTCAGGCGCGCAGTTGACATTGCTAGAGAGTTGACAACAGCGTGCAGAGATCTGCAAGCTCGACGAGCAAGACTGCAGCAGCATCAAGCATGGTGCGATCAATCACCTGGGCGTGTCGCCAGCGTTGATGGCTTACCGCGAGCACAAGGCCATGCTGGGCAAGACTTAGGCCGGCGAGAAGTTCCCGGCGGTTGTGATGATGGGGGCTGGCTGGATGGTGGTCCCCGACATCAAACCAGGCAAGTGATGGTGAGTGGCTGACCCGCCCTGGGTCAGCCACTCAGTCGGGATCGCTGTTTGCAGGTGATCCCGTCCTTTTTGTCAGTTGGCGCAGCAGCGCTGTGGCCAACCAGCCATCACTTTGATCCACCCGAAGCCTTGGCCACGTAGGCCGCCAGGGCGGCAATTTGCGCATCACTGAGTTTGCCGTTGTAGGACGGCATCTGCCCAATGCCATTGCGCAGCGCGGTGGCCACGCGCTTGGCATCGGGCTTGAGCTCGTCCAGGCTGGGGCCCACGGCGCCTTCGGCTCCCGCGTCCTTGAGCGCATGGCACAGGGCGCAGGCAGGCACCGCGCCTTGGCCGAACAACACCTTGCCTTGTTGAAGTTGCGCGGCATCGTCGGCGGCGTGCACGGGCAGCACTGTGAATGCCAACGACCACAGGGCAGCGACCAACGCGTGTTTTTGGATTGTGCGCTTCATGCCACGCTCACTTTCACGGCGTGGTCGGCCCAGCTGGTGTTGTTGTAGCCGCCCGCGTTTTCCATGCGTTGTTCGGGCTGCACGTTGCCTGCGGTGTCGGTGGCTCGGCTCGCCAGGGTGAACTGGCCCGCCGGCAGGCGTGCCGCAAAAACAAACTGCCGCCACGCAAAGCGGCCGAGGTCGGGCCCCACCATGCGCGCGAGCTGCCAGGTTTTTCCGCCGTCCAGAGAAACCTCGACCTTGGCCACCGCGTTCATGCCGCCAAACGCCACGCCATGGATCTGTGTGTCACCCGCTTTAAGCGGGGCGCCGTCCGTGCCGGGACCGTTGATCCACGACTTCACCGTCATTTCCTGCACCGATGGCTGCGACGGGTCGCCCTTCGCGCCGGGCGGTGAAATGCGGTAGCCGTGCGACATGATGCGTGCGTCGGTCTCCTGAGCGGTGAAGGCCAGGCGTTTGACGTACTTGATGTTGTTCACGCCCGTGTAACCCGGCACGATCAAGCGCAGTGGGCCGCCGTGGGCCAGCGAAATCGGCACACCGTTCATTTCCCAGGCCAGCAGGGCATCGGCGAGTGCGGCAGCAGGCACCGAGCGTTCCACGATCACGCTCTTGGGGTCCAGTCCATCGGGGAGTTTTTCGCCGCCTGTGCCGGTGAGGTAGGCCATGCCGGCCTCCACGCCGCCCAGGGCATCCACCACCCAGCGCACCGGCACACCGCTCCACACCACACAGCCTGCTGCGCCCACTTGCCAAGGCGTTCCACTGGGCTTGTTGGGGAAGTAGCCGCGTCCGTTGCCAGAGCATTGCAACACCATCGCCGTGGTCTCGATGCCCATGCGCTTGAGGTCGCCCAGCGTGAGTTTGCGCGGGTTCTTCACCCCCTCGATGTTGATCTCCCAGGCATCGCGGTTGCCCAGGATCGAGGCGTCGGGCGCGGGCAGGTTGTTGCGGATGTAGAGCTGCTCGGACGGCGTGATTACGCTGGTGCCGAACACACTGCGCTTGGTCTCAATGGTGGTGCTGCTGTGCACGATCAGGCTGGCCGGGTCCTTCCAGCCCACGTACGCTGGCAGAGGCTTGGCAGCACCGGCCACGGCGACGGGCGCGGCCTCACCAGCAGCGGCTGCGGTGCGGCCAAA
>CBKZAG010000381.1:0-1989 GCA_966692625.1 uncultured Comamonadaceae bacterium
GCAGGTGCAGCACCTGGCCGAACACCCACCCCAGCGCACGCACCATCGGCAAGGGCATGCGAGCCATCACGCGCATGGCACCCAGCCCAAGACCATTGAGCAGACGCTGCCACCCGCTGCGCGTGTCTTCGGTGGTTTCACTCATCCGTGCATCCCTTTGCGCGGCGTTTTGTAGCGCGCATAACCCCACAGGTATTGCTGCGGGCAGCGTCGAATCACGTGTTCCATCGCCTGGTTGATCTGTGAAGCAGCAACCACGGCATCTTCAGCCATCGGCTCGCCCAAAACCTGAGTCAGAGGCTGAATGTGCACCGTGTACCCCCGCCCCCAGGGCAGGCGTTCACCCCAAGCCAGCAGAACCTCGGTGCCTGGGGTACGCGCAAACCGCATGGCCAGTGTCATCGTGTAGGCAGGCTTGCCGAAAAAAGGCGCCCACACCCCCAACCCTTCCGGCGGCACCTGGTCAGGCAGCAGACCAACGGCTTCGCCATTGCGCAGAGCCTGGATGAGCTGGCGCACCCCGGCCAGCGTGGTGGAAGCAGTGGCCAGGCCGGGCCGCACACGGGCGGCCTCCACCACTTCGCGCAATGCCTGCTGCCTAGGCGGGCGGAACAGCACCGAGATGGGTTTGCGAGCCTGACCGGGCTGGCTGCCGAAACGCTGAGCGTAGGCCTGCGCAGTGATCTCGAAACAACCCAGGTGCGGCGTGAGAAAAAGCATGCCGTGGCCATGGTTCAACGCGGCCTGGATGTGCGCGGCACCCTCCCAGCCCACCTGAACGGGCCGGCCAAACCAGAGGCGGGGCAGTTCTGCCACCTGCTGCCCCGCAGCAGCCACGGAAGCCCAGCGTGCCCAACCCCGCACCCCCGCCAGCCGCGTGTTCTCGAACCAGCGACGCCGGTAGGCCGGGCCAACCAGCCAGGCCAGCCAGCCGCCAGCCGCACCCAGCAGGTGCAACAGCGGCAGCGGCCAACGCGCTAAAAAACGGAACACCAGGAACATGGACATATCGGACCGCCCCCGGCGGCCCAGTGATCTGTGTTTTAGAATGACGGTATCGCCGAGTTATTGAACAACTTGCGGGCGATTCACAAATTCAGCTAAAGCGTTCGCCATAGCTCCCAAGCCCGGCGACCGCCGAGCTCAGACCAAGGAGTGTATTCAAATGGCGAACGACTTTCTTTTCACGTCCGAATCCGTGTCCGAAGGCCACCCCGACAAGGTGGCGGACCAGATTTCAGACGCCATCCTCGACGCGATCTTCGAGCAAGACCCACGCAGCCGCGTGGCGGCAGAGACCCTGACCAACACCGGTCTGGTGGTGCTGGCGGGCGAAATCACCACCAACGCGCACGTGGACTACATCCAGGTGGCACGCGACACCATCAAGCGCATTGGCTACGACAACACCGAATACGGCATCGACTACAAGGGCTGCGCGGTGCTGGTGGCCTACGACAAGCAATCGAACGATATCGCCCAGGGCGTGGACCACGCCAGCGACGATTACCTGAACACCGGCGCCGGTGACCAAGGCCTGATGTTCGGCTACGCCTGCGACGAGACGCCCGAACTGATGCCCGCCCCCATCTACTACGCGCACCGCATCGTGGAGCGTCAGGCCCAGTTGCGCAAGGACGGCCGCCTGCCCTTCCTGCGCCCTGACGCCAAGAGCCAGATCACCATGCGCTACGTGGATGGCCGCCCGCACAGCATCGACACCGTGGTGCTGTCCAGCCAGCACAGCCCGGAGATGAGCGACGGCAAACACATGAAGCCGGAGTTCGTCGAAGCCTGCGTGGAAGAGATCATCAAGCCGGTGCTGCCGAAAGAGTGGCTGCAGGACACCAAGTACCTGATCAACCCGACCGGCCGTTTCGTGATCGGTGGCCCGCAGGGTGACTGTGGCCTGACCGGCCGCAAGATCATTGTGGACACCTATGGCGGTGCCTGCCCGCACGGCGGCGGCGCCTTCAGCGGCAAGGACCC
>CBKZAG010000382.1:0-1983 GCA_966692625.1 uncultured Comamonadaceae bacterium
GCCATGCTGGGCGTGCGGCACTGTGCGGACCTGACACGCCAGCAGCTCGTCCGCCGCCACTGACCCCCACCCATTCACCACCAACCACAGGAGACCCCCGTGCGCTTCACACCCCCCGTTTTCGCCCTGCTCTGCCTGCTGCCCTGGGCAGCCGGTGCACAAACATCACCCGACAACTACCCCAACCGCCCGGTGCGCCTGATCGTGCCGTTCGCCGCCGGTGGCACCACCGACATCGTCGCCCGCGCCGTTTCGGAAAAGCTGGGGCAGTTGCTGGGCCAGCCTGTCGTGGTTGACAACAGGGGGGGCGGGGGCGGCGCCATCGGCGCGACCGAACTCGCGCGCGCCCGTCCCGATGGTTACACGCTGGGCATGGCCACGGTGTCCACCATGGCGGCCAACCCAGCCATCAACCCCAAGCCGTCCTACGACCCGCTGACGGACTTCACGCCGATCGTAAACCTGGCCGCCACCCCGAACGTTATCGCCGTCAACCCGGCCTTCCCGGCCAAGGACTACGCTGGCTTCCTCGCTGAGCTGAAGAAAAACCCGGGGCGCTACAGCTACAGCACAGCGGGAACAGGCTCCATCGGGCACCTGCAGATGGAGTCGTTCAAGAGCCTCAGCAAGACCTTTGTCACCCACATACCCTACCGGGGCTCGGGTCCGGCGTTGAACGATACCGTGGCCGGACAGGTCCCGATCATCATGGACAACCTGCCTTCCGCCCTGCCCTTCATCCAGACCGGGCGGCTGGTGCCGATCGTGGTGCTGGCGGACGCCCGCTCCACCCTGTTGCCCAAGGTACCCACCTTCAAGGAGCTGGGCATGGAAAAGGTCAACCGCATGGCCTTCTATGGCATTGCCGGCCCCAGGGGCCTGCCCGCCAGCGTGACCGAGAAAATCCACGCGGCGGCCATCAAGGCACTGCAGGACCCCGCCGTGCACAAGCGCATCCAGGACACCGGTTCGGTGGTCGTGGGCAACACCCCCACCCAGTTCGCGCAGCAAATCGCCAGCGAATACCGCGCCTACCGGGAAACCGTCGAGCGGCAGCAGCTCAAGCCGGAATAAGCCCTGCGAGGGAGATCACACCAACTGCCAGGGCAGTACCTCGCCCGCACGCAGCGGCTTGAGTTCAGCCTCGCCAAAGGCAAAGCTCTCGGGCGGGGTCCAGGACTCGCGGCGCAGGGTGATGGTGCCGCTGTTGCGCGGCAGACCGTAGAAGTCTGCCCCGAAGAAGCTGGCAAAGCCTTCCAGCTTGTCCAGCGCGCCTACGGCGTCAAAGGCCTCGGCGTACATCTCCATGGCGGCATGCGCGGTGTAGCAGCCCGCGCAGCCCGTGGCGTGCTCCTTCAGGTGGGCCGGGTGCGGCGCGCTGTCGGTGCCCAGGAAGAACTTGGCGTTGCCGCTGGTGGCCGCTGCCACCAGGGCCTGGCGGTGCACCTCGCGCTTGAGCACGGGCAGGCAGTAATAGTGCGGGCGAATGCCACCCGTGAAGATGGCATTGCGGTTGTAGAGCAGATGGTGCGCAGTGATGGTGGCACCCAGGAAGCGATCGGCTTCAGCCACGTACTGCGCGGCCTCGCGGGTGGTGATGTGCTCCATCACGATCTTCAGCTCGGGGAAGTCGCGGCGCAGCGGGGCGAGTTGCTGTTCGATGAACACGGCCTCGCGGTCGAAGAGGTCGATGTCTGGGCTGGTGACCTCGCCGTGAACGAGCAGCAGGATGCCCTCGCGCTGCATCGCCTCCAGCGTCTTGTAGGTCTTGCGGATGTCGGTGACGCCCGCGTCGCTGTTGGTGGTGGCCCCGGCGGGGTAGAGCTTGCAGGCCACCACGCCCGCCGCCTTGGCACGCGCAATCTCATCAGGCGGCAGGTTGTCTGTCAGGTACAGCGTCATCAGCGGCTCAAAGCTCACGCCAGCAGGCACGGCAGCCAGAATGCGCTCCTTGTACGCCAGCGCCTGAGCAGCCGTGGTCAC
>CBKZAG010000383.1:0-1957 GCA_966692625.1 uncultured Comamonadaceae bacterium
AAGGCGGCTCGACGCTGCCGTGGTGGACATACGGGCCGTGCGCCCGGCGTCGGACTTGCAGACCACTTTGCAGACGGAACTGCCAGCCAGTTTCCTCTGCCGTCAGGGTCATCCGCTTCACGCAAAGAACGGACCTGTTGCTTTTGAGGAATTGTTGGCATATCCGATCGCTTCCACGCCGCTGAGCGATGAAGTGGCGCGGATACTCACTGAACGTTATGGCCCGGCCGCCAACCCCGATGACATGGTGACGCTGCGGTGCGATGACACACAGACGCTGGTGGACGTGGCTCGCGAGAGCAATGCCATTGTGCTGACAATCGACGCCGCGGGGCGCGATCTGGTCCGGCTTGCAACCGTACCAGCATTGAACGCCACGGCGCGGTTCGGTATGGTCACGCTGGATCAGCGGGCCGAGGTGCCAGGGCTTCAGATCGTCAGGGAACTCGTCGGGAGCCTCATGTCCCAATCCCCAGTTGTTCCAGCGCGTCTCCCACCAGCTCCAGACGCAACAACGGGCTCTCCAAGGTCAGCAGGCGCTGCTTGATTTCGGCCGGCAGGGGCAGCATTTCGGCCCAGCGGTTGGCCACCCAACCTGCCTCCTGCCAGACGCTGCCTTGGGTCTGATAGGGCGGATAGGGGGAGATCGCGCCCGGTTGTTCTGCCTGCAGTCGTTCATGGAGCTGGTGCAAGGTTTGCGGAATACCCTGCAGCTCTGGCGGCACTGGGACCGGCGTGTCGGCAGGCAGCAGCTCCACGTCGGCCGTCCACAGGCCATGCGGCATTTTTTCGCTGCTCACCACACGAAAGCGTTCCGTTCCCTCGCACGCGATGAGCAGCAACCCAGGCTGCGGTTGCTCCAGTTCGACGATGCGCGCCAGCGTGCCTACTTCGTGAAACCCCTCCCGCACGAAGCCGCCGCTGGAGGGGTCTGGCTGCTGCACCTCGCTGCCGCCGGTCAGGCATACCACGCCGAAAGGCGTGGCCTCCCGGTGGCAGCGCCGCACCATGTCGAGGTAGCGAACCTCGAAGATCTGCAGCGGCAGGCTGCCGCCCGGAAAAAGGACGGTGCCCAGCGGGAACAGGGGAATGTTCAACACCGTGGGCCCGGTGGCAGCGCCGTCAGGCGACGGCGTCGGCGCTTTGGCGCTGCAGCATGGCCAGCACGTTGGCCACGGTGCCGCGCAGTTCGCGGCGGTCGCAGATGAAGTCCACGGCGCCCTTGGTTTGCAGGAACTCGGCGCGCTGGAAGCCCTCGGGCAGCTTCACACGCACGGTGTTCTCGATCACGCGCGGGCCGGCGAAGCCGATCAGCGCCTTGGGTTCGGCAATCACCACATCACCCACGAAGGCAAAGCCCGCGCTCACGCCGCCCATGGTGGGGTCGGTCAGCACGCTGATGTAGGGCAGCCCCTTCTTGGCCAAACGGGTGAGCGCGGCGTTGGTCTTGGCCATCTGCATCAGGCTCAGCAGGCCTTCCTGCATGCGCGCGCCGCCCGTGGCGGTGAAGCACACGAAGGGCACTTTCTGCTCGATGGCGGTTTCCACGCCACGAACGAAGCGCTCGCCGACCACGGAGCCCATGGAGCCGCCCATGAAGTCGAACTCGAAGCACGCAGCCACGATTTCGATGCTCATGACCGAGCCACCCATGACGATGAGCGCGTCGGTCTCGCCCGTGGCCTCCAGGGCCTCCTTCAGGCGCTCGGGGTACTTGCGGCTGTCCTTGAACTTCAGGGCATCGACCGGAATGACCTCCTGGCCCACTTCGTAACGGCCCTGGGCGTCGAGGAACGCATCCAGTCGGGCACGAGCGCCAATGCGATGGTGGTGGGAGCAATGCGGACAAACGTTCTGGTTTTTCTCCAGATCGTTCTTGTAAAGAACAGCCTCGCAGCTGGGGCATTTGATCCACAGCCCTTCAGGCACGCTGCGGCGCTCTGCGGGGTCGGTAGGG
>CBKZAG010000384.1:0-1956 GCA_966692625.1 uncultured Comamonadaceae bacterium
GCAGAACACCACGCCCGAGCAGATGAAGATGTTCCTCACCCGCATCGGCTTCGGCAGCAAGGCCGTGGTCACAGGGGACGTGAGCCAGATCGACCTGCCGCGCACCCAGTTGAGCGGCCTGATTGACGCCGAACGCGTGCTCAAGCGCGTCAAGGGCATTGCCTTCAACCGCCTGACCAGCGCCGACGTGGTGCGCCACCCGCTGGTGGCGCGCATTGTGGACGCCTACGACGCGGGAAGCAGTGCGCCGCATGACGACAGCGCACCACCACCGCGGCGCAACACACGTACCACCAGCCGCTGAACACCCATGGCGACGCGCGAGCTACCCGAATTCACCGCCTATTGCCTGGAACTGCTGCAAGGCATAGGCCCGGGTCTGGCGCGGCGCATGTTCGGCGGCTGGGGCATCAGCGTCGATGGCCTCACATTCGCCATCATTGCCGACCTGGGCGACGGCGAACGTCTGTGGCTCAAGACGGACGACGACTCCCTGCCCGCCTTCCGCGACGCGGGCTGCCCGCGCTTTGTCTACCAGGCCAAGGGCAAGGACATGTCCCTGCACTACCACGCGGCGCCCGAGGAAGCGATGGAATCCCCCGCACTGATGCTGCCCTGGGCCCGCCTGGCCTGGGAAGCCGCGTTGCGTGCCCAGGCACGCCCCACATACAAACGCCGCCCCACCCGAAAGGCACTGAAATGACCCTGCCCGACCTGTCTCTCTCCCTGCAATTCGGCCGGTTTGACGGCGTGGCGGAACACCGTGCCGCCCTGCCGCGCCAGAAGGTGATCCGCTGGCTGCGCCATGCGCTGGACGCCGACGGCGAACTCACCGTGCGCATCGTCGATGCCGAAGAGGGGCAGGCACTGAACCGCGATTACCGCCAGAAGGACTACGCCACCAATGTGCTGACCTTTGACTACGCGCAGGAACCCGTGGTGATGGCCGACCTGGTGCTGTGCGCACCGGTGGTGGCGCGCGAGGCGGCAGAACAGGGCAAGACGTTGCAAGCCCATTACGCGCACCTGCTGGTGCATGGCGCGCTGCACGCCCAGGGCTGGGACCATGAAACCAGCGAAGAAGACGCCGAGGCGATGGAAGCACGCGAGATCGAGATCCTGGCCCGCCTGGGCTACTCCAACCCCTACGCGGGTTGAGGCTGGCGGCGCGTCAGTACCACTCGCGAATGGCGCGCATCGAGTGCAGGTAGTGGTAGGCGATCTGCTCGTCGCTGTAGCGGTGCGATTCACCGACCGGGCAGGCGTTGCGCGCCAAGCAACGGTCCAGGCACGCTGAGCCGGGCTGCTTCCGGTAGTCCAGGCAGGCCTGCAAGCGCCAGGCGCCAGTCTGATCACTGGCCAACGCCCCGGCGGGGCAGGCGCTCACGCACGGCTGGCCACTGCAGCTCAGGCACGGTGACTCAACCGCTCGGCGTGGCGTGACGGGCAGCGACGTGTCCGCCAGCACCGCCGCGCGGTAGGCAAACCAGCTGCCCCATTCGGCATTCACCCCCACCCAGAATGGCGACGTGTGGTGCCACCCTGCCAGTTCCCCCAGGCGCTGCAACCCGATCGGTCTTGTTCCCGGGAAAAGCTGCAGCCAGGCGTGCCCGGCCAGGGGTCCTTCCATCCACGCTCGCACGCATTCGCCCACGAACGTATCCACCGGCGCGCTGCCATGCATGCCACGCTGGCGCAGGGCTTGCCAGAACCCGCCTCCCAGGTTGCCGATCAGGATCAGCTGCCGGTAACGCTGACACTCCTCATTGTTCAGGGCCAGGTGGTCCAGCACGTCGCGCGGCAGGCCATCCAGGTCAAAGACGGCATGCAGCGGCATACCGTGGGCGCGCAAGAGTTCAAAGAGGTCGGTAACAGTCATGGTTGGTCCCGGGTGTTCAGGTTCTGAGTCGCCGCCGGGCCGCCCCAAGGCGACGAACGCCCCCTCGGGGGGCAGCG
>CBKZAG010000385.1:0-1936 GCA_966692625.1 uncultured Comamonadaceae bacterium
CCCACCATGGCCTTCTGCGCGGCCTCGAAGCCGTCGAAGTTGCTGTCCTTGCTGCGCTTGGCGAATTCGCCACCCAGGATTTCCTCCCAGTTCGGGCCCCACTCGATCTTCTCCATGCGCTTGCCGGTGATGAGCGAGCGCGGCCGCGCCGTGGGCGCGTGCTGCATCTCGGGGGCCGACTGCAGGTGGTCGTAGTCGAAGGTGTAGGGCTCGTAGTAGTCGTCGATCTGCGGCAGGTGCGGGTTGGCGAAGATCTTCATCAGCAGCTGCCACTTGCCGCCCTGCTTGGGCACGATGGAGCCGTCTGCGCGGCGAACCCAGCCGCCCTTCCACTTGTCCTGGTTCTCCCAGTCCTTGGGGTAACCAATGCCGGGCTTGGTTTCCACGTTGTTGAACCAGGCGTATTCCACACCGGGGCGGCTCGTCCACACATTCTTGCAGGTGACCGAGCAGGTGTGGCAGCCAATGCACTTGTCCAGGTTGAGGACCATGCCGATCTGAGCGCGTACTTTCATTGCATCACTCCTTGTTTCTTGAGCGGGCTCAGGGGTTCTCGCCCTGCGACTGGTAGGCCTTGACGAGGTGGTCGTCACGCGGGGTGTCGAGCCAGTCCACCTTCTTCATCTTGCGCACCACCACGAACTCGTCGCGGTTGGTGCCGATGGTTCCGTAGTAGTTGAAGCCGTAGCTCTGCTGGGCGTAGCCGCCGATCATGTGCGTGGGCTTGAGCACGATGCGCGTGACGGAGTTGTGGATGCCGCCGCGCACGCCGGTGATCTCGGAGCCGGGCGTGTTGATGATCTTTTCCTGGGAGTGGTACATCATCACCATGCCGGGGTTGACGCGCTGGCTCACCACCGCGCGCGCCGCCACGGCGCCGTTCACGTTGAACAGCTCCACCCAGTCGTTGTCCTCAATGCCCGCACGCTTGGCGTCGTCCTCGCTTAGCCAGATCACCGTGCCACCACGGTTGAGCGTGAGCATGAGCAGGTTGTCGCTGTACGTGCTGTGAATACCCCACTTCTGGTGCGGGGTGATGAAGTTCAGCACGATCTCGGGGTTGCCGTTGGACTTGCGGCCCTGCACCTCGTCGGTGGTCTTCAGGTCCACCGGCGGGCGGTAGCTGCTGAAGCCCTCGCCGAAGGCGATCATCCAGGGGTGGTCCTGGTAGAACTGCTGGCGACCGGTGAGGGTGCGCCATGGAATCAGCTCGTGCACGTTGGTGTAGCCCGCGTTGTAGCTCACGGTCTCGCTCTCGATGCCGCTCCACGTGGGCGAGCTGATGATCTTGCGCGGCTGCGCCTGGATGTCGCGGTAGCGGATCTTCTCGTCCTCGCGGTACAGGGCCAGGTGCTTGTGGTCGCGCCCGGTAGCCTTGCCCAGCGCTTCCCAGGCCTTCACAGCCACGTGGCCGTTGGTCTCGGGCGCCAGTTGCAGGATCACCTCGCAGGCGTCAATGTCGCTGACGATGCGCGGCATGCCCTTGGTCACGCCCTCTTCCAGCGTGTTGCCGTTGAGCTGGCCAAGCTGCGTCACTTCGGTCTCGGTCTTCCAGGCAATGCCCTTGCCGCCGTTGCCCACCTTGTTCATCAAGGGGCCCAGCGCCGTGAAGCGCTTGTACAGGTTGGGGTAGTCGCGCTCCACCACGGTGATCTGCGGCGCGGTCTTGCCGGGAATCAGGTCACATTCGCCCTTCTTCCATTCCTTCACTTCAAAGGGCTGGGCCAGTTCGCCCGGGCTGTCGTGCATCAGGGGCGTCAGCACCACTTCCTTCTCCACGCCCAGGTGGCCCACGCACACCTCGCTGAAGGCCTTGGCGAAGCCCTTGTAGATCTCCCAGTCGCTCTTTGACTGCCACACCGGGTCCACCGCTGCAGACAGCGGGTGGATGAAGGGGTGCATGTCGCTGGTGTTGAGGTCGTTCTTCTCGTACCAG
>CBKZAG010000386.1:0-1935 GCA_966692625.1 uncultured Comamonadaceae bacterium
GCGCAAGCAGAAGACATCACACGCACCATGCAACTTAGAGAGGGATGTTCCCGTGCTTGCGCCACGGGTTCTCCACCTTCTTGTCCTTGAGCATGACCAGGCTGCGGCAGATGCGCTTGCGGGTTTCGTGCGGCAGGATGACGTCGTCGATGTACCCGCGCTCGGCGGCCACGAAGGGGTTGGCAAAGCGGCGCTTGTACTCGGCCTCCCGCTCGGCCAGCTTGGCCGGGTCCTTCTTGTCCTCGCGGAAGATGATCTCCACCGCGCCCTTGGCGCCCATCACGGCGATCTCGGCGTTGGGCCAGGCCAGGTTCACGTCGCCACGCAGGTGCTTGGAGGCCATCACGTCATACGCGCCGCCGTAGGCCTTGCGGGTGATGACGGTGATCTTGGGCACCGTGCATTCGGCGTACGCGTACAGCAGCTTGGCGCCGTGCTTGATGATGCCGCCAAACTCCTGGCTGGTGCCGGGCATGAAGCCAGGCACGTCCACGAAGGTGACGACGGGGATGTTGAACGCGTCGCAGAAGCGCACGAAGCGCGCAGCCTTGATGCTCGACTTGATGTCCAGGCAGCCCGCCAGCACCAGCGGCTGGTTGGCCACGATGCCCACGGTCTGGCCGTCCATGCGGGCAAAACCCACCACGATGTTCTTGGCGTACTCGGGCTGGATTTCGAAGAAGTCGCCATCATCCACGGTCTTGACGATCAGCTCCTTCATGTCGTAGGGCTTGTTCGGGTTGTCGGGAACCAGGGTGTCCAGACTCAGTTCGGCGCGGTCGATCGGGTCGCCGCTCTTGCGCACGGGGGCCTTCTCGCGGTTGTTGAGCGGCAGGTAGTTGAACAGGCGGCGCAGCATCAGCAGCGCCTCCACGTCGTTCTCGAACGCCAGGTCGGCCACGCCGCTCTTGGTGGTGTGCGTCACGGCGCCGCCCAGTTCCTCGGCGGTCACTTCCTCGTGCGTCACGGTCTTCACCACCTCGGGGCCGGTCACGAACATGTAGCTCGAATCCTTCACCATGAAGATGAAGTCCGTCATGGCGGGGGAATACACCGCGCCACCGGCAGAGGGGCCCATGATCATGCTGATCTGCGGAATCACACCGCTGGCCATGACGTTGCGCTGGAACACCTCGGCGTAGCCGCCCAGGGAGGCCACGCCTTCCTGAATACGCGCACCGCCCGAATCGTTGAGGCCGATCACCGGCGCGCCGACCTTCATGGCCTGGTCCATGACCTTGCAGATTTTCTCGGCGTGCGCTTCGGAGAGTGCGCCGCCGAAGACGGTGAAGTCCTGACTGAAGACGAACACCAGGCGCCCGTTGATCATGCCGTAGCCGGTGACCACGCCGTCGCCGGGCACCTTGTTGTCCTGCATGCCGAAGTCGGTGCAGCGGTGCTCGACGAACATGTCCCATTCTTCGAAGGTGCCTTCGTCAAGCAGCACCTCCAGACGCTCGCGCGCGGTGAGCTTGCCCTTGGCGTGCTGCGCGTCTATGCGCTTTTGCCCGCCGCCCAGGCGCGCGGCCTCGCGTTTGCTCTCCAGTTGTTCCAGGATTTCATGCATGGTGGGGTCTCCAGAAAATCAGTCAAACAGTTCCAGCAGCTGACGCGCTGCGGTGGATGGGGCCAGCGTGCCTTCAAGCACCTGGCGAGTGGTGGCGTCGAGCTGCGCGCGGATGCGCGGGTGCTCGCGGAAACGTTGTTTCAGCCCGGCTTCGATGCGCTCCCACATCCAGGCGCGGGCCTGCTGGTGCCGCTTGGCGAACAGGCGGCCATTGGCGGTCTGCAGGCGGCGGAACTCGCTCACCTGGGCCCAAAAGCTGTCCACGCCCTGCCCGTGCAGCGCGCTGATCTGGATGACCTGCGGGTGCCAGACGTGCGTGTCGTGGTGGGCGTGCTCAGGGTTGCCGTGCAAACCGAGCAGGCGCAGAG
>CBKZAG010000387.1:0-1922 GCA_966692625.1 uncultured Comamonadaceae bacterium
GAGTGGGTGGCCGTGGTGGACGCCAACTTCACCGCCGACTGGCTGGCCAAGGGCAAGCCAGTGATACGCCTTCCCGGCCACAGCCTGGAGCGTGTATCGCAGGCGGTGCTGTCCGTGTTCCCGCTGGCGGTGGACGTGACCCAGCCCGCCGCCTACATGCAGCACAGCGAGCTGCCCGTGGGCGAGCGCACCGCCGCCCAGCAGGCCTTCGTTGACCTGGTGCGCCACGTGGAGGGTCGCGACGTCTCGCAGGTGGAACCGGTGGAACGCTTCGAGTTCTACCGGCGCGTGGACGCAGCCAGCCTCATCGTCCAGAGCGGGGAAGTGACCGCCTTTGGCAATGCGTTACTCTGCAAGGGCGTGATCCTGCCCTGACCTCCTCCCTTGACGCGACAAGATGAACACCGCCATGCTCCCCGCCGCCGACACCCCACTGCAGGTGCGCGGCTCCAACCACCAGGGCATGCGCCAGTTCAACGAACGCACCGTTCTGCAAGCCTTACGCCTGCATGGCGCCACGCCCAAGGCTGAGCTTTCGCGCCTGACGCAGCTGTCCAAACAGACCGTTTCCATCATCGTGGAGCGCCTGCTGGACGACGGCCTGCTGGTCAAGCAAGACCGCATCCGCGGCGGCATCGGCCAGCCTTCGGTGCCCCTGGCACTGAACCCTGACGGCGCCTTCAGCGTGGGGGTGCAGGTGGGGCGGCGCAGCCTGGAAGTGCTGGTGGCCGATTTCGTGGGACGCGTCCGCCAGCATGACACCTTCCACTACGACCACCCGGACCCTCTCGTGCTGTTGCCGCGCCTGGGCGCCATGCTCGACAAGCTGAAGCAGGACTGGGCGGCCCATTGGCACCGCGTGGTTGGCCTGGGTCTGACGGCACCGCTGGACATGCACCAGTGGGCGGACGTGCTCGGGCCCGACGCTGCGCCAGCCCTGGCCCGCTGGCAAGGCATCGATCTGCGCCAACAGGTGCAGGGCATGACGGACCTGCCTGTCGTCTTCGCACGAGACACCATCGCAGCCTGCACAGCCGAGCTGCTGCAAGGGCACGGACAGCAGTGTGCCAACTTTCTTTATGTGTTTGTCGGCACATTCGTTGGCGGCGGGCTGGTACTGTCGGGCCATCTGCTCGACGGTCCGCGCGGCAACGCCGGGGCCATCGGCTCCATGCCACTGGGGCTCGCTGGCAAAGGTGTGGCCCCTCAATTGCTGGAAGTCGCCTCAGGCTGGCCGCTGGAACGGGCACTGATGCAACGCGGACACGACCCGCGGCTGGTGATGAGCGAAGGCGTCCTGGCGGCTGAGCATTCCCGGGACGTGAACGCATGGATTGCAGATGCCAGCGAAGCTCTGGCCATGGCAACAACATCCGCCACCGCGCTGCTGGACCTTGACGCAGTCATCATTGATGGCACGCTGTCGGCCGGCCTGCTGAAGAAGCTCGCGGAAACCACGACACAAGGTTTGAAACGCCACCGACTCGCGGGCATCCAGGTGCCCAGGATCATGCTCGGCCGTGTGGGCAGCCACGCCCGCGCGCTGGGCGGCGCCTTGCTGCCCTTGCACACCGCCTTCTTCCCCGACAAGGACATCTTCCTCAAACAGGACCTGGCCTGACTGACCTTTTCGCAGCCTGGCTGTCTGCGGTTCACGGCGGGTGACACTCCGGGTCGGTGGGCGGTCAGGGCGTGTGCGCCCAGGCGCTGGCGCTTCACCGGTTGCACTCCACCGTGCTGGTTGACTGCGGCAGGCCTGGCCCTGTGGGGGCGATTTCTGTGGCGGCTGTGGCCGCCTGTCTGGGGCCGGGCGCGCGCAGCGCGCTTCGTCACTGACTTGCGGCGGGTGTTCGAGGGGAGAGAGCGATAGCGAACGGACCGAGTTTCCGCCGCACCGGCCCCAGACAGGTGGACGCAGCGGA
>CBKZAG010000388.1:0-1922 GCA_966692625.1 uncultured Comamonadaceae bacterium
AGCGGATCACCTTCCAGTGCACGTTGCTCCACCAGCCGCTGGCCTCGCGCAGGTCCACAGGCTGGTCAAAGGCATACACCGTCACCATGCCGCCCTTCTCGAAGAACGTGGTGAGGTGGTAAGCGAGGTGACCTTCGATATCGCATGGCCGCATGAGTTGGGGAAACCCGGGCACCACGTTGGCGTCCCGCATGCCCAGGTGCATGAGCAACTGGCGCTGCTCCATGAAACTGCCCCGCAAGCTGCGCTCGTGGTATTCGTGGTCGATCGCGTCGCGCACCATCGCTGGCGGTCGCACGGCTAGCACCCCGCCGCTGGTGCCACCGGCCAGCAAAAGCGCAGCCAGAAAACGCTGCAAGCCGCGTCGCGCCAGCAGCGGCTGCGGCTTTCGGTACAGGTGTGCCGGTGCGTCGCTGGCCTCGAAGGCGATCGCCAACTCGGCGCGCGCGCGCAAATCGAATTCGCTGTCGGGCAGGAAAGGCGCGTCGGTATCGGGGCTCATGTCTTGGTCCTGCGAAACGGGGTAACGTTGACATCGGCCTTGGGTGTCGCAGGTACCCCCATGGCCAGCTTCAAAGCGTCGCGCGCACGGGCTAGGCGCGACAACACCGTGCCGGGCGCGATCTCCAGCGCCTCGGCCATCTGGGCGGTGGGCATGTCGTCGAAATAAAACAGCACCAGCACCTCGCGGTGGATGGGCGCCAGGCGCGCGAGCGCCTTGACGACATCGAGTTTGTCGTCCAGCCCCGCGTCGGGCGCCGCTTGCTCGGGCTGCTCTTCATCGTCCAGCGACTGCATGCTGGGTGCGGCCTGGCGAAAGGCGGCGCGGCGCATGATCTGAAAGAGCCAAGCCCGTGCCAGCGCAGCGTCGCGCAGTTGCTCCCGGTGCTTCCAGGCGTTGGCAAAACAGTCTTGCACCACGTCTTCGGCAATGGCGCGCGAACCAGTGAGCGCCCACGCACTGCGCAGCAAAAAACGGTAGTGCTCACGCACCCATTGGTTATAGCGGGACTCGGCAGACTGGAACAGCATGGTGATCAAGAGCGCTGCGTGGCTTGGTTCATTCCGTGGCGCTCATCGGTACTTTCCCTAGGGCTGTCGATCAAGGCCCCCGCGTCCCACCCAGCGACGGAAATTCCGCTTCCGCACCTTTGGCTGTGCGCTGCTGCAGGGTGTGCAGTCGGCGTTGCATGCTCTGGATCTCCACCGTCTGCCCGGCAATGATTTCCTCGGCCAACTGCCGGGTGACAGGATCGCGCCCATGCTGCAACACCAGCCGCGCCATGTCCACAGCGCCGGCGTGGTGCGGAATCATCATCGCCAGAAAGTCCTGGTCGGCCTGGCCTGCGTAGCCCGGGCTGTGCATGGCCTGCATCATGCGGGCCATCGATTCGTCCATATCCCGCTGGAATGCGCTGGTGTGCGCGGCGCTGGCGCCGTGGCTGGTGTGCGCGCCGCTCATGCCGTCTGGCCCTTCTCGCCCACACGCACGTAGACGAGGTTGATGCTCTTTTTGTTGCGCAGCGCGCCAGAGGGCAGCGTCAGATTGCCCAGGGGGATCTGCGCAATGAAGGTCGGGCGCAGCGGGTCGCTCACATCAAATGCACTGCACACGGTCTGGCCCGCGTTGGGCGTGCCGGGCAGCTCGTCCTGTTCGTGGGCCACATACAGCAGCGTGTTCTCGGGGTTGGTCCACAACCCGTGCGACTCGCGGCCACGGCTGGAGAAGGTGCCCACCACCTTGCGCTGTCCGCCCGGAGCGCTGCGGTCGATGATGGCGATCGGGCTCGACGCCACGCCGCCGGGGCCACCATCGTCGATGCGCGCCAGGCTGGCATAGACCACGCTGCCGCGCGCATTGCGCACGAACTCAACGTGGTTGGGCCGAGCGCCCATGCCGAGTGGCACGGTGTCGATCAGGT
>CBKZAG010000389.1:0-1914 GCA_966692625.1 uncultured Comamonadaceae bacterium
TCGACATCCTGTTCAACGAAGGCCAGCGCCGTTACCTCGAAAGCCTCAACGCCTACGCGCGCAGCATCGTGCAGCCCGCCGGTCGGCCCGAGGTGGACGCGGTCTATGGCATCCCGCCCACCGTGGCTATCGAGCAGCGGCTGTCGCGCGGCGGGCGCAAATCGACGGTGGGCACCACCACCGAGGTCTGGCACTTCCTGCGCCTGCTGTACGTGAAGCTGGGCACCCAGCATTGTGTGCACGACGACACCCCCGTGCAGCCGCAAACGCCGGAGAGCATCCTGGCGCAGCTGATGACGGCCTTCCGTGGCCAGCACATCGGCCTGCTTGCGCCGCTGGTGGTCAACCGCAAGGGCGTATATACCGAACTGGCAGATTGGGCGCGTCCGCGCGGCTACACGCATCTGCGGGTGGACGGCGAATTCCTGCCCACGCAGGGCTTCCCGCGCATCGACCGCTTCAAGGAACACACCATCGAACTGCCCGTGGGCAGCCTGGACGTGGCCCCCGAACATGAAGCCGAACTGCGCCAGGCCCTGATGCGCGCGCTGGAACACGGCAAAGGCGTGGTGCACGTGCTGTCGGGCATGCACGGGCTGGAGGCGGCCATGGCCAACGGTGAATCTACGGTGGGTATTGGGCGGCTGCAGGTGTTTTCCACGCTGCGCGCCTGCCCGGTGTGTTCCACCAGCTATGCCGAGCTGGACCCGCGCCTGTTCTCGTACAACAGCAAGCACGGCTGGTGCCCGGACTGCGTGGGCACGGGCGTGCAGCTCACGCGCGAGCAGCGCAAGGCGTTCGACGATTCCGTGCGCGACGACGACCAGAAAGGCCGCGAACAGAGCTTTGCCGAGCCCGAGGTGGAAGACGTGGCCGACCAGCCCTGCACCAGTTGCGGCGGTACGCGCCTCAACGCCACGGCGCGGGCCGTCAAGTTCCATGGGCAGACCATCACGTCACTCGCGCGGCTGAGCGTGCGCGACGTGCGCCTGTGGGTGCAGGCCTTGCAGCAGGCGCCGCTCGCCGTGGCAGGCTCTGTGCAGGGTGATTCGTCTGCGGTACAAGGCCTCACCGCCCGCGAGGCCGACATTGCCCGCGACCTGCTGCCCGAAATCCAGAGTCGTCTAGAGTTTCTGGAAGAAGTGGGCCTGGGCTACCTCACGCTCGATCGTGGCGCGCCCACCCTCAGTGGTGGCGAGGCGCAGCGCATCCGCCTGGCGGCACAGCTCGGCTCCAATCTGCAGGGCGTGTGCTACGTGCTCGACGAACCCACCATCGGCCTGCACGCGCGCGACAACCAGATCCTGCTCAACGCCCTGCACAAGCTGGGCGACAAGGGCAACACCCTGGTGGTGGTGGAGCACGACGAAGACACCATCCGCCGTGCCGACCACGTCATCGACATCGGGCCCAGCGCGGGCCTGCGTGGCGGGCGCGTCGTGGCCGAAGGTGCGGTGAGCGACGTGATGGCCGCGCAGGATTCGCAGACCGGGCGCTACCTGCTGCACGCCATGCGGCACCCGTTGCAGGCGCGCCGCCTGGTGGCCGCCGAACCCGTGCAGGCCGATGCCGAAGAACAGCAATGGCTCACCGTCAAAGGTGCCAACCTGCACAACCTGCAGAACGTCACCGCGCAGGTGCCGCTCAAGCGGCTGGTGGCCGTTACCGGCGTGAGCGGCTCGGGCAAGTCCACCTTTGCGCGCGACGTGCTGCTCACCAACGTGGCCGCCGCCGTGCAGATGCAAGCGACCAAGGCCGGGCGCGACGCCTGGCACGCGGGCGAACGCCCCAAGTGGCAGGGCTGCGAAGGCGTGGTGGGCAGCGAGGCCATCCAGCGCGTGCTGGAAGTGGACCAGACGCCCATCGGCAAGACGCCGCGCTCCTGCCCGGCCACCTACATCGGCTTTTGGGACA
>CBKZAG010000390.1:0-1890 GCA_966692625.1 uncultured Comamonadaceae bacterium
GTCGATCATGCTGCCGCCGAAGGCGTTCTTGTCGGCCAGCGGCGAGACGATGTCCGACAGGTCCAGCTTCTCGTAGCGCCACTGGTCGGTGTGGGCATAGAAGAAGCTGGTGGAGTTCTGCTGGCGCGGCGGGCGTATCCAGTCCAGCGCAAAGGCCAGCGCCGTCCAGCCAGTCTGCGGGCGCAGCTTTTCCTGGCCCACATAGTGCGCCCAGCCGCCGCCGCTCTGGCCAATGCAGCCGCACATCATCAGCAGGTTGATCACGCCGCGGTAGTTCATGTCGGCGTGGTACCAGTGGTTCATGGCCGCGCCGATGATGACCATGGACTTGCCGCGCGTCTTGTCGGCGTTGTCGGCGAACTGGCGCGCCACGGTGATGACCTGCTCGCGCGGCACGCCGGTGATGGCTTCCTGCCAAGCGGGGGTGTAGGGAGCGTTGTCGTCGTAGCTCTTGGCACCGCCGCCCAGACCCCGGTCAATGCCGTACTGCGCCACCTGCAGGTCGAACACGGTGGCCACCAGGGCGTGGCGTTCCTCGCCAGCCTTGCCCAGGCGCAGCCGCACGGCGGGCACCTTGGCGCGGTTCACGTCGCCCGTGGCGGCGTTGGCCTGGAAGTGCGGCGTCTGCTGCCCGCCGAAGTACGGAAAGCCCACCTCCACCACTTCGTGGTCCTGCTCACCGTCTTCCAACACCGACAGCTTGAGCTTCACCTCGTCGCCGTCACGCGCCTCCTTGTTTTCCAGGTTCCACTTGCCGGTGTCCTCGCGGCCTTCGGGGCCCCAGCGGAAGCCGATGGAGCCGTTGGGCAGCACGGCCTTGCCGTCGGTGTCAAAGGCGATGGTTTTCCACTCGGGGTTGTTGGCCTGGCCCAGCTTGCCGTTGAAGTCGCTGGCACGCAAGTAGCGGTCCGGCACCAGGGTGGTGCTGCCGTCTGGCAACTGCTGTTCCTTCAGCATCACCAGCATGGGCAGGTCGGTGTAGCGGCGGGCGTAGTCGTCAAAGTAGGCGCTGCGCTGGCCGTTGTCGGGGAAGTAGAACTCCTTGAGCACCACGTGGCCCATGGCCATGGCCATGGCGGCGTCGGTGCCCTGCTTGGGGTGCAGCCACAGGTCGGCCAGCTTGGCCACTTCGGAATAGTCGGGCGTCACCGCCACCGTCTTGGTGCCCTTGTAGCGCACCTCGGTGAAGAAGTGGGCGTCCGGCGTGCGCGTCTGCGGCACGTTGGACCCCCAGGCGATGATGAAACTGGAGTTGTACCAGTCGGCCGATTCGGGCACGTCGGTCTGCTCGCCCCAGATCTGCGGGCTGGCGGGCGGCAGGTCGCAGTACCAGTCGTAGAAGCTCATGCACACGCCGCCCAGCAGGCTCAGGTAGCGCGAGCCTGCTGCGTAGCTCACCATGCTCATCGCCGGAATGGGCGAGAAGCCGATGATGCGGTCCGGCCCGTGCTTTTTGATGGTGTACACGTTGGCGGCAGCAATCAGCTGGTTCACCTCGTCCCAGGTGGAACGCACGAAGCCGCCCATGCCGCGCACCTGCTGGTAGTCGCGCCGCGCAGCATCGTCTTCCACGATCAGCGACCAGGCATCCACCGGCGTCTTGGCCACCTTCAGGGCGGCACGCCAGCGCTCCAGCAGGCGCCCGCGCACCATGGGGTACTTCACGCGGTTGGCGCTGTACAGGTACCAGCTGTAGCTGGCGCCACGCGCACAGCCGCGCGGCTCGTGGTTGGGCATGTCCCAGCGAGTGCGGGGGTAGTCGGTCTGCTGGGTTTCCCAGGTAACGATGCCGCCCTTCACGTAAATCTTCCACGAGCAGGAGCCCGTGCAGTTCACGCCGTGGGTGGAACGCACGATCTTGTCGTGCGCCCAGCGGTTGCGGTAGGCGTC
>CBKZAG010000391.1:0-1882 GCA_966692625.1 uncultured Comamonadaceae bacterium
CCTCGTTGAAGCGCCAGCCCCTGGGCGCACACGCCTTGGCCGCCAAATACCAGAGCGCAAAACCAGCACCAGGTCAGACCTCCAACCACTCCTTCCGCACATAAGGGTTGGCCTTTAACTCCGCTGGCGTCCCCTCGAACACGATGCTCCCGTGCCCCATCACCAGCGTGCGGTCCGAGATGTTCAGGGCAATCGTCAGCTTCTGCTCGATCAGCAACACCGACACCCCCCTGCTCTTGAGCTTCTGCAGGTACTCCGCCACCAGTTCCACAATCTTCGGTGCCAGCCCCTCGGTCGGCTCGTCGATGATGATCAGGTCCGGGTCACCCATCAGCGTGCGGCACAGCGTCAGCATCTGCTGTTCCCCGCCCGACATCACCCCCGCCTCTGTGTGTTGGCGCTCCTTCAGGCGCGGGAACATCGCGTACATGTCATCGAACGACCAGCGGCTGCCCTTGCCCGAACCCTTCTGGCCAAGCAGCAGGTTCTGGTGCACGGTCAGCTTAGGGAAGATGTCCCTGTTCTCGGGCACGTAACCCAGCCCCAGGTGCGCCACCTCAAACGGCTTCCACCCTTGGATCGACTGCCCTTTCCAGCGAATCTCTCCCTCGCAATCCACCAGCCCCATCACCGCCTTGGCGGTGGTGGAGCGGCCCGAGCCATTGCGCCCCAGCAGGGCCACGATCTCGCCCTGCCCCACCTTGAAATGCACACCATGCAGCACGTGGCTCTTGCCGTAGTAGGCGTGCAGGTTGTTGACTTCCAGCATGTTCACGGCTCCGTTCGTCAATGCGCGGCTTGCAGGGATTGCCCAGCCGCCTGCTCTTCCGCAAGCACCGAGCCCAGGTAAGCCTCCTGCACACGTGCATTGGCACGAACCGCCTCGGGTGTGTCAAAGGCAATCACCTCGCCATACACCACCACGGCAATCTTGTCGGCCAGGCCGAACACCACACCCATGTCGTGCTCCACCGTCAGCAGCGTCTTGCCCACGGTCACCTCGCGTATCAGGTCGATGAATCGCCGGGTCTCACTTTTGCTCATGCCCGCCGTGGGTTCGTCCAGCAGCACCACGCTGGCACCGCCCGCAATGGTGATGCCGATCTCCAGCGCCCGCTGCTCCGCGTAGGTCAGGTTCATGCCCAGCACATCGCGCTTCTTGTCCAGGCGAATCATCTCCATCAGCGCCTCGGCACGCTCGTTGGCGTCTTCCAGGTCAGCCAGAAACTTGAAGAAGGTGTACCGGTAGCCCAAGCTCCACAACACGGCACAGCGCAGGTTCTCGAACACGCTGAGCTTGGGGAAGATGTTGGTGATCTGGAAACTGCGGCTCAACCCCAGGCGGTTGATCTCGAAAGGCTTCTTGCCATTGATGCGCTGGCCGTTCAGCAAAATCTCACCGCTGGTGGGTTCGAAGCGGCCGCTGATCAGGTTGAACAGCGTGGACTTGCCCGCCCCGTTGGGGCCGATGATGGCCACCCGCTCACCAGGGCGCACCGCCAGGTCGGCGCCACGGATGATCTCCGTCTTGCCAAAGCTCTTGCGCAGGTTCTTCAGCTCCAGTGCGTAGGGGGCGTTCATCAGCTCGTCTCCCGGCGTTTGATTTCTTTTTCAATGTCGGTCTGAATCTCGGCCCACTGCTGGCGGAAGTGGTGCCGCGTCAGCTCAAACAGGCCCAGCCCTGTCAGCATCACAAACGCCGCACCAAACCAGCTCGTCGCGCCCTTGGCTTGCAGCGCCACGCCCAAAAAGCGCACCTCATCGCCCAGTGCCGCGTTCAGTTGCAGGTGGTAGATCATCTCCACCATCGCACCGCCACCCGCCAGCACCACCAGCGCGGTCACGCCCAGTGCCAGGTAGCTCACCCACAGCTCGCGCAGCC
>CBKZAG010000392.1:0-1849 GCA_966692625.1 uncultured Comamonadaceae bacterium
CGATGATCTCGGAGTGTTCATCCGCGCGGCAGCTGATGGCCGTCGGCGCGTCGTAGAGGAAGATGATCAGGCAGGTGAGCGTGGACAGTTCGCGCAGCGTGCGCGACAGGGCTGTGTTGCCTGCCAGTTCCGCCAGCAGCTGGTGGAATTCGCCAGACAGCCGGACCACTGCGCGCCGGTCGTCGCGGCGGCGGGCGTCCATCTCCAGTTCCTGGTGCTGGCGCAGGCGAGCGATCTTGTCGGGTGTGAGCGTGTTGACCAGGCGGCGCATCACGGCGGGCTCGATCAGGCGCCGCGCCTCGAACACGTCCATGGCCTGTTCGGGGGTGGGCTTGGCCACGAAGGCGCCGCGCTGCGGGTAGAGGTCGACGATCTGCTCGTGCGCCAGGCGGGCCAGCACCTCGCGAATGCGGGCACGGCTCACGTTGAAGATGTTGGCCAGCCGGTCTTCGCCAAGCTTGGTGCCGGGGTGCAGGCGGTGCTCCAGGATGGCGACGTAGATCTTTTCGTAGATTTCGTCGTTGGCCTTCTCGCGTTCAAGGCGGGCGGCGGGGAGCAGGGTTCTGGCGCTGCGCGGCATGGTGCTCAGGTTGAGGTGTGACAGGGTATGACCCGGGTCTGCGGCCGCCGTGCCTTCGGCGTGCGGCGTGTCGCAGTGGCAACCCATTCTATCGGCGCGCGCAGCCCGGCTGCGGCGAGGTTCAACGCCAGGCATAGAGTTCTCCCCATCCTTGCACCACTGAAGGGTCGGCGCCCGCCGCCCGCAGCATGCCCCACACCGTGGTGCTGACGGTGTCGAGCAGCGGAATGCCGTGGTCCTGCTCCACCTTGGCGGCCAGTGCCGCCGCACGCAGGTTGGTGCAGAACGTGGTGATGGCGCCCGGCCTGGCGCTGGCCACCTCGTCCATCAGCCCGCGCAGTTTGTCTGGCTCCACCAGCGCGAAGTCGTGATTGACGCAGATGCCCAGGTGTTTTTCTGCGACGACTTCAACGCCGATGTTGCGGTAGTTGTCGACAATTTTTTGCTGAACGTCCGCCGTGTACGGTGTGACCAGCGCCAGGGTGTCTATGCCCTTGAGCGCCAGCACTTCGTTGAGCGCCAGCACCGCTGTGGTGGCCTTGATGCCCGTGCGCTCGCGAATGCGCTCCACCAGCCGCTGGTCGGCATCAAAGCCCATCCAGCCTGCGGCGGTGCCGCTCCAGCCGATCACGTCCACCTTGGCGTCGGCCAGCAGTTCTGCCGCCGCCAGGATCTTGCTGTCGTCGAACTGCCCAAGTGCCTGCGGCTGCAGGGAAATCTCGGTCACGCGAAAGCGCGAGAAGTGCGCCGAAGCGCCGGGTATCTGGCCAACGATGGCGCTGGTCAACGGCTCCAGTGCGGTGTTGGAAGACGGGGTGAGGACACCCAGACGGATGGGAGAGGCCATCAGAACTCCTGTTGAGAGATGTGCCGGTTTTCGCCGGGATGGAGAAATCATGCCGAAAGAAAATTTAGTCGGCATTAGTGTAAACACCAGTGTCAACAAAAGTCAAAAGTAAGACCATTGCGCTACTTGTCGAGGTGTAGACAGTGTTGTTGAAATTGGCACAGGAATTGCGAAGCAAAGGAAAAAGGAAGATATCTATGCATTCTGGCAGTCTGTTTGTTGACGAAATTGTTGACACTTTTGTGGTGCGAGCAGGGCATGTTGGTGCAGGAGTGCACCATGGCTGAGCTATTTGACCTGGTGGTGCGCAATGCGCAGGTGGCCACCGCCAGTGACTGCTACGAGGCAGACATTGGCGTGCGGGGCGGGCGTATCGTGCAGATCGGCACGGGCCTGCCAGCTGGCACGCGGGAGATAGATGC
>CBKZAG010000393.1:0-1849 GCA_966692625.1 uncultured Comamonadaceae bacterium
GCCTTGAGCGAAGACCAGGGCCAGACCTGGCGCCAGGTGCCTTGCCCGGTGAGCGTGACGCTGACCATGGTGCGTTTTGCCGACGCGCAGCACGGTGTGGCCGTGGGGCATGGCGGCACGGTCCTCACCACGGCCGATGGCGGCGCGAGCTGGCAGCTGCGCCTGGACGGCGTGCAGCTGGCCGCCATTGCCCAGCGTGCGGCGCAGGGTGAGCAGGCCCAGGCCGACGCGCAGCGCCTGAAGGACGACGGCCCGGACAAGCCCTTTCTGGATGTGCTGATGTGGGACGCGCAGCGCATTCTGGCGGTGGGGGCCTACGGGCTGGCCTTCCACACCGCTGACGGTGGCAAGACCTGGCAGCCTTGGATGGACCGCTTGCCCAACCCACGCGCCATGCACTGGTACGTGGCGCGCCGCGCGGGCGACACCGTTTGGCTGGCGGGCGAACAGGGCGTGCTGGCGCGTTCCAGCGATGGCGGCAACAGCTTCCAGGCGGTGGAGTCCCCCTACCGGGGCAGCTGGTTCACCGGGGAATTGCAGGCCGATGGCGCCGTGCTGCTGGCCGGTTTGCGCGGCAACGTGTGGCGGTCCGCTGATGGCGGCCGCAACTGGGCGCAGCTGCCCTTGCCGGTGCCTGCGTCGGTGGCGGCCAGTGCGGGTGCGGCGCAGGGCAGCTTCTTTCTGGCAGGCCAGGCAGGTGTGGTGTTGCACGGCAAGGGCGGCACGGTGAAGCCGCTCAACACAACGCCATTGCCACCGCTGGCAGGCGTGTTGCCGCTCAACGACGGCCGTGTGTTGACCGTGGGCCTGGGCGGGGTGGTGACCCTGCCTGCGCCAGCCGCACAGGAAGGGGGCCGCCCATGATGCCGAATGACTCCACCTCAGCTGTGCCGCAAGGCGGGCTGCAAGGGTTCGATCCCCGTTCCGGCTCGATCATCGAGCGGGTGCTGTTCACCCAGCGCTGGCTGGTGGTGCTGCTGTGCGCGCTGGTCACCGTGGTGCTGGGCTGGCAGGCCACCAAGCTGCAACTCAACGCCAGCTTCGAAAAAACCATTCCCGCCACGCACCCCTACATCCAGAACTTCCTGAAGTACCAGCGCGAACTCAGCGGCCTGGGCAACGCGGTGCGCATTGCGGTGGCCCGGCCCGAGGGCAGCGATGGCATGGTCTACGACGCAGCTTACCTGGACACACTGCGCCGCTTCAGCGAAGAGGTGTTTCTGCTGCCCGGCGTGGACCGCGCGCGCATGAAGTCGCTGTGGACCCCCACCACACGCTGGGTGGGCGTGACCGAAGAGGGGCTGGAAGGCGGCCCCGTCATCCCCGATGGCTACGACGGCTCGGCTGCCTCGCTGCAACAGCTTGCGGCCAACGTGGCGCGTTCCGGCGAGATCGGCCAGACCGTGGCGCGCGACGCGCGTTCCACCGTGATCTTCGTGCCCCTGCTGACGCAGGACGCCGAGGGCAAGGCGCTGGACTACGCCGCCTTTTCCGCCCGGCTGGAAGCCTTGCGCGCCAAGTACGAGGCCGAAGGCGTGAGCGTGCACATCACCGGCTTTGCCAAGATCGTGGGCGACCTGATTGACGGTGTGCGCGCGGTGCTGGTCTTCTTTGCACTGGCCGTGGCCATTGCAACGGCGATGGTGTACTGGTACACGCGCTGCGTGCGCTCCACGCTGCTGGTGGTGTTTGCTTCGTTGGTGGCCGTGGTGTGGCAGCTGGGCCTGCTGCCCACGCTGGGCTTTGCGCTGGACCCCTATTCCATCCTGGTGCCGTTCCTGGTGTTTGCCATCGGCATGAGCCACGGCGCGCAGAAGATGAACGGCATCATGCAGGACGTGGGCCGGGG
>CBKZAG010000394.1:0-1833 GCA_966692625.1 uncultured Comamonadaceae bacterium
TGTCGTTCCCGCTGACGGACTTCGACGCGCAGGGCAACTTCAACGCGCGCGGCTACGCCGAGCGCCTGGAATGGCTGGCCCCCTACGGTGCGAGCGCGCTGTTTGCCGCGGGCGGCACGGGCGAGTTCTTTTCGCTGACTGCACAGGAATACCCCGACATCATCCGCACCGCCGTGCAGACCTGCCGTGGCAAGGTGCCCATCATTGCGGGCGCGGGCGGCCCCACGCGCTTTGCCATTGAATGCGCGCAAGAAGCCGAGCGTCAGGGTGCCCACGGCATTCTGCTGTTGCCGCACTACCTGACCGAAGCGGGCCAGGAAGGCCTGATCGCCCATGTGGAGGCGGTGTGCAAGAGCGTCAAGTTCGGCGTCATCGTCTACAACCGCAACGTCTGCAAGCTCACCCCTGAGTCGCTGGCCATCCTGGCCGAGCGCTGTCCCAACCTCGTGGGCTTCAAGGACGGCATTGGCGACATCGAGCTGATGTCCTCCATCTACATGCACATGGGCGACCGCTTTGCCTACCTGGGCGGCCTGCCCACGGCCGAGGTGTATGCCGCCGCCTACAAGGCGCTGGGCACGCCTGTGTATTCGTCGGCGGTGTTCAACTTCATTCCCAAGACGGCCATGGCCTTCTACGAAGCCGTGCGTACCGACGACATGGCCACCCAGCACAAGTTGCTCAAAGAGTTCTTCATGCCCTACCTGAAGATCCGCAACCGCGTGCAGGGCTATGCGGTCAGTATTGTCAAGGCCGGTGCCACGCTCGTGGGCCATTCGGCCGGCCCCGTGCGCCCGCCGCTCACCGACCTCAAGCCCGCCGAGATGGAAGAGCTGCAGGCGCTGATCGCCAAGCTTGGGCCCCATTGATGGCCTTGCGCTGATTCCCCCGGAAAACGACAACAGGAGATGACATGACCCCCATGAAGAAACTGCTCTGCGGCGTGGCCGCGGCCCTGACGATGACCTCTGCCATGGCCTGGCCCGAGAAGCCCATCACCCTGCTGGTGCCCTTCCCGCCCGGTGGTTCCACCGACTTGATCGCGCGAACCCTGTCTGCAAAGATGGGCGAGAAGCTTGGCGGCGCCACGGTGATCGTGGAGAACAAGGCCGGGGCTACCGGCACCATTGGCGCCACGCAGGTGGCCCGCGCTCCGGCGGACGGGCATACCCTGTTCGTGTCGTCGCTGGGGCCGTTCGTCATTGCGCCGCACCTCATCAAGGTGCAGTACGACGCGCTCAAGGACCTGGACCCCATCACCGTGGTGGTGCAGGCCCCCAACGTGCTGGTGGTGCCTGCGGCGTCCGCGCACAAGTCGCTGGCCGACGTGATTGCCTGGCAGAAGGCCAACCCCGGCAAGATGAGTTTTGCGTCTTCGGGCAACGGCAGCAGCGACCACCTGACCGCCGAACTGTTCTGGCAGCAGACCGGCACCATGGGCGTGCACATTCCCTACAAAGGCGGCGGCCCGGTGATGAACGACCTGCTGGGCAACGTGGTGGACGCGTCCTTCATGAACATCAACACCGCCATGCCGCAGATCAAGGCGGGCAAGCTGCGCGCGCTGACCATCACCAGCGCCAAGCGTTCGCCGCTGCTGCCCGACGTGCCCACGCTGGAAGAAGGCGGCGTGAAGGAAGCCAACGTGCAGTCCTGGCAGGCGGTGGCCGCGCCCAAGGGCCTGCCCGCCGATGTGAAGAAGCGCGTGCACGACGCCATCACCAGCACCTTCAAGGACCCGCAAGTCAACGGCAAGCTGCTGGACCTGGGCTTTGAGCTGGTGCTCAATACGCCCGAGCAGTTCGCGGCCTTCCAGGCCGCCGAGTTCAGCCG
>CBKZAG010000395.1:0-1805 GCA_966692625.1 uncultured Comamonadaceae bacterium
CCTGCCGCAGCAAGCGAGGTCCACGTAACCGGCGCACGACCAGTAGCGCCCGCGAGGTTCAACTCACGGGCAGGCGAACGCCAGTCAACGAGTCGGTCGTGTTTCACTTCAGCGGCGAAATGGCGGTGGGCAGAGCGATGGTGGAGACCATGTTCGTGGTCAGGTGCGCCGGGCCACCCTTCGGCGGCCAGATGCCTTGGGCCACCGCGTCAGCGCGAATCTGGCTGCGGGCGTTCAGGCTCTCGTACGCCCAGATGTTGGTGAAGCGCAGCGGCCCGTCCAGCGCCACCATCGCCACCACGCAGGGCGAAAGCTTTTCGCGCGGCGGCACGTACTGTTCCCACAAGTCGATGGTGGGCTGCACGCCGCCCGGCTTGATGCCGTAGGTGCGGATCTCGTACACCGGGCCGCTGATGCCCGATTCGGCACTGGGGCGCACCGGCTTCATCCACCGGAAGCCCTGGTAGCTGTGCTGCTCCAGGCTCTGGAAAATCTCACCGCAGCCAAACGGGCTGGCACTTTGCTGCGTGCGTTCGCGTTCGGCACGCAGCGCGTCCAGCGTGTCAAAGCCGCGCAGCACGATCATCTGGTTGAGCACGCCAATGTCGGTGAACCAGCAGCCCAGCAGCGCTCCACGCGCCTCGGGAGCGGTACAGAAAGCCTGCACGTTCTGCGACGCCTGGGCAGCAGTGCCGAAAGGCAGGGTCATGGTGGCGAGTTCGTAATACATGGTTTCAGGCTCCGTGGGGTGCCGCGTTGGCCGGCATGGCAGCTGTGGCGGCAGGGGAAAAGTTGGTCAAGGGGGTGCGGGCCGGGTCCACGCCAGCGGCGTGGTGCGCGGCCAGGTAGCCGAAGGTCATGGCTGGCCCCAGCGTGATGCCGCCGCTCGGGTAGTTGCCGCCCATCATGCTGCTCATGTCGTTGCCGCCCGCGTACAGGCCTGCAATGGCAGCCCCCTGCGAATCCAGAGCCTGCGCGTGGTCGTTCACGCGCAGCCCGGCGAAGGTGCCCAGGCTGCCCATCACCACCTTCACGGCATAGAAGGGGCCCTGTTCCAGCGGTGCCATGCAGGTGTTGGCATGGCCCGCCGCCGCATCACCCTGGATGCGGTTGTACGGGGTTTCGCCCTTGGCAAAGTCGTCGTCGCGGCCCACACGGGCCATGGTGTTGTAGCGCTGCACTGTGGTTTGCAGTGCGTTGGCGTCTATGCCGCAGGCCTGCGCCAGTTCTGCCAGGGTGCGGCCACGCTGCAGATAGCCATTGCGCAGCCATGGGCCCAGTGGCATGGGCGCGGGCTTGACGGCGCCCAGCCCATAGCGGCGGATGAAACGGTGGTCGCACACCAGCCAGGCCGCGGGTTTGGCACCGGCGGGGGTGGCGCGCAGCAGCGCCTGCATCACGTCGTGGTAGGAATCGGCCTCGTTGCCAAAGCGCTGGCCCTGGCGCGTCACCGCGATCAGGCCAGGCTTGGCACGTTCGATCAGGTGCGGGAAGTGGGCGAAGCTGCCGTCGCTGCGCGGCACCAGTGACACGGGCGCCAGCGCCGCCGCCTGCACCAGGTCGCGGGCCACCACGCCACCGGCAGATTCGCCCAGGCGCAGGCCGTCGCCGGTGTTGCCCCACGAGGCGGCAGACCAGTGTTCGCGGCCCGTGGGCGCGTGCGGCAGCAGGGCGCGCTTGCGTTCCACATCGTGCGGGAAGCCGCCGCAGGCCAGCACCACGCCCCGGCGTGCACGGATGGTGACTTCGCCTTCGGGTGTGGCAGCCACCGCGCCGCAAACGCGTTCATCGTCGCGCAGCAGCCG
>CBKZAG010000396.1:0-1779 GCA_966692625.1 uncultured Comamonadaceae bacterium
CCGCTGCCCACGATGGTGGCACCCTTGACCGGGTACATCAGTTTGCCGTTCTCCACCCACCAGGCCTGGCTGGCGCTGAAGACAAACTTGCCGCTGGTGATGTCCACCTGTCCGCCACCGAAGTTGGTGGCGTACAAACCCTTCTTGATGCTGGCGATGATCTCCTGCGGATCTTTGTCGCCGCCCAGCATGTAGGTGTTGGTCATGCGCGGCATGGGCAGGTGCGCGTAGCTTTCGCGGCGGCCGTTGCCGGTGGGCTTGACGCCCATGAGGCGGGCGTTCAGGCTGTCCTGGATGTAGCCGCGCAGAATGCCGTCTTCGATCAGCACGTTCTTCTGGCTGGCGCAGCCTTCGTCGTCCACGTTGAGCGAGCCACGGCGGTCGGCGATGGTGCCATCGTCCAGCACCGTCACACCCTTGGCGGCCACGCGCTGGCCAATGCGCCCACTGAAGGCGCTTGAACCCTTGCGGTTGAAGTCGCCCTCCAGACCATGGCCCACGGCCTCGTGCAGCAACACGCCGGGCCAGCCAGGGCCCAGCACCACGGTCATTTCACCAGCGGGTGCGGGGCGACTGTCCAGGTTGGTGAGCGCGGCCTGCACAGCCTCGGTCACGTAGCTGTTGATGAGTTCGTCGTCGAAACGGTCCAGCCCGAAACGGCCACCGCCGCCCGAGGAACCGATCTCGCGGCGGCCATTCTGCTCGGCGATCACGGTGACCGACAGGCGCACCAGCGGGCGCACGTCGGCAGCCATGGTGCCGTCGGCACGCGCCACCAGCACCACGTCGTATTCACTGGCCAGGCCAGCCATCACCTGCACGATGCGCGGGTCCTTGGACTTGGCGAGCTGCTCCACCTTTTCCAGCAGTGCAACCTTGGCCGTGCTGTCGAGCGTAGCGATGGGGTCGTGCGCTTCATAGAGCGAACGCGCCTTGGCAATCTTCTGCGCCCCCACGCGCACCTTGCGGCTCTGCCCCTGGGCACCAATGGCTCTCACGCTGTGGGCGGCGTCCAGCAGGGCCGACCACGAAAGATCGTCGGAATAGGCGAAGGCGGTCTTGTCGCCGCTGACGGCGCGCACGCCCACACCCTGGTCGATGCTGAAGCTGCCCGTCTTGACGATGCCTTCTTCCAGGCTCCAGCCTTCGGCGCGGGTGTACTGGAAGTAAAGGTCGGCGTCGTCCACGCCGGGCACCAATATTTCGCCCAGCGCGCGGCGCAATTGCGCCTCGTCCAGGTCATAGGGAGCCAGCAGGAGGGACTGGGCGGTGGCCAAGCGGGCCAGGGTGGGTTCTCGCGCGATCATGGGGTGATTGTAGAAAGACCCGCGATCCAACACCGGGGCCGTGGTTACAGGGGGCTACGCGTTATTGCGCAGCCAGAGCAGAAGTGCCGCGTCGTCAAGATCGGCCATGCCGCCAACATGTGCCTGCTCGAAGGCTCGCGCCGCCAATGGGCCCAACAGACCGGCGAAACCGGCGGCATGGGCGGCCTCGATGGCCAGGGCGGTGTCCTTCTTCAGCAAACCCACGTGCGCGCGCGGTGCAAAGTCGCCCGCCAGCGCGCGGCGCATGCGGTCGCTGCCGATCCAGCTCTGTCCGCTGGACTGCTCGATCACATCGAGCGTACGGGCCGCGTCGAGACCCAGCCGCTCGGCCAGCGCAATGGCTTCGGCGGCGCCCACCAGGTTGATCCCGGCGAGCAGGTTGTTGACGAGTTTGGTGCGGGCGCCGTCGCCCACCCGTTCACCGACCACGAACTGCCGTGACGACATGGCA
>CBKZAG010000397.1:0-1770 GCA_966692625.1 uncultured Comamonadaceae bacterium
CTGGTGGAGCGCGTGGAAGGTTTCTGCAGCGAGGCAGACTGGATGCGCGCCTACGACGAGATCAACGGCTACGAGGAGGAACTGGCCGAGTCGGGCGCAGTGATTGTGAAATTCTGGCTGGCCATCACGCCCGAAGAGCAGTTGCGGCGGTTCAGAGAGCGGCAGGAGACGCCGCACAAGAACTACAAGATCACGGACGACGACTGGCGCAACCGCGAGAAGTGGCCGCTGTACGAGCGCGCGGTGGAAGACATGATCGACCGCACCTCCACGCAGGTAGCGCCGTGGCATGTGGTGGCGTCCAACGACAAGCTGTTTGCCCGCATTGAGGTGCTGCAGACGCTGTGCGAGTGCCTGGAGCGCGCGCTGGACGAGGTGGACTGAAGGGCTGTCAGCCCCGTGGCTCGGCGCCCAGGGCCTGGGCGCAGGCGTAGGCGCTGGACCAGGCCCACTGGAAGTTGTAGCCGCCCAGCCAGCCGGTCACGTCCACCACTTCGCCTATGAAGTACAGGCCTGGCTGGCGTGATTCCATGGTCTGCGATGAAAGCTGGCGCGTGTCCACGCCCCCGGCCATGACCTCGGCCTTGGCGTAGCCTTCGGTGCCGGTGGGGGTGATCTCCCACCGGTGCAGGCCTTGCGCCAGTTCGGCCAGGGCTTTGTCGCTGGTTTCGTTGACGGGGCGTTGCCATTGGGCTTGGCGTTGCGTCCAGGCGTCGGCCAGTCGAGAAGGCAAATGCAGGGCGAGCTCGTTGGCCAGCAGCTTGCGCGAGCGGGCCTTGGCCTGTTGCAGCAGGGATTCCAAGGCTTCTTCAGGGTGCAGGTCCAGCCGCAGGGGCTGGCCGGGGTGCCAGTAGCTTGAGATTTGCAGCACCGCCGGTCCACTGAGGCCACGGTGGGTGAAGAGCAGGTCTTCCAGGAATTCGGCACGCTGCTTCTTTTCGCCGGTTTCTATGCGCACGGGCAGTGCCAGCCCGGCCAGTTCGGCAAAGGGCGCCCAATCGCCGCCGTCGAAGGTGAGCGGGACCAGCGCGGGGCGCGGTTCCACCAGGCCCAAGCCGAATTGTTTGGCCAGGCGCAGGCCGAAGTCTGTGGCACCGATCTTGGGCACCGGCAGGCCGCCCGTGGCCACCACCACCGAACGGCACGCCACGGTGCCTTCGTCGGTGTCGAGTTCGTAGCGCAGGCCGCCGTCTGTGGTGCTTGACCTGACCTGCCGCACCGAACACGGTTGCCAGCGCTGTACCTGCCCGGCTTCGCATTCGCGCAACAGCACGTCGATCACGTCTTGGGCGGAGCGATCGCAGAACAGCTGGCCCTTGTGTTTCTCGTGGAAAGGCACGCCATGGCGCTGCAGCAGTTCGCTGAAATCGTTCGGCGTGTAGCGCGACAGGGCGGAGCGGCAGAAGTGCGGGTTGTCGCCCAGGAAGTGCTTTTGCGGCTGGCGCGGGTCGAGGTCTCGGTTGGTGAAATTGCATCGGCCACCGCCGGAGATGCGGATCTTCTCGGCGATCTTGGGGGCGTGGTCGATGAGGAGCACGCGCAGGCCCAACTGGCCGGCCACGCCCGCGCAGAAGAGGCCGGCGGCGCCGGCGCCGATGATGGTGACGTCGTAGGTGTGCATGGGGTCGCGAATTCTCGCACGGTGCTTAGGTGCATTGACCTCGCTCGCTGTGTTAGACCGGGTGTTGCTGGCGTGGACCTCGCGGGCTGCGGCAGGCCTGGCCCTGCGGGGGCTCATGCTGTGACGGTCGGCGCCCAGGGCGCCGACTC
>CBKZAG010000398.1:0-1754 GCA_966692625.1 uncultured Comamonadaceae bacterium
CCAGGGCACCTGCACCAACGCCTGCCGTTGGGAATACGGCACCCAGGCCGCCACCGAAGACGCCGTGACCGGCGAAGCCGTGCCGGTGGAGCGCATGGGTTCGGACTTCAACTTTGCCGAAGCGCGCACCGAGGCCGAAACCGCCTTCTCCACCTGCGGCAGCGGCCAGCGCCACCCGGCGGCCGACCGTGTCTACCTGATCGAGGAAAAGGGCCGCCCTGGTGAACTCATGCCCATCATGGAAGACGAGCATGGCACCTACATCATGAACAGCAAGGACCTGCGTGCCGTGGAGCACGTGGAGCGGCTGTGCAAGATCGGGATCGATTCCCTCAAGATCGAGGGCCGCACCAAGAGCTTGTACTACGTGGCGCGCACGGCGCAGGTGTACCGTCGCGCCATCGACGACGCCATGGCGGGCCGCCCCTTCAACCCGGAACTGCTGATGGAGCTGGAAGGCCTGGCCAACCGCGGCTACACCGGCGGCCTGCTGGAGCGCCGCCCGGCGCAGGATTACCAGAACTACATCAGCGGCCATTCCGAACTGCACCGCAGCCACTTTGTGGGCGAGGTGCGCGGCGTGCGCGCCGACGGCTGGGCCGAGGTCGAAACCAAGAACCGCTTCTCCGTGGGTGACCGTATCGAAGTGATCCACCCCAGCGGCAACCGCATCGTTCAGCTTGATGCGATGCAAAACCTGGACGGCCAGCCTGTGCAGGTGGCGCAGGGCAGCCCGGTGCGCGTGTTCGTGCCGCTGGGCGGGCCGGTGGAGGGCGCCTTGCTGGCGCGTTTGCTGGAGCCCGTGGCTGCTTGAGTAAAAAACGGGCTGTTCTGCAGCCCGTTTTTTATTGGCGTTGCGCGCGGTCAGAGCGTCGCGAACACCTCGCGTGCGGCTGCCACAGTGGCCTGCACGTCAGCTTCGGAGTGCGCTGCGCTCACAAAGCCTGCTTCGTACAGTGCGGGGGCGAAGTACACGCCACGGTCCAGCATGCCATGGAAGAACTTGTTGAAGCGCGGACCGTCGGTAGTCATCACCGTCGCGTAGTTCTGCGGCAGTGTGTCCATCAGGAAAAAGCCGAACATGCCGCCCTGGCTGTCGCCACAGAAGGGTACGCCGGCGTCCTTGGCAACCTGGGTCAGGCCCTGCACCAGACTTTGGGTGCGGGCGGTGAGTGCCTCAAAGAAGCCCGGCTTCTGGATTTCACGCAACGTGGCCAGGCCGCAGGCGGTGGCCACCGGGTTGCCGCTCAGCGTGCCCGCCTGGTACACCGCACCCAGCGGTGCCAACTGCTCCATCACCGCGCGCTTGGCGCCGAAAGCTGCCAGCGGCATGCCGCCGCCGATCACCTTGCCCATCACCGTCATGTCGGGCTCAAAGCCCGGGATCAACTTGGCATACACGCTCTGGGCACAACCCAGCGCCACGCGGAAGCCCGTCATCACCTCGTCAAAGGCCAGCAGGGCGCCGTGCTGGGTGCACAGCTCGCGGCAGCGCTTCATGAAAGGCACGCTGGCACGCACGAAGTTCATGTTGCCCGCAATGGGCTCGATGATCAGGCAGGCGATGTCATCACCATGCTGCTTGAATGCGGCTTCCAGCTGTTCGATGTTGTTGTACTCGAGCACCAGGGTGTGCTGCACCACCTCGTGCGGCACGCCTGCGCTGGTGGGGTTGCCAAAGGTGGCCAGGCCAGAGCCTGCCTTGACCAGCAGCGCATCGGCATGCCCGTGGTAGCAGCCTTCGAACTTGATGA
>CBKZAG010000399.1:0-1750 GCA_966692625.1 uncultured Comamonadaceae bacterium
GGCAACCCGCTGCGCGCCGAATTTCTGAAGCAGCCCGAACCAGTGCAGCGTTTTGCAGGCCGCACCGGCCCCTTGCGCGTGCTGGTGGTTGGCGGCAGCCTGGGGGCCAAGGCCTTGAACGACACGGTGCCCCAGGCATTGGCACTGATTCCCGTCGGACAGCGCCCCGTGGTCACCCACCAGAGCGGCGAAAAGCAGATCGACGCGCTCAAGGCCGCGTACGCGCAGGCAGGTGTCGAAGCCACGCTCACGCCTTTCATCCAGGACACGGCAGCGGCTTTTGCCGAGGCCGATGTCGTCATCGCGCGCGCTGGCGCCAGCACCGTGACCGAACTCGCCGCCGTGGGCGCCGCCGCCATCTTCGTGCCCTTCCCGCATGCGGTGGACGATCACCAGACCCACAACGCCCGTTTCCTGGTGGACGCGGGTGCCGCCTGGCTGGTGCCGCAGACCGAACTCAACCCGCAGGGGCTGGCGGCCATGCTGCAAGGCCTGACCCGCGAAGAACTCCAGGCCCGTGCCAGCAAGGCACTCGCCCAGGCCAAGACCCAGGCCGTGGAAGCCATGGTGCAGGCCTGCCGCGTACTGGCCAAAACGACAACCGCCTCAACCGGAGGCCACGCATGAAACACGCCATCCGCCACATTCACTTCGTCGGCATCGGTGGGGCCGGCATGAGCGGCATCGCCGAGGTGCTGCTCAACCAGGGCTACACCATCTCGGGCAGCGACCTGGGTGAAAGCGCCACCACACGCCGCCTGCGCCAACTGGGCGCCCGCGTGCACCTGGGGCACGACGCCGCCAACATCGACGGTGCAGACTGCATCGTCACCTCCACGGCCGTGAAGGCGGACAACCCCGAGGTGGTCGCTGCACATGCCAAGCTGTTGCCTGTGGTGCCACGCGCCATCATGCTGGCCGAGCTGATGCGCATGAAGAAGGGCGTCGCCATCGCTGGCACACACGGCAAAACGACCACCACCAGCCTCGTGGCCAGCGTGCTCGCCGCCGCCGAGCTGGACCCCACCTTCGTCATCGGCGGCAAGCTCAACAGCGCTGGAGCCAACGCCCGCCTGGGCACGGGTGAGTACATCGTGGTAGAGGCTGACGAGTCCGATGCCTCCTTCCTCAACCTGCTGCCCGTGATGGCGGTCGTCACCAACATCGACGCCGACCACATGGACACCTACGGGCACGACTTCGGCCGCCTCAAGCAGGCGTTCGTGGAGTTCCTGCACCACATGCCGTTCTACGGCGCGGCCATCGTCTGTGTCGATGACGCGAACATCCGCGGCCTGCTTGGCGACATCCAGCGCCCCATCACCACCTACGGCGTGAGCGAGGACGCGCAGGTGCGTGCCATCGACATCCGCCCGGTAGATGGCCAGATGCACTTCCGCGTGCAGCGACGTAACGGCGTGCAGTTGCCCGACCTGAACGTGGTGCTCAACCTGCCCGGCCACCACAACGTGCTCAACGCCCTGGCAGCCATTGCCGTGGCGGTGGAGCTGGGCGTGCCTGACACCGCCGTGCTCGACGCGCTGGCCAACTTCAAAGGCGTGGGGCGGCGCTTTCAGCGCTATGGCGAAGCGGCGCTGCCCAGTGGTGGCACAGCCACGCTGGTGGACGATTACGGCCACCATCCTGTGGAAATGGCGGCCACCCTGTCTGCCGCGCGCGGCGCCTTCCCTGGCCGCCGTCTGGTGCTGGCCTTCCAGCCGCACCGCTACACCCGCACGCGCGACTGTTT
>CBKZAG010000400.1:0-1748 GCA_966692625.1 uncultured Comamonadaceae bacterium
GTCACCAGCCTTGAGCAGGCGCTCGGCCTCTTCCCAGCCGCGCCCCGAAAACACTGGCAGGCTGACCTGCTCGGACAAAGCGACTTTGGCCAGCCGCACCCAATGCCCCTGGCTGCGCAAGGCAGACGTGCGCACCATGCCTGCACGCAAATCCAGGCCAAAGCTCTGAGCGGCCAGGCGCTGCGCACCACGCAACGCAGATGCAGCGGCGGCTTTCAAACGCTCCGGCACAGCCAACATGGCCCCATCACCGCCGAACAGGTAGGGAATGGCCACAGTGCGGTCAACGTTGACCACCGCTGCAATGCAGGCCACCCCTACGGTGTTGACCTGCTTGTAGTCACCCGCCGCAATGGCTCGGGTTGAATCCACCACGTCCGCAACAACGACCCACCAATCGTCCGGCAGGTCAGCGTGGAGATCGACATTCATCGCTGCCTCGAATGCGGGCAAAGCGGGTAGCGACCGATAGAAGTCGTCAGACGTCAACGATGTGCTCCAGGCGGGACAACACTGCCACCAGGCCGGTGGTTTTGACGCAGTGTAACCAGGGCTGAATGCCGCGTTGCCAGCCCTGGGGCTTGTCAATCAGGGCGTGTCGGAAAAGCCCAGTTCTGCCAGCTCCGCAGGCGTGAAGACGCGGGACCTTGTGTGGAAGGCTTTGCCCTCGGGGCCTTCCAGCGAAAAAGTGCCACCCGTGCCCTCAATCACGTCGATGATGAGCTGCGTGTGGCGCCAGTATTCGTACTGGGCCTTGCCAATGTAGAAGGGGCAGCCGCCAATGTCACCCAGATAGACATCCCCGCCCCCGATGGTGAGTTCACCCAGCAGGTAGCAGTTGGCGGCACTGTTGTCGCAGCAGCCCCCGCTCTGGTGAAACATCAGGCCGGGGCCGTGCTTGGCCTTGAGGCGCTCAATCAGCTCCACCGCTGACGGTGTCGCCACGACTTTTTCAACCATGTCTGTCTCCTTGTTCTGAAAGCCAAAAAAGGGGAAGCGGTCACCCGCCTCCCCCTTGCAGTCCCAAACCTTGCGAGGATCAGAAGAAACCCAGCTTGTTTTCGCTGTAGCTCACCAGCAGGTTCTTGGTCTGCTGGTAGTGGTCCAGCATCATCCTGTGGGTTTCGCGGCCAATGCCCGACTCCTTGTAACCACCGAAGGCAGCGTGCGCGGGGTAGGCGTGGTAGCAATTGGTCCACACACGGCCAGCCTTGATGGCGCGGCCCATGCGGTAGGCCACGTTGCCGTTGCGGCTCCACACGCCAGCGCCCAGACCGTACAGCGTGTCGTTGGCAATGGCCAGTGCCTCGGCTTCGTCCTTGAAGGTGGTCACCGCCAGCACAGGGCCGAAGATTTCCTCCTGGAAGATGCGCATCTTGTTGTGCCCCTTGAACAAGGTGGGCTGAACGTAGTAGCCGCCGTCCAGGTCGTTGCCGAACTTGGCCTGTTTGCCACCACACAGCAACTGTGCGCCCTCTTGCTGGCCCAGGTCCAGGTACGACAGGATCTTGGTGAGCTGCTCCTTGCTGGCCTGCGCGCCCATCATCGTCTCGGTGTCGAGCGGGTTGCCGTGCTTGATGGCAGCCACGCGCGTCAGGGCGCGCTCCATGAAGCGGTCGTAGATGCTTTCGTGGATCAGCGCGCGGCTGGGGCAGGTGCACACCTCGCCCTGGTTGAAGGCGAACAACACCAAGCCTTCGATCGCCTTGTCGAGGAAGGCATCGTCCTTGTCCATCACGTCGGCAAAG
>CBKZAG010000401.1:0-1745 GCA_966692625.1 uncultured Comamonadaceae bacterium
CGGCGGCCAGGGCACCTGCGCCTGCCAGGGCACGGGAGAATTCACGTCTTTGCATCTTGTTACGCTCCATCGGTAAGAAAAAGGCCGCATGTGCGGCCAAGCCTTTGGCAGATTGGGGTCGTGCTGGCGCGGGAAAGTTCCTGCACCGCGTGACTTAGCGCTGAATCCGCACCAGGGTGTTGTCCACGCTCTGGCCGGTCAGCCGCTCTTGCATGACCTCTGCATCCACCTTCTTTTCAAACGGGCCCAGGCGCACGCGGAACACGGGCTTGCCTGCCTGCTCGCGTTCGGTGACCTTGGCGTCAAAGCCGAGCATGGCCAAGCGGGCGCGTTGGGCTTCGGCTTCGTCGGGGCCGCGGAAGGCGCCCGCCTGCACGTAATAGACGAAGGGGTCGGCGGCCTCGACCGTGGGCACCTGGCCGGGGCCTTGGGTGTTGCGGGACTGAATGAGTTCGCCGAGCGGGTCGGCTTTGGCGGGTTGCTGAGCGGGTGCGTTGGCCGTGGGGGCGGCTGGCGCAGCAGGGGCCGGGGCGGGCTGGGCCTCGGCCGGGGCCGCTGCAGCAGGCTGCTTGCCGCCCAGACCGGTGTTGGGGTTCCAGTCGCGGTTGCGTTCTTTCTCGATGGCTTCCTGGTCGGGCTTGCGCTGGACTTCACGGTCCACCAGCGGGATGGGGACCTTGGTGATGTACACCGCGACGGCCAGGGCCACGCCCAGGCCGACGATCAGCCCGACGACGAACCCGATGAGCGTTCCACCTGTTTGTTTCTTCATGTGCATTTACATCTTCTGCGGCGCGCTCACGCCGAGCACCGCCAGACCATTGTGCAACACCTGCGCGGTGGCGGCCACCAGGGCCAGGCGGGCGCGCTTGACGGCCTCGTCGTCCACCAGAATGCGTTCGGCGTCGTAGTAGCTGTGGTACGCGGCGGCCAGCTCGCGCAGGTAGAAGGTCACGTCGTGCGGGGCAAAGTCCTGCGCGGCGGCGGTCAGCATCTCGGGGTACTTGGCCAGTTGCAGCATCAGGGCCTGGGCCTGCGGGCCTTCCAGCGCGCCCAGATCGGCGTCTTTCAGGCTTGTCACGTCGCCACCCCAGGACGCCAGCACCGAGCAGATGCGCGCATGGGCGTACTGCACGTAGAACACCGGGTTGTCGTTGTTCTGCTGGATGGCCAGGTCCACGTCGAAGGTGTATTCGGTGTCGGGCTTGCGGCTGAGCAGGAAGAAACGCACGGCGTCCTTGCTGGTCCACTCGATCAGGTCGCGCAGCGTCACGTAGCTGCCCGCGCGCTTGCTGATCTTCACTTCTTCGCCGCCACGCATCACTCGCACCATGGTGTGCAGCACGTAGTCGGGGTAGCCCTGGGGAATGCCCACGCCCGCGGCCTGCAGGCCTGCGCGCACGCGGGCAATGGTGCCGTGGTGGTCGGTGCCCTGGATGTTGATGACCTTGGTGAAGCCGCGCTCCCACTTGGTGATGTGGTAGGCCACGTCGGGCACGAAGTAGGTGTAGCCGCCGTCGCTCTTGCGCATGACGCGGTCCTTGTCGTCACCGTAGTCGGTGGACTTGAGCCACAGCGCGCCGTCCTGCTCGTAGGTCTTGCCCGCGTCCACCAGCTTTTTCACGGTTTGTTCCACGCGGCCGCTGGTGTACAGGCTGGACTCCAGGTAGTACTGGTCGAACTTGACCTGGAAGGCCTGCAGGTCCAGGTCCTGCTCGTGGCGCAGGTAGGCCACGGCGAACTGG
>CBKZAG010000402.1:0-1730 GCA_966692625.1 uncultured Comamonadaceae bacterium
AAGGGCACGGTGATGTCGTCTTCGTCGTACTGGTTCACGTGCACCGTGCCCGCGCGCAGAGCACGCGCCACGCCGTGGGCCTTGTTGATGTCGCGCGTCCACACCGCCGCCTGCAGGCCATACACGCTCTGGTTGGCCTGGCGCACCACGTCTGCCGCGTCGGTGAAGGAAAGCACGCTCAGCACCGGGCCGAAGATTTCCTCGCGGGCAATCGTCATGGTGTTGTTCACGCCATCAAAAATGGTGGGCTGCACGTAACAGCCGCCCGCCACAGGCTCCACCGCTTCTCCCCCTGCCAGCAGCTTGGCACCTTCGGCCACGCCGGATTCGATGTAACGCATCACCGTGTTGAGCTGGGTGGTGTCCACCAACGCACCCATCACCGTGTTCTTGTCCAGCGGGTTGGCGGGCTGGTAGGCGGGCACCTTGGCCAGGGCCTTTTCCAGGAAGGCTTCCTTGATGGACGCTTCCACGAACAGGCGCGACGGCGCGTTGCAGCTTTCGCCCTGGTTGAAGAAGATGCTGCCCACGGCGGCCTCGACCGCACGGTCCAGGTCGGGGCAGTCGGCAAAGACGATGTTGGGCGACTTGCCGCCCAGTTCCGTCCAGGCGCGCTTGAGGTTGCTCTGCCCCGCCATCACGTGGATCTGCTTGCCCACGCGCGTGCTGCCGGTAAAGGCAATGCAGTCCACGTCCATGTGCAGCGCCAGGGGGCTGCCAGCCTCGGGGCCGTAGCCGGGCACCACGTTGAACACGCCGGGCGGAATGCCCGCCTCCAGCGCCAGTTCGGCCAGGCGCAGCGCGGTGAGTGGGCTTTTTTCAGACGGCTTGAGCACCACCGAGTTGCCCACGGCCAGTGCAGGGGCGATCTTCCACGCCGCCATGATCATGGGGTAGTTCCACGGCACGATGATGCCGACCACGCCCACCGGCTCGCGGGTGATGAGCGCCAGCGCCGTGTCGGGCGTGGGGGCGATCTCGTCGTAGACCTTGTCCACCGCCTCGCCGTACCAGCGTATGCAGTTTGCAGCGCTGTTCACGTCCACCGCGCGGGCGTACTTCACCGGTTTGCCCATGTCCAGCGTTTCGGTCAGGGCCAGCTCGTCGGCATGGGCCTGAATGAGTTCTGCAAACTTGATGAGCACCCGTTTGCGCTGCGCTGGGGGTTTGCCCGCCCAGCGGCGGTCTTCAAAAGCGGCCCGGCCCGCGCGCACGGCGGCGTCAATGTCGGCCTCGTCGCAGCGCGCCACGTCGGTGAGCACGCGGCCATCCACGGGCGATATGCAGTGGAAGGTGTGACCGCTGCGCGCGGCCACGCGCTCGCCGTTGATGAGGGCACGGCCGTCGAACTTGGGGCTGGTGGTGGGGGTGGTCATGAGGCGGGCTCCAGGCAACGGGCTGCAATTGGACCCATGGTAACGCCGAAAGACGGGCAAGAAGCCAACCACTTTGGGTGCAAGGCAAGGGGCCGGTGCTTATCCGGGTAAACCCCTATGTTCATCCATCTGTGAACGCACCATATTTCGCAAATCGTAACCCGCACACACCGGCGACAAACACGCACACAAAGACGCGCGGGGCGCCGGAGATATGACAAAGAAACGGTGCGCTACACATTGACCAACAAGGGAGGATGGTCTTGAAATATCCTATATGTTTAAACGAATATACGCCGCTTGAGGTATATATTGCACGTTAGACTTTTCGCATGCGATACAAGACATACATAG
>CBKZAG010000403.1:0-1722 GCA_966692625.1 uncultured Comamonadaceae bacterium
CTCGCTCCCAAGCAGACCCACAAAACGAGACAAGCCCCATGAACCCCACCCGCCTTGCAGTGATTGGCGCCGGCGCCATCGGCCGCACGCACGTTGACCGCATCCTGCGCGCGCCCAACCTGGAACTGGCGGGCATTGCCGACCCGACGCCCGCAGGCGAGGCCTTGGCGCGCAGCGTGGGCGCCCCCTGGTTTGCCGACCACCTGAGCCTGCTGGACCAGGCCCGCCCGCAAGGCGCCATCGTGGCCACACCCAATGCCACCCACGTGGCCGTGGCCAGCGGCTGCCTGGCGCGCGGCATTCCCGCGCTGGTGGAAAAGCCCATTGCCGACACCGTGGCCGACGCGCAGCGCCTGGTGGATGCCGTGACCGCCCACAAGACCCCCGTGCTGGTGGGGCACCACCGGCGCCACAACCCCATCAACCGGCGCGCCCGCGAACTGATCGAACAAGGGCGGTTGGGCCGCCTGGTGTCGGCCATGGTGTTTGCCATGTTCCTCAAGCCCGACAGCTACTTCGACGTGGCCTGGCGCCGCCAGGCCGGTGGCGGCCCGGTGCTGATCAACCTGATCCACGACATCGACATGCTGCGCTTTCTGGTGGGCGAGATCACATCGGTGCAGGCCGTGGACAGCCATGCCGTGCGCGGCTTCGAGGTGGAAGACACGGCCGCCGCCGTGCTGCGCTTTGACAACGGCGCTCTGGGCACCGTGGTGGTGTCGGACACGGCGGCCTCGCCCTGGTGCTGGGACTTTTGCGCGGGCGAACAAGGGCAGTACCCGCGCCAGGAGGTGCAGTCGCATTTCATCGCTGGCACGCATGGCTCGCTATCGTTGCCCGACCTGGCCCTGTGGGGCTACCGGGGCGAGCGCCAGTGGCACGCCGAGATGACGCGCGAGCAAACCATGGTGCACACCGCCAACCCGTACGAACGCCAGCTGCAGCACTTTGCCGCCGTGATCGACGGCCGCGAATCGCCGCTGTGCAGCGCGCTGGACGGCTTGCGCACCCTGCAGGCCACGCTGGCCGTGCACGAGGCAGCGGTCAGCGGACAGGCCGTTTCCTGTACCCTGCCCGGGTAATTCGGAACCGGAGAAGCAACCATGCCCCCACGCTCATTCCATTCGCTGCCCCCCGAGGGGGCCCTGGCCTCCTTGAGGCGGCTCTGCGGAGGCCAGTTATGAACGGCGTACTCGAACGCACCCTCGGCATTCTGGAACTGCTCTCGCAACATGGCGAGGGCATGGAACTGGCCGCCATTGCCGACCAGCTCAACATACCGCGCAGCGCGGTGCACCGCCTGCTGGCCGACTTGGTGCGCCTGGGCTATGTGCGCCAGGCACGCGGCCATGGCGACTACCTGCTGACCACCAAGCTTGTGTCCATGGGGCTGAGCTACCTGAGCAACAGCGGCATCGTGGACATTGCGCAGCCGCTGCTGAACCGCCTGGCCGAAGTGTCGGGCGAGCTGGTGCGCCTGTCGGTGGTGGACGGCGAACGCCTCACCTGGGTGGCCCGCGCCCAAGGCGCCCGCCAAGGCCTGCGTTACGACCCCGACATGGGGAGCGACGCGCGCCTGTCGTGCTCATCGTCCGGCTGGGCGTGGATGTCCACCATGAGCGACGACGCCGCTCTGGCCCTGGTGGCCAAACAAGGCATTGGCCTGCCCGAGCAGTTCGGCCCTGCCGCCCCCACCACCCTGCAAGCGGTGCTGGAGGCCGT
>CBKZAG010000404.1:0-1715 GCA_966692625.1 uncultured Comamonadaceae bacterium
CCCATCTTGGTGCCGTTGCGCGGCACCATGGGGGGCAGGCGCAGGCGTTCGCAGCGGTCACGCGTCAGGGTCAGGCAGATCAGGCCACGCCCGAAGCGGGCCATGAAGTTGATGGCCTCGGGCGTCACGTGGTCGGCGGCCAGGACAAGGTCGCCCTCGTTCTCGCGGTCTTCCTCGTCCACCAGAATGACGATGCGGCCAGCCTTCATGTCGGCCACGATGTCTTCGACGGGGGAAATGGGCACGGGGGCCAGGTTAGGTGTGGTCATGATTGTGCAGGGGCGCCGAGCATGCGCTCCACGTAGCGGGCGATCAGGTCGATTTCCAGGTTCACCGGGCTGCCCGTGCGCAAGTGGCCCAGGGCGGTGTTTTCCACGGTGTGCGGGATGAGGTTGATGCTGCATTCGCAGCCTTCGGCGCTGTCTTGCACGCGGTTGACCGTGAGGCTGACGCCATTGATGGTGATGGAGCCTTTGTAGGCCAGGTACTTGCCCAGGGCAGCGGGGGCCATCACGCGCAGTTCCCAGCTTTCGCCCACCTGGGCGAAGTGGGTGACGCGGCCAATGCCGTCCACGTGGCCGGAGACGATGTGCCCGCCCAGGCGGTCGTGCGCGCGCAGTGCCTTTTCCAGATTGACCGGGCCGGGCTGGTCCAGGCCGGCGGTCTTGTCCAGAGATTCTGCGGAGATGTCGATGGTGAAGTGGCGTTCTTCAGCGGCCAGGGTCGTGACCGTCATGCAGGCGCCGTTGAGGGCGATGCTGTCGCCCAGGCCAACGTCGTCGAGATAACCCAGCGGCGTCTCGATGGTGAGGCGCTTGCCGTGTTGCAAAGAACTGCCGAGCGGCTGGACAGCGACGATGCGCCCCACGCCTGTGATGATGCCGGTAAACATCCCCGTATTCTCGCAGGAAAGCGCAAGGCGGGGGCCGGGTGGGGGTGCCGGGTCAGAAATTGGCCCTGCCAGGTGGCCGGGCGCGCAGGCGCAGATCGGGCCCTACCGGGGTGGCCTCGACAAAGTCGAAGGCCAGGCCTTGAGTGAGTTCGGCGAACGGTCCGATGTGGGCCAGGCCCGCGCCCGGCCCCAGCAGCTTGGGTGCCAGGTAGAGCAGCAGTTCGTCTACCAGCCCCTCGCGCAGGAAGGAACCGTTGAGCTTGTGGCCCGCTTCCACGTGCAGTTCGTTCACTTCGCGGCGTGCCAGGTCGCGCAGCATGGCGGGCAGGTCCACCTTGGCGCCGTCGCCGGGCGGCAGCCCAGGGGGCGGGCAGTCCACCACGGTCACGCCTTTAGCGGCCAGTGCGTCACGCTTGGCGGCGCTGGCCTGCGGGTCGGCGGTGGTGTAGACCAGCACCCGGCCAGGCGGCTGCACGATGCGCGCCGCCGGGTCCAGTTCGAGCCGGGAGTCCACCACCACGCGCAGGGGTTGCACGTGGGTGTCGCCCAGGCGCACGTCCAGACGGGGGTCGTCTTCCTGCACTGTGCCGATGCCGGTGAGGATGGCACCAGCCCGCTTGCGCCAGGCGTGGCCATCGGCGCGTGCCTCGGAGCCGGTGATCCACTGGCTGACGCCGTTGTGCAGCGCCGTGGTGCCGTCGAGCGATGCCGCGATCTTCATGCGCACCCAGGGCAGGCCGCGCACCATGCGGCTGATGAAACCGATGTTGAGTTCCCGTGCAGCGATGGCGTCCGGGTCGTTGGGGGGCAGCAGTTCCACGGC
>CBKZAG010000405.1:0-1702 GCA_966692625.1 uncultured Comamonadaceae bacterium
AGCCCGCTGGGGTAGTAATGCAGGCCCAGCGCGGCTGCGGGCATGCGGAATTCGCTGCCGCTCAGGCCCACGCGCAGGTCGCAGGCCAGCGCCATGTCGGTGGCGCCGCCGTAGACGCTGCCGTTGAGCGCGCCGATCAGCACCGGGCGCAGGGCGGCCAGGGCTTCCACGGTTTGCTCGAACAGTTGCGTGTCCTGGCCTTCACCCTCGAAGCCACCCACGTCATACCCGGCGCAAAACACCGGGCGCGGCTGCCCCGCCGTGTTGGCGGTGAGCACCACCACGCGCACAGAAGGGTCTGCATCAATGCGCTGGCAGTGGGCGATGATTTCGCGCAGGTCTTCCGTTTGCAGGCGGTTGCGTTTTTCCGGGCGGTTGATCCACAGGGTGGCGACGCTCTCTTTGATGGTGAGGATGGGGGGCGTGGCCTGGTCGGGGAGTGTTGTCATGGAAGGTCGTCTCAAGAGCTTCAGGGGCGCGCAGTCGCAACTGCTGCACGCCATGGCGCGATTGTGCGCCAGCCAACCGAAGCTACGCTCCTGAGCACCTCCAGCGGATCATGCCGCAGGCCGTCAGCAAAGTGCCTGGTTGATGATGGCAAATTGCAAGACTGCCTTGTCTTGCTCGGGTTGGCGATTGCGTTCCATGGCAACACCGGTATCCACCTGCGCCAGTCCCGCTTCGGTCAGCCATGGCCCCAGGCCGCTGTCACCTGTGATGTCCAGCCTCACAAAGCTGCCAGCGTAGGCGTCGGACCAATGTGCCACCAGTGCCTTCGCCAATTCACTGTTTGGTGCCACGAGTGGCCCGATCACGTGGCCGCGACCAAAGCGGCGCATGATGGAGAACCCCGCGAGTTCACCGTTACGTTCAAGCACGGCGACCTCGGCCACGGTCAACAGTTGGCGAATCACCTCGTCACGCCCCATGCCAGTGGCATGGTTGGCCAACGCAACGATACCGGGGGCGTCGTCCGGGGTTGCCAGGCGAACGCGCTCTTGCGGCGCGAGTGAAACAGGTGCGATGAACGCCAGGGTGCCTTGGTGCTGGTGGATCGTGCCCGTGGCGCGAAAGCCCAGGCTTTCATACAGTGGCTGCCCGGCGGGGGTGGCGATGAGCCGGGTGCAAAGGTCGTTGCCCAGGGCGTCAAGCACCAGGTTCATCAGCTTGCGTCCAATGCCTTTGCCCTGGTGGTCGGCCGAAACGATGATCATGCCCAGCGTGCCGTGCCCGCCGCCTTGTTCCCAGCACAACGCAGTGCCGACCACGGTGCCGTCTACCTCTGCGACGAAACCCGTGCCCAGCCTGTAGACAAATTGCCAGTCTTCCAGGCGGTGCGGCCAGCGCATGGCCTGTGACAGGCTTTGCGCCGCAGGCAGATCAGCTTCTGCCATGCGGCGGTAAGCGATTTCGGTATGGATGGCTTGGGCAGTCATGGCGGTTCTCTTGTGGGGTGTTGAGCCGGGCGGTAAGTTCACTCAGCCAAGAGACTGGCTGAGCAGTGCGTAGCGCTTGATGGATGGGTCGGTATGTGGCTGCTCGCCCCGTGCCATGGTGTGCACCGTTGCCTCTACCTGGACCAATCCCATCTCGGTCAGCCACGGACTGAGGCCGCTGGTGTCGGGAACGTCCACGCGGACAAAGGCGCCCGCGTGTGTGCCTGCCCAATGAGCGATCAGGGCTTTGGCTCGTTCGGCGTCTG
>CBKZAG010000406.1:0-1666 GCA_966692625.1 uncultured Comamonadaceae bacterium
GCCCAGCACCTGGGTTTCGGTGAAGCTCAGGTCGCGCTCCAGCAGCATTTCCTGTGGGGCGATGAGTTCCTTGCCACGCGGCGTGCGCAGGCGAAAGGTCCAGCGCACGCGCAGTTGCAGTTCGCGCACCTGGCCCGCAGCCGTGCTGCCCACCACAACACGTTCGCGTTGGTCTTTCAGCACGTCCAACACCACGTCAGGTTGCACAGCCGCGGCACCGGGAACCACGGGTGTGCTGGCGTCAAACACCTGCACGCCGCTGGCGCGCAGTTGGGCACGCAAGTCCTGCAGTACGGCGCTGTCGCCCATGCCGTTGAGACGCAGCGAACTGAAAACCATCTTCACGCCCTGTCCTTGCAAGCGGAAACCGCAGCCTGCCAGTGCCCCCACCACCCCGGTCAGCACCAGCCAGCGCAGTTGGGCACGGCGGGCAGGGTCAAGGCGGTGAGTGGTTCGCATGGGCATTCCCTTCAAGGCTTGTGTCAAAGCACCACGTTGACGAGACGGCCCGGCACCACCACCACCTTCTTGGGTGCTGCACCGTTGGCCTGCTTCTGCACCGGCTCGCTGGCCACCGCTGCAGCCTCAATGGCGGCCTTGTCGGCGGCGGCGGGCACAAAGATCGAGCCGCGCAGCTTGCCGTTGATCTGCAGCATCAGCTCGATCTCGTCCTGCACCAGCGCCTGCGGGTCCACCTGGGGCCAGGGGGCATCCAACAGGTCGCCCAGCGAACCGGCGTAGCCCAGTTCCGCCCACAGCGCGTGGGTGATGTGCGGCGTGGCCGGGTACAGGCAGCGCAGCAAAATGCCAAAGCCCTCGATCAGCGCAACACCGGCGCCGGTTTCATCGGTGGCCTGGAAGTCCTCCAGCGCGTTCAGCATCTTCATGCAGCCCGACACCACGGTGTTGTACTGCATGCGCTGATAGTCGTAATCCACCTGCTTGAGCACGGTGTGGATCTCGCGGCGCAGCGCCTTGGCCGTCTTGCCGAAGGCAATGTCGTTGATGCTGGCCACGCCGCTGGCCGCAGCATCGGCACGTGCCCAGTCGGCCTGCGCCAGCTTGTGCCCGAAGTTCCACACCCGGCGCAGGAAGCGGTAGCTGCCTTCCACGGCCGCGTCGTTCCACTCCAGCGTGGCCTCGGGCGGGGCGGTGAACATGGTGTACAGGCGGGCCGTGTCGGCGCCGTACTTCTCGATCAGGTCCTGCGGGTCCACGCCGTTGTTCTTGGACTTGGACATGGTGCCCACGCCCTCGTAGTCGATGGACGTGCCCACCGGCAGGCGGCCATCGGCGCTGTCCACTTCGTTCTTCAGCTTGGCGCCCACGATCTTGCCCGCCTCGTCGAACACGTGTTCCACGTCGTGCGGCCAGAAGTATTCCTTGCCACCCTTGGCGGTGCGGCGGGAATAGATGTGGTTGAGCACCATGCCCTGCGTCAACAGGCGCTTGAAGGGTTCGTCCACCTTGACGAGGCCCAGATCACGCATGACCTTGGTCCAGAAGCGCGCGTACAGCAGGTGCAGGATGGCGTGTTCGATACCGCCGATGTACTGGTCCATCGGCATCCAGTACTGCGTGCCCTCGGCCACCATGGCGTCGGCGTTGGTGGGGTCGCAGTAGCGCATGAAGTACCAGGACGAGTCCACGAAGGTGTCCATGGTGT
>CBKZAG010000407.1:0-1640 GCA_966692625.1 uncultured Comamonadaceae bacterium
AGCAGAGGCTCGGTGTAGCCGCTGGGCTGTTCCTTGCCCTTGAACACCAGGTCCAGCGCGGCCTGGTATGCGGCGCCTTGCGGGTTGGCCACCAGGCTCTTGTAAGCCGGGTCGCCCGCGTTCTGCCCGTCCACCTTGGCGGCCATGCGGGCAAAGGTGTCACGCACCTGCTGCTCCGTCACCACGCCGTGGTGCAGCCAGTTGGCCACGTGCTGGCTGCTGATGCGCAGCGTGGCGCGGTCTTCCATCAGGCCCACGTCGTTGATGTCGGGCACCTTGGAGCAGCCCACGCCCTGGTCCACCCAGCGCACCACGTAACCCAGGATGCCCTGGATGTTGTTGTCCAGCTCCTGCTGCTTCTCGGTCTCGCTCCAGTTGGGGGTGGCGGTCACGGGCACGGTCAGCAGGCCGGTGAGCAGGTTGTCGCGCTCGGCGTCGGCGTCGATCTTTTCCAGCTCCTTTTGAATGTCGGACACCAGCACCTGGTGGTAGTGCAGCGCGTGCAGCGTGGCGGCGGTGGGGCTGGGCACCCAGGCGGTGTTGGCACCGGCCTTGGGGTGGCCGATCTTCTGCTCCAGCATGGCGGCCATCAGGTCGGGCATGGCCCACATGCCCTTGCCGATCTGCGCACGGCCACGCAGACCACACTTCAGGCCCACCAGCACGTTGTTGCGCTCGTAGCTCTGGATCCAGGCACTGCTCTTCATGTCGCCTTTGCGCACCATGGGGCCGGCCAGCATGGCGGTGTGCATTTCGTCGCCAGTGCGGTCCAGGAAACCGGTGTTGATGAAGGCCACGCGGCTGGCGGCGGCGGCAATGCAGGCCTGGAGGTTGACTGAGGTGCGGCGCTCCTCGCCCATGATGCCCAGCTTGACTGTGCTGTCGGGCAGGCCCAGCAGCTGTTCCACGCGGCCAAACAGCTCGGCGGCAAAGGCCACTTCTTTGGGGCCGTGCATCTTGGGCTTGACGATGTAGACGCTGCCGGTGCGGCTGTTGCGGATACCGTTGGCGCCATGGCCCTGCAGGTCATGCAACGCGATGGTGGTGGTGACCACCGCGTCCATGATGCCCTCGGGGATCTCTTTCACCGAGCCGTCGGCGGCGGTGTAGAGGATGGCCGGGTTGGTCATCAGGTGGCCGACGTTGCGCACGAACATCAGGCTGCGGCCGTGCAGGCGCACTTCGCCGCCCCCTGCGGCTTGCCCGCTGGCTGCAGGACCTGCGGCGGTGTAGACGCGGTCGGGGTTGAGGCCGCGCGTCAGCGTCTTGCCGCCCTTCTCGAAAGATTCGGTCAACGTGCCCTTGAGGATGCCCAGCCAGTTGCTGTAGCCCAGGACCTTGTCCTCGGCATCCACGGCGGCCACGGAGTCTTCCAGGTCAAGGATGGTGGAGAGGGCGGATTCCAGCACCACGTCGGCCACGCCAGCGGCGTCGGTCTGGCCGATGGGGGTGTTGCGGTTGATGATGATGTCGAGATGGATGCCGTTGTGAGCCAGCAGCACCGACTTGGGTGCGCCTGCGTCACCCTGGTAGCCCACCAGTTGGGCCGGGTCCTTCAGGCCGGTGCTGCCGCCGTTCTTCAGGTTCACCTGCAGGGCGCCGCCCACGATGGCGTAGCCCGTGGCGTCCTTGTGGGAGCC
>CBKZAG010000408.1:0-1636 GCA_966692625.1 uncultured Comamonadaceae bacterium
GCGCACGGCCACGCTGCTGATGACTTCGTCTTCCACATTGCCCAGGGCCACGGCCTGCAGCAGCTTGTCCAGCGGCACGGCCTTGCGGCTGTCCATGGGGCGGCTGTCGGTCTTGTCGCGTTCGCACACGCCCACGCAGTCGACGATGACGAAGTGGTCTTTGCGCACGTGTTCGCCGGGGTTGACGCTGCGCAAATCGTCGTCGCGGCAGACGCGCACGCCACGGCCTTTCATCTGTTCAAAGAAGCTGCGGCTTTTGACGCTGCGCATGAACATGACGATTTCCACCGGTTTGATGTCGGTGCCAGTGGCGATCATGTCCACGGTGACGGCCACGCGCGGGTAGTAGCTGGTGCGGAAGTCCTTGATGAGCTGCTCGGGGTTGGCGCCCGTGGTGCGGTAGGTGATCTTCTGGGCGAATTCGTTGCCGCGGCCGAATTCCTCGCGCAGGATTTCGACGATCTTTTCGGCGTGGTTGTCGTCCTTGGCAAAGACCAGGGTCTTGGGCAGTTCGCTGCGCTGGGGGAACAGTTCGGTCTGCCAGCGGTCGCGCAGGGTGCGTGCGACGGTGCGGATCTGGTCGGGCGTCTGCACGGCGCGGTCCAGCTCTTCGGGGCGGTATTCAAAGTCGTCGTCCAGCTGCCAGGCGGTCTTGCGGCGGGTGGCCTTGTCTTGCGTTTCCAGCCAGTAGCCTTTGTCCACCCGGGCGCCCTGCTCTGTCACTTCGGTGCGGATGCGGTAGACGTCGTAGTTGACGTTGACGCCGTCGGCCACGGCCTGGGCATGGCCGTATTCCATGACCAGGTTCTGGTTGAAGAAGCCGAAGGTCTGTTTGTTGGGGGTGGCGGTGAGTCCGATGAGGTAGGCGTCGAAGTACTCCAGCACCTGGCGCCACAGGTTGTAGATGCTGCGGTGGGCTTCGTCGGTGATGACGATGTCGAAGCTTTCGATGGGAATGGCCGGGTTGTAGCCGATGGGTTCAGGGTCTTTGAACAGGGCTTCGGCGCCTTCGGTGCTTTCTTCGTCGGCCTCGTCGGGCAGGTCTTTGCCCTTGAGCATGCTGAACATGCGCTGGATGGTGCAGATGACCACGCGGGCGTTCTTGTCGAGCTGGTTGCCCTGCAGGTGCTGGACGATGAATTCCTCGCCGAACTTGTAGGCGTTGTGCGGGCTGGCGTAGGCGTCGAATTCCTTCTTGGTCTGGCGGGCCAGGTTGCCGCGGTCCACCAGAAACAGCACGCGCCGCGCGCCGCCGAACTTGATGAGCCGGTAGATGGCGCTGATGGCGGTGAAGGTTTTGCCGCTGCCGGTGGCCATCTGGATGAGGGCGCGCGGCTTGTTGGCGGCCAGGCTGGCTTCCAGGTGGGTGATGGCCTGGATCTGCGCCGGCCAGAGCTTGTAGTGGGCACCGCCCTGCCCCCATTCGGTGACGAGCGGGGGCCGTTGCTGCATGCGCCGCAGGAAGGTGGGGGCTTCGTTAACGTCGGTGGCGCCCGTGCTTGAGGCCGCCTGGGCCGGCAAATAGGTCAACCACTGCACCAGCAGTTCGGGCCGGAAGAAGGCGAACACCGGGCGAGCGCGGGGTTGCGGGTCCAGCCCATTGGTGAAGCGGGTTTCCACCCCGGTGGACTCGAAC
>CBKZAG010000409.1:0-1630 GCA_966692625.1 uncultured Comamonadaceae bacterium
GCGTCATGCCAGAACTGTCTCTGCGGGTGAAAACGCGACAGGATGGCCCAAATCGCGATCCAGCCCAAGGCCAGCACCGTCACTTCAAGAGCCGGTAACGCCCAGATGGCGCCAATAGCCAGTGGCGGCAGAAACCAGACCCAGCTCAGCACGTAACGCAGCAACGCCCGCTTCTGGGAAATCGAGCGGCCATTCACATCCACCACGCGGATGTGCCAGGTCTTCATGGCCAGCGTCTGTCCCTTGGACCAGAACCAGGTGAAGTAAATGCCGAACACCACGAACAGGAATGCCTGCAGTTCATGGCGGTTGTCCAGGGCGTGGCGGGTCTGGGTCAGCGTGCTGAACAGGTAGCCAGCGATGAAAACCACGCCGAACATCAGCATGCCCTCGTACAGCCAGCAAGCCATGCGGCGGGGCAGAGAAGGGGCCGTGAGCAGGGCAGAGGTGGGGGGGAGTGATGAGGCCGAAACGGACATGAAACCAGAAGATTCAAGGCTGAATTGCCCGCGATTGTCGCATTTCGGCACTTTCCGTTCGCCGTGGAGAAAAAAAGAGGCGTGTGCGATGCTCAATTGATGTTGCAGTGCGATAATGAAAGATTGCAAAACATCAATGGCAAACGGGTCAAGGTTGCGCGAACAGGCTTCGCCATGGCTTTGGCCTCAAGTCCCAAGACTGCCTCACGAGGGTGAGTCAAGGGGCACCCAAGGTTTTTCGTTAGAGAAAATCTCGAAAGGTTCATCATGGAAATCAACAAGGCCGAAATGGCCGCGGCCGCTGCTGGCCAAACCCCCAATACCGAAGAACTCATGGGCGCCGACATCATGGTGCGGGCCCTGCAAGCCGAAGGCGTCAAGCACATCTGGGGTTACCCAGGCGGCGCAGTTCTTTACATTTACGACGCGCTCTACCGTCAAAACACCATTCAGCACGTGCTGGTGCGCCACGAGCAGGCTGCAGTGCACGCTGCTGATGGCTTTGCCCGCGCCACTGGCGAGGTCGGTGTGGCTCTGGTCACCTCCGGCCCCGGCCTGACCAATGCCGTCACCGGCATTGCCACGGCGTACATGGACAGCATCCCGATGGTGATCATCTCTGGCCAGGTGCCTACGGCCGCCATCGGCCTGGACGCCTTCCAGGAATGCGACACCGTCGGCATCACTCGGCCCATCGTCAAGCACAACTTCCTCGTCAAGGACGTGCGCGATCTGGCCGAGACGATGAAGAAGGCCTTCCACATCGCCCGCAGCGGCCGCCCCGGCCCCGTGGTGGTGGACATCCCGAAGGACGTCTCCTTCAAGAAGATTCCCTACACCGGCTACCCCGAATCGGTGTCCATGCGCTCCTACAACCCGGTGCGCAAAGGCCATGGCGGTCAAATCCGCAAGGCCCTGCAGCTGCTGATGTCGGCCAAGCGGCCCTACATCTACACTGGCGGCGGCGTGCTGCTGGGCAACGCCGTGCAAGAGCTGCGCACCCTGGTGGACATGCTCGGCTACCCGGTCACCAACACGCTGATGGGCCTGGGTGCCTACCCGGCTACCGACCGCAAGTTCCTGGGCATGCTGGGCATGCACGGCACCATCGAAGCCAACAACGCCATGCAGAACTGCGACGTGCTGCTGGC
>CBKZAG010000410.1:0-1626 GCA_966692625.1 uncultured Comamonadaceae bacterium
GTGTGCGATGAGCGGGCAACCTGACTTCGTGCTGCGCACCGAGGGGCTGGTCAAGCAGTTTGGCGGCATCACCGCCACGCAGAACGTGAGCCTGAACGTGGAGCGAGGCGCACGCCACGCGCTCATTGGGCCGAACGGCGCGGGCAAGACCACGCTGATCAACCTGCTGACGGGCGTGCTCAAGCCCACGGCTGGGCGCATCTTGCTGGACGGCGAGGACATTTCTGCCTTGCCGCCGCACCAGCGCGTGCGCCGGGGCATGGTGCGCACCTTTCAGATCAACCAGCTGTTTCACAGCCTGACGCCGCAGGAAACACTGGCCATGGTGGTGGCGCAGCACCAGGGCCTGGGTGGCCGCTGGTGGCGCCCGCTGGGCAGCCACGCCCAGGTGAACCGGCGGGTGGATGAGCTGTTGCAGCAGTTCCACCTGGCTGACGTGGGCCACGTGCGCACCGAGCACCTGGCCTACGGTAAGCGGCGCCTGCTGGAGATTGCGATTGCGCTGGCCTGCGAGCCGCGCGTGTTGTTGCTGGACGAACCCGTGGCTGGCGTGCCCGCAGGGGAGCGCGAGGAATTGCTGCACACCGTGGCGGCGCTGCCTGCAGATGTGTCGGTGCTGCTGATTGAGCACGACATGGACCTGGTGTTCGAGTTCGCGCGCTTCATCACTGTGCTGGTCAACGGGGCGGTGCTGGTCGAAGGGCAGCCGGACGTGATTGCCAATGACCCAGGCGTGAAGGCGGTGTACCTGGGCCATGGTGCCGTGGCAAACGCCTGAAGGCAGGGGAGCCATACCTATGACGGATTTGCTGGACATTCAAGAACTGAGCGCAGGCTACGGCGAAGCGGTGGTGCTGACCGGCGTGAGCTTTTCGCTGGCGCAGGGGCAGACGCTTGCGCTGCTGGGGCGCAACGGCACGGGCAAGACCACGCTGCTCAACACCATTGCCGGGGCCACCCGCCAGCATGGCGGCGCTATCCGCCTGGGCGGCGCGGATTTGCACCGCCTGCCCTCGCACCAGCGTGCGGCGGCAGGTGTGGGCTGGGTGCCGCAGGAGCGCAACATCTTCAAGTCGCTGACTGTGGACGAGAACCTCACCGCCGTTGCTCGCGCAGGGCAGGGGCCGTCGCCCTGGACGCCAGCGCGCGTTTACGAGATGTTTCCGCGCCTGGCCGAGCGCAAGCGCAACCTGGGCACGCAGCTCTCGGGCGGTGAGCAGCAAATGCTGGCGATTGGCCGCGCGCTGGTGCTCAACCCGCGCCTGCTGCTGCTGGACGAGCCGTTGGAGGGGCTGGCCCCCATCATCGTGGAAGAACTGCTGCGCGCCATCCGCCGCATCACCCGTGAAGAGGGGCTGTCGGCCATCATCGTGGAGCAGCACCCGCAGGCGGTGCTGGCCATCAGCCACCGTGCGGTGGTGCTGGACCACGGCAGCCTGATCCACCAGGGTGACGCACAGGTGCTGTTGAACGATCCTTCGCTGCTGGAGCGCTTGATTGGCGTCGGCGGTCCGGCGGGAGCTACCTATGCAGGGTGAACCCTTGTTGCTGGTGCCGGGGCTGATGTGCGACCCCACTGTGTGGGCGCCGCTGCTGCCCACGCTGAACGCTGGGCGCGTCTGCACG
>CBKZAG010000411.1:0-1591 GCA_966692625.1 uncultured Comamonadaceae bacterium
TTACGTGCACGAACACGGGCTGACGCGCGAACCCGTGGTGCGCGTGCAGGTGCACGGCGGCCAGATGGCGCTGCACCTGAACGATGACGGCCGAGTGACCGTGGACATGGGCGCGCCCGTGTTCGATTTGCCTCAGGTGCCTTTCGATGACACGGGGCTGGTGCCGCTGCCCAGAGGCGGCTGGCAGGTCTGGCCCTTGCCGCTGGCCCTGCCAGGTGGTGCGGCATCGGCCGAGGTCGCCGTGCTGTCCATGGGCAACCCGCATGCCGTCTGCCTGGTGGATGACGTAGAGACCGCTCCCGTGCTGGAGTGGGGGCCGCTGATCGAGCGCCACACAGCCTTTCCCCGGCGGGTCAACGCCGGTTTCATGCAGGTACTGAGCCGCACCGAGGTGAAGCTGCGCGTGTACGAACGCGGCGCGGGCGAGACCCTGGCTTGCGGCACCGGTGCCTGCGCCGCCGTGGTCGCGGGCATACGCCTGGGCCTGCTTGACGAGCGTGTGGACGTCCATGCCCGTGGCGGTCGGCTCACCATCGCCTGGGCGGGGCTGGCCGACCTGACGGCCCCGGTCATGATGACCGGCCCGGCCGTTACCGTGTTCGAAGGCGCCATTGACGTGCCCGAGCTGACCTGACTTTTTCCAATACCCCATCTGTAGCCGGAGTGCCTTCCTTGGACACCAACGCCTTGCCACCGATCACCGAAGACGACATCGCCCAGTTCCTGGTCAACACCCCCGACTTCTTCGAGCGCCATGCTGAACTGCTGGCCGCCGTGCAGTTGACCAGCCCGCACGGGCAGCGGGCCGTGAGCCTGCAGGAGCGTCAGGCCGAGATGCTGCGCGAAAAAATCCGCCACCTGGAGCTCAAGGCCGCCGAGATGATCCGCCACGGACAGGAGAACGTGAACATTGCCGACAAGCTGCAATGCTGGACGCGCCAACTGCTGCTCACGCGCGACGCGGCGGATTTGCCCAACGTCATCGTGCAGGAGCTTCAGGCGCAGTTCCAGGTGCCCCAGGCTGCCATCAAGCTTTGGGGCGCGGCCCCGGCGTATGCCAGCCAGCCCTGGGCGCAAGGGGCCAGTGCAGATGCCCAGGCGTTTGCCGTGTCGCTCACGCGGCCCTATTGCGGCAACAATCCTGGGTTGGAGGCCGTTCAATGGCTGGGCGATCCGTCCGCCGCCGCCTCCATCGCCCTGCTGCCGCTGCGCGCCAGCGAGGGCGCGCGCGCCTTTGGTCTGTTGGTGCTGGCGTCGGGCGATTCGCTGCGCTTCCACGCCTCCATGGGGACGGACTTCCTGGAGCGCATCGCCGAATTGGCTGCCGCCGCGCTCACCCGCCTGCTGCCAGAGGGCGGCGAGGTCTGAAGCAGGTACGCCATGGCGGCGCAGCTGTCTGCCGAAGACCAGGCCTGGCTGGACCGCTATCTGGAACACGTGCGTGTGGAGAAGCGCCTGGCTGCCCGCACGCAAGACCTGTACGCCGAACACCTGCAAGGGCTGGCCCAGCGTTGCGCTCAAGAGAACCTGTCGCTAGCCGTCGTGCGCGATGCCAATGTGCGCCGCTGGGTGGCACAGTTGCGCGCCAGCG
>CBKZAG010000412.1:0-1589 GCA_966692625.1 uncultured Comamonadaceae bacterium
TGCTGGCCACCGGTGGTGCGGGCCGCATCTACCAGTCGTCCACCAACGCCTTCATCAACACCGGTGACGGCCTGGGCATGGCCGCGCGCGCTGGCATTGCACTGCAAGACATGGAATTCTGGCAGTTCCACCCCACCGGCGTGGCTGGTGCAGGCGTGCTGCTGACCGAAGGCTGCCGTGGCGAAGGCGCCATCCTGCTAAACAGCAACGGCGAACGCTTCATGGAGCGCTACGCGCCCACCCTGAAAGACCTGGCGCCGCGTGACTTCGTGTCCCGCTGCATGGGCCAGGAAATCCTGGAAGGCCGTGGCTGTGGTCCCAACAAGGACTACATCGAGATGAAGCTCTCGCACCTGGGTGCAGAGACCATCCACAAGCGCCTGCCCTCGGTGTTCGAGATCGGTGTGAACTTCGCCAACGTGGACGTGACCCGCGAGAACATCCCCGTGGTTCCCACCATCCACTACCAAATGGGTGGCATCCCCACCAACATCCACGGTCAGGTGGTCGAGCGCGTCAACGGCGAAGACAAGCCCGTCAACGGCCTGTACGCGGTGGGCGAATGCTCCTGCGTGTCGGTGCACGGCGCCAACCGCCTGGGCACCAACTCCCTGCTCGACCTGCTGGTGTTCGGCAAGGCCGCTGGCAACCACATCATCGCCAACGTCAACCCCAAGCAGGAACACAAAGCCCTGCCCAAGGACGCTGCAGACAAGACGCTGGCCCGCCTGGCTCGCCTGGACAACTGCAAGGACGGCGAATACGCCCAGAACGTGGCCAACGACATGCGCGCCATCATGCAGGCCCATGCTGGCGTGTTCCGCAGCCAGGAAGTCATGAACGAAGGCGTCAAGAAGATTGCCGCCCTGCGTGAGCGCGTGACCAACATCGGCCTGCAGGACAACTCCAAGGTCTTCAACACCGCCCGCATCGAGGCACTGGAAGTCGAGAACCTGATGGAAGCCGCGCAAGCCACCATGGAAAGCGCCGCAGCCCGCACCGAATGCCGTGGCGCCCACCTGGTGCGCGACTACGAGCACGACGTGACCCACCCCACCTGCCCGCTGGGCCGCAACGACGCCGAGTGGATGAAGCACACCCTCTGGTACAAGGATGGCAACCGCCTGGACTACAAGCCCGTGCGCATGAAGCCCCTGACTGCCGAAACGGTGCCCCCGAAGCCCCGTACCTTCTGACCGGAACGCGCGAGAAAAAGGAACCTGAAAAATGGCACAACGCACTTTCAAGATCTACCGCTACGACCCGGACAAGGACGCCAAGCCCTACATGCAGACCATCCAGGTCGAACTGGACGGCACCGAGCGCATGCTGCTCGACGCTCTGGTCAAGCTCAAGGCGGTGGACCCCACCCTGTCCTTCCGCCGCTCCTGTCGTGAGGGTGTCTGTGGCTCCGACGCCATGAACATCAACGGCAAGAACGGCCTGGCCTGCCTGACGAACCTGAACACGCTCAAGGGCGACATCGTCCTCAAGCCGCTGCCCGGCCTGCCGGTGGTGCGCGACCTGATCGTGGACATGACGCTGTTCTTCAAGCAGTACCACAGCATCAAGCCCTACCTGATCAACGA
>CBKZAG010000413.1:0-1574 GCA_966692625.1 uncultured Comamonadaceae bacterium
TCGTAGATCCAGCCACAAATCAGGCACATCCAGGTCTTGCTTGCACTCATCTTGGAAAAAACGCTTGTCTTAGAATGGGTTCATTGTATCGGGGCCGCCACGGCCCATCCCGCGAATGACCCCTTCTTTTGACTTGCCGCCTCCGGGCGCGCCCGCCGCTGGCGACGACGCCCTGGCATCGCTGCCCTGTGTGATGAGCTTCAACGCCAACGACCCCAGCGGCGCTGGCGGCCTGGCAGCAGACCTGACGGCGATGAGCAGCGCCTCTTGCCACGTGCTGGCCGTGGCCACAGGCACCTATGTGCGCGACACACGCAGCATCCACCACCACGTTGCGCTGGACGAGGATGTGGTGGACGACCAGGCGCGCTGCGCCCTGGAAGACATGAGCGTGCAGGCCTTCAAGGTCGGCTTCGCAGGCAGCGCCGAGAACCTGAGCACCATTGCCGAGATCCTGTCGGACTACAGCGACGCCCCCGTGATTGCCTACATGCCCAACCTGGCATGGTGGGACGAGGTGGATCTGGAAAACTACCTTGACGCCTATGCGGAACTGCTGCTACCCCAGGCCACAGTGCTGGTGGGCAACCACAGCACACTGTGCCGCTGGCTCCTGCCCGACTGGCCGGAAGACCGCCCCCCAGGCCCACGCGACGTGGCCCGCGCCGCCGCCGAGCATGGCGTGCCGTACACACTGGTGACGGGCTTCAACGCACCTGACCAGTACCTGGAAAGCCACCTGGCCTCACCCGAAACTGTCCTGGCCACCGCCCGCTACGAACGCTTTGAAGCCACGTTCACAGGCGCGGGGGACACGCTCTCTGCCACGCTGTGCGCCCTGCTGGGTGGCGGTGCCGACTTGCAGAGCGCTGTGGCCGACGCCTTGACCTACCTGGACCAATGCCTGGACGCTGGTTTTCAGCCAGGCATGGGCCACGCCGTGCCAGACCGGCTTTTTTGGGCACACGAAGAATCCGACGACGAGGAGCCTCCGTCAACCGAAGGTTTGGCCCCCTTCCCCCTGGGTGACACCTCACACTGAATCGCCCCTCCCGGCAACGATCCAATAGCAACACCATGACCGACCGCAACCAGACCCTGTTCGACCGAGCCAAGGCGCTCATACCCGGTGGCGTGAACTCCCCAGTGCGTGCCTTCAAGGCCGTGGGCGGCACACCACGCTTCGTGCAGCGCGCTCAGGGCGCGTATTTTTGGGACGCCAACGACCAGCGCTACATCGACTACATCGGCTCCTGGGGGCCGATGATCCTGGGCCACGGCCACCCCGCCGTGCTGGAGGCCGTGCAGAAGGCTGTGCTGGAGGGCTTCAGCTACGGCGCGCCCACCGAACGCGAAGTGGAACTGGCGGAAGAAATCGTCAAGCTCGTGCCGAGCATCGACATGGTGCGCCTCGTCAGTTCTGGCACCGAGGCGGGCATGAGCACCATCCGCCTGGCGCGCGGCGCCACGGGCCGCAGCCGCATCGTCAAATTCGAGGGCTGCTACCACGGCCACGCCGACGCGCTGCTGGTGAAGGCCGGCTCGGGACTGGCCACCTTCGGCCACCCCACCAG
>CBKZAG010000414.1:0-1524 GCA_966692625.1 uncultured Comamonadaceae bacterium
TGCGTGTCGTGGTGGGCGTGCTCAGGGTTGCCGTGCAAACCGAGCAGGCGCAGAGAGGATGTGATCTGTGCCCTGGCGCGGGTGGCGGCGTCGGGGTCGATATCGGCCTTGTTGATGACCACCAGGTCGGCCAACTCCATCACCCCCTTCTTGATGGCTTGCAGGTCGTCCCCGGCGTTGGGCAGTTGCAGCAGGCAGAACATGTCGGTCATGTTGGCCACGGCGGTTTCGCTCTGGCCCACGCCCACCGTTTCCACGATGACCACGTCGTACCCGGCGGCTTCGCACACCAGCATGGATTCACGCGTTTTTTCGGCCACGCCGCCCAAAGTGCCACTGCTGGGGCTGGGGCGGATGTAGGCACGCTCGTTCACCGACAGGTGCTCCATGCGCGTCTTGTCGCCCAGGATGGAGCCGCCCGACACGCTGCTGGACGGGTCCACCGCCAGCACGGCCACGCGGTGGCCCAGCCCGATGAGGTGCAAACCCAGCGCTTCAATGAAGGTACTTTTGCCCACGCCAGGCACGCCGCTGATGCCCAACCGCAGCGCCTTGCCGGTGTGTGGCAGCAGTGCAGTCAGCAGCTCGTCCGCCTGGGTGCGGTGGTCCGCCCGGGTGGATTCAAGCAGCGTGATGGCCTTGGCCATGGCCCGGCGCTGGACCGCGCCCTGTCCCAGGACGATGCCATCGAAGAACACTGCAGGGTTCAAGCGACCGCCTTCTTGATCTGCTCCAGCACGTCCTTGGCGCTGGCGGGAATGGGAGTGCCGGGCCCATACACGCCCTTGACACCTGCCTCGTACAAAAAGTCGTAGTCCTGGCGCGGAATCACGCCGCCCACGAAGACGATGATGTCGTCGGCGCCCTGCTTCTTGAGTTCTTCGATGATGGCAGGCACCAGCGTCTTGTGGCCTGCCGCCAGTGTGGAAACACCCACGGCGTGCACGTCGTTCTCGATGGCCTGGCGCGCGCACTCCTCGGGCGTCTGGAACAGCGGGCCCATGTCCACGTCAAAGCCCAGGTCGGCAAACGCGGTGGCCACCACCTTGGCGCCTCGGTCGTGGCCGTCCTGCCCCAGCTTGGCGATCATCACGCGCGGGCGGCGGCCTTGGCTCTCGGCAAAGGCAGCAATCTCTTCCTTGAGTTTTTCCCAGCCCTCGGCCGAATCGTAGGCAGCTGCGTACACCCCGGTCACCTTTTGTGTGTCGGCGCGGTGGCGCCCGAAAACCTTTTCCAGTGCGTCAGACACCTCGCCCACCGTGGCACGCAGGCGGATGGCGCGGATGGACAGGTCCAGCAGGTTACCACTGCCGCTTTCGGCGGCGGCGGTCAACGCGTCCAGCGCCGCCTGCACGGCCGCATTGTCGCGTTTGGCCTTGATGTCCTTCAAGCGCGCAATCTGCTGCTCGCGCACCTTGTGGTTGTCCACCTCCAGAATCTCGATCGGGTCTTCCTTGGTCAACTTGTATTTGTTGACGCCCACGATCACGTCCTTGCCCGAGTCGATGCGCGCCTGCTTCTCGG
>CBKZAG010000415.1:0-1519 GCA_966692625.1 uncultured Comamonadaceae bacterium
GTGGAAGGCCCGACCTTCCTCGCCACAATCCAGTGTTTCCGCCTGTACGGTGCTCAGTTGGTGAGCGCACCCATTGATGGCGAGGGCGTGCAGGTGGACCGGCTGGAGCAGTTGATCGTTGAACACCGTCCCAAGTTCGTTTACCTCATTCCCACGTTTGGCAACCCGAGCGGTGCGACGCTGACGCTGGAGCGCCGCAAGCGCATTCTGGAGCTGGCAGTGAAGTACCAAACGCTGATCGTGGAGGACGACCCCTACGGCGACCTGTATTTTGGCGAGGCGCCGCCGCCCAGCTTGTTGGCGTTGAGCGAACAGGTGCCTGGCAGCCGTGAATGTCTGGTGCACTGCGGCTCCTTGAGCAAGACGCTGTCTGCCGGTTTCCGCCTGGGGTGGATGATTGCGCCTGCAGAGTTGCAGGCCAAGGCGGTGATGTGCAAGCAGTTCAGCGACGCCAACTCCAGCACTTTTGCGCAGGCTACGGCGGCACAGTATCTGAAAGCTGGCCGCATGGAGGGCAACCTGACGCGTGCCCGTGCTGTGTATGCCGAGCGGGCACAGACCATGTGCGACAGCCTGCGGGCCGAGCTGGGTGACACCATTTCCTTCGTGCAGCCCAAAGGTGGCCTGTTTGTGTGGGCGCGCCTGACGGGTGCGGGTGGCCGCGAGACCGACGCAAAGGCCTATTCGCTGCGAGCCATTGACCAGGGCGTTGCCTTTGTGCCCGGCGTTCCGTTCTACTGCGATCAACCCGATACAGCTGCGCTGCGCCTGAGCTTTGCCACGTCTGACGTGGAGAAGATCCGCGAAGGCGTCAAGCGCCTGGCCAAGGCACTCTGAAAGATCGCCTCATGAAAAACCAGACCACCGCGATCGCGCTGATCCTGCTGGGGACATACTTCCTTCTGTCCAACCTGGGATTCGTCACGGTCAGCATTCGCCAGATCATCAGCGTATGGTGGCCGCTGGTGCTGATCGCGGTGGGCGTGAGCTGGCTGATCTCGTCCAAACGCTGACTTTTTCGCTCTTGGCGTGGTGGGCGCATAATCGCGCTCCCGCCAAGGGGCTATGTCGGCTCCGTCCGGCGTGGACAGGATCTACATGAAAAAGACTTTTCCGCTGCATGCCGAGGGCAAGCAACCCGCTCGTGTGTTGGACGCCATCAGGCACGAGTTGCACAAGTATGTGAAGCGCGAGCGCCGCCGTGCCTTGCCAGAAGGTGCAGACTTCTGGGACTTTGCCTGCAAGTTCGGCACCCAAGCCGACAATGCCGAGGTGGCCCACCTGAACGAACTGGGTGCCCGCCTGGACACTGCGGCGCAGGCAGGGGCCACCCACGTGTACGTAGAAATTCTGGCGGTGCCCGGTGTGCGTCAGCCCAGGGCGGCGAGTGCAGATGCCGCCGTGGCGGGCGGCTCGGAGCCCGGGCAAGAGTGAGTTTGCTCAGGCAAGGCCGGACTCAGGGCTTGCTGGCGGCTTGTGCTGCCGCAGCCCGAAGCTTGTCTTTCTTGCTGGGGCGCTT